>DATJBN010000064.1:0-38504 GCA_035515335.1 Syntrophales bacterium | reverse complement strand
GATCTGGCTCTTTTCATCCTTCAGTGTAAAGTATATATGCCCTGATGCGGGACGGCGCAGATTAGAGACCTCCCCTTCCACCCAGAGCGAGTCGAAGCTCTCCTCGAGGAGGTGTTTGATACTCTCATTCAACTCTGTGACGCTTAATATTTCCTTCATAACACCGCAATTGTCATTCCGAACAGATGTGAGGAGTCTAATATTTACCTTGCTGCGAAATGCGAGAATAATACAGATAGTGTGCACTACCAGATATTGCAACTGCTGACAAGGATGATTTTCTCTTCTTCCACGCACCATGGACGAAGCGTACTGAACAAAATTGTTGCCATATTTCTGCATAGTTGCCTCTCAGTTCGGCCGGACTTGCAATGCCAAACTGTCATTGACATATATGAGAGCATCGCATATGCTTTTTAAAATAAAAAAGTGTCATTAAGAATCCCCAAGGATTTGCCCCGAGTAAACCGAATTTCTGAATCACGGAAATTGAATGCCGGATCAAAAAGTCCAGCATGGCGTTGTGAGATGTTTTTTCTTTCGACAATCCAAAAGCAGTGGAGTGTTTTAAATTTAAGCACTGTGCGGAGGAATAAATGCGTAAGAACAACAAAAGACGGCCTGCGCTCAAGAAAAGTGGAGTAGCCGCTCGCGGCAATACGGGCGAAAGCCGCGCCCCGGTCATTGTGGTAGGCATAGGGGCGCCCGCAGCTTCTCAGAAATCTCTACAGAAGCTATTCTCAAAAATGGCCGCCGGACAAGGTGTAGCGTTCGTGGTCATCCGGCACATGCACAGTGCCCACAGAGGTCTGCTTGTAAAGATGCTGAAGAAACAGACGGCCCTTTCCGTCGTCGAAGCCAAAAACGGCATGCCCGTTCTGGCAGACCGCATTCACGTCATTCCACCGGACAAATTCCTCAACATCACAGGGGGAAAACTCACCCTGCAGCAGCCGGTTCTATGCAACGGCCTGCGAATGCCTATCGATCATTTCCTCTGCTCGCTGGCAATCGACCAGAGGCGCCGCGGCATTGGCGTCCTCCTCTCCGGTAAAGGAAGCGATGGGACGCTGGGACTCTCCGAGATAAAGGCCGCGGGAGGCAGGACCATCGTAGAAGATCCCGCGAACGTAAAGCATCCGGACATGTCAAAGAGCGCAATTGATGCGGGTGTAGCTGAAATAGTTCTGCCCGCAGAAGGCATCGCTGAAGCCCTTATGAATTTAGCTGAACAAATCAAAACGGAAACAAGGGAACCTGCATTCCCAGCCGGTATCGACCCCAAGGTGCGCACAGTACTGGATATCATCCGCGCAAAGATAGGACACGACTTCCGCTGCTACAAGCCAAGCACTATTGTTCGGAGGATGAACCGCAGGATGGGTCTCGCAAAGATTACGTCCCTCGATGAATACGCAAAGTTCCTGCACGAGCACCCCGGTGAGGTAGGCCTTCTGCAGAAAGATCTGCTTATCGGTGTCACCGACTTCTTTCGCCAGCCCCATGCATGGGAGACCCTGACGGAAAAGGTCATATCGCCCATTGTGGAAAATGCCGAGCCCGGTTCGGAAATCAGAGCCTGGGTTCCCGGATGCTCAACAGGGAAAGAAGCATATAGCCTCGCCATGCTGCTCACCGAGGAGGTCGAGAAATCCGGCAAGAAATTGAGCGTGCAGATCTTTGCGACAGACTCCGATGTTACCGCGCTTGCAACGGCACGGAGCGGAATATACCCCAAGGAAGACATGGGTGAAAACATCTCGCCTGCACGGCTGAGAAGATTCTTTCTTCGCAAGGACGGACACTATCAGGTCGTCAAGGACATACGGGAGTGGATCGTTTTCGCCCCGCAAAACATCACCGCCCATCCGCCCTTTTCCAGACTCGATTTAATCAGCTGTCGTAATCTCCTCATCTATCTGGATCAGCAGGTGCAGAAGAAGATCATCGACCTTTTTCATTTTTCGCTACGCGAGGGAGGATTTCTCTTTCTCGGTACAGCGGAGAACGTGGGAGACCGGGAGGACATCTTCGAACCGGTCGCAAAGAAGTGGCGGATCTATCGGCGCATCGGCGTCGGCCACCGTGTGGGAATCGAAATCCCGGTGCGCGTTTCCACCGAACCCGACCAGACAGCCATAAAACCGCCGATTGCGACGCAGCCGTCCCGTATGAGTCTAACGTCAGGCGCACAGCACATGCTTCTTGACCGTTTCGTCCCCGCCTGTGTCATGATCGACCGCAAGCTCCACGTCCTTTACGTGCATGGGCGCGTGGAGGACTACATGACCTTCCCCACCGGTGAACTGACCACGCGCATCGTGGATATGGCCAGAGAAGGCCTGCGGGCGCGCCTGCGCGGCGCTATCGGCAAGTGCCTCGAATCCAACAAGGCCGTTGCCGTCACTGCCCGCGTGCGAAGGGGGGACAAGTCAGTGCATGTAAAGGCGATCGTAAGCCCGCTCCGCTACCCGCGTGAGATAGACGGCCTGCTGCTGATTACTTTTGAGGACTACCGCGTTCCAGTGGTGAAGTCGGGTCGCAGGATTGCGGAGGTAAGCGACACACAGCAATTGATGGATGAGCTGAAGATTACGCGCGAGGAACTTCAGAGCACCATCGAACAACTGGAGAACTCCAATGACGAGCTTAAGGCCTTAAATGAAGAAGTGACCGCGGCAAATGAGGAACTGCAGTCCGCAAACGAGGAACTGGAGACATCGAAGGAAGAGCTTCAATCACTGAATGAAGAACTCAATACAATCAACACACGTCTTCAAGAGAAGGTCGATGAACTGGAAAACATCAACAACGATGTGGTGAACCTTCTTTCCAGCACGAATATCGCAACTGTATTTTTGGACAAGAACCTGAGGATAAAGCGTTTCACTCCCGCAGTGACAAACCTTTTCTCACTCATCGCTTCCGACGCGGGCAGGCACATAGGGGATGTGTTGCGCAGATTCAGCGACGACGCACTTCTCGGCGATGCCCGTCGTGTGCTGGTGCATCTCACGCCTATTTCCGCAGAGGTGCAGGCAGAAGACGGCAGGTGGTACATCAGGTGCATCACGCCCTACCGCACGCAGGACGATTATATCGAAGGTGTCGTCCTCACCTTCGTTGATGTGGACGATCTCAAGCGGGCGCAGGCGGCGCTTCAGACGGCGAAGGATGAGCTTGAGGAGCGTGTCCAGGAGCGGACGGTCGAGTTGCGAGCCGCGTCTCTGTATGCACGAAGCCTAATCGAAGCGAGTCTCGACCCGCTGGTCACGATCAGCCCCGAAGGAAAAATCACCGACGTTAACGACGCGACGGAACACATAACCGGCCGGACCCGCGGTGAACTGATCGGAACTGAGTTTTCCGATTACTTTACTGATCCCGATGCAGCGCAAGCAGGCTACAGAAGGGTTCTTGCCGAAGGCCAGGTCCATGATTATCCCCTGACAATTCGCGGCGCGTCAGGAAAAGAAACAGATGTGCTGTATAACGCAACAGTCTACCGCAGTGCGCAGGGCGAAGTGCAGGGCGTATTCGCGGCGGCACGTGACGTCACGGAACGAAATCTGATTGAAGAGGAGCTGGCCCGGCATCGAGAGCACCTTGAGGATCTCGTCGAAGAGCGGACGGCAGAGCTTGAGGAGGAACAGCGCCGTCTGGGCTTCATAGTGGATAGTATCGCGGACGGATTCTATGTCCTGAACAGAGACTGGCAACTGGTCCATGTCAATGACGACACGCTGCGCCATATGGGAAAAACACGGGACGAACTAATTGGTCACTCGTTATTCGATCTCTTTCCCACCATACGTGGCAGCGTCATTGAGAGCGAATACAAACATGCGATGGAGACAGGTGAACCCGTCCACTTCGAAACCCCTTCCATCATTTCCGGCGCAATACTGGAAGTCCACGCCTACCCCGGTCCTGAGAACCTGACCATCCTCTTCCGTGATATTACGGAACGGAGGCGGACTGAGGAGGAGATCCGCCTCCAGAACAGTGTTCAGAGGGCCATGAGCCGCATCTTCCAGGAGGTCATTGTCAGCAACACGGAAGAGGAGCTCGGCGAGCGTTGCCTCGCAATCGCGGAAGCATTGACGGGCAGCAAGATCGGCTTCATAGGCGAGATCGGCCGCGACGGATACTTGCATGACATAGCAATCAGCAACCCCGGCTGGGAAGCGTGTGCAATGTATGACAAGACCGGCCATCGCAGACCGCCGGGCGATTGCAAGGTCCACGGCATTTATGGCCGAGTGCTTACGGATGGTAAGAGCCTTATCGTCAATGAACCTTCCAAACATGCGGACAGCATAGGTCTTCCGGAAGGCCACCCGCCTTTGACTGCGTTTCTTGGCGTACCGTTCATTCAAAATGGAAAAACCGTTGGCATGGTCGCTCTCGGTAACCGCGAGGGCGGATACACTGCGGAGCAGCAGCGTACTATCGAAGTGCTGACCCCTGCGATCTTCCAGGTTCTCCTGCGCAAGCGAGCAGAGATATCCCTGCGAGAAGAACATGCTCGTTCCGAGTGGCTGGCAAGGTTCCCGGAAGAAAACCCGAACCCGGTCATGCGTGTTTCGAAAGACGGAAAAGTCCTCTACTGCAATCCCGCTTCAAAGGTGCTGCATGAATGGCAGTGCGAGGTCGGCGAAGAGCCGCATGAGCCGGTACTCTCTGTTTTCAAAAAGGCCGTGACCGAAGGCCATGAGGTGGAGAACGAGGCAAAAATTGGCGGACGCTTTTACTCTGTTACGGTGATACCGGCCCCCGGCGAAAGCTACGCCAACATTTACGGCCGCGACATCACTGAGCGCAAGCAGGCAGAGGCGGCACTGCAGGCAAGGGAGCGACTCCTGCAGGACGTTATCGACGGCAGCACTTCCCCGATCTTCCTTAAGGACAATGACGGGAAGTTCATCACCATCAACGCCACGCTGGAAAAAATGCTTAGAATCTCGCGGGAAGAAATAAAAGGCAAGACCGACTACGACATTGCCCCAAAGGAAGTCGCCGACTATTGGCGTGCACATGATAAAGAGGTGATAGCGACGGGCAAGGCCATTCAGATAGAGGAAGTGGCTGACCTCTTGGATGGCCACCATATCTTCCTGGCGAATAAGTTTCCGCTCGTAGATGCTGATGGCCAAATGTACGGCGTTGGTTCCATCTCTCACGACATCACCGAGCGCAAGCAGGCGGAGAGAGAGCTGCAAACAACTATGCAGCGCTTGAACACACTTGTTGCCAGCATACACAACTCTATCGTGCTCGTCGACAATAAGGGGAGAATCGCATTTACCAATCAGGCATTATGCGACTATTTTGGATTGCAGGACACGCCTGCAGACCTCGTAGGCATCACCGCAAGTGAGATGATCGACAAAATCAAGAATGCTTACTTCAACCCCGACGAGCAGGTAGAACGCATCTGGAAAATCGCTCGAGCGGGGCAGCCAGTCACAGGCGAGGAAATTGCCATGCGGGACGGGCGGACAGCACTCCGGGATTTCGTACCGATACATGTGGATGAAAGATCATACGGGCTTTTGTGGTATCACGTGGATATCACCGAGCGTAAACGGGCCGAGGAGCGGGTAAGCCAGAGTCAGAAGACGTTCTCTGAATTGGTAGAACGCGCCCCGTTCGGCATCTATATCGTTGATTCTAAATTCCGCATCGCCCAGATGAATATCGGTTCACAGAACGGAGCATTCCGGAATGTGCAACCCGTTATAGGCCGTGATTTTTCCGAAGCTATGCACATTCTCTGGCCGGAGCATGTTGCCGCGGAAATAATCGGCCATTTCCGCCATACACTTGAAACCGGCGAGCCGTACTATTCGCCGCCCTTCATCAACCCGCGCGCCGACGCTGCAATCGTCGAATCTTACGAGTGGGAACTCCACCGCATGATGCTTCCGGACGGGCAGTATGGCATCATCTGTTATTACTTCGATTCCACAAAGCTGCGACAGGCAGAGGAAGCTGTGCGGGAAAGCGAGGAGCGCTACCGATCCCTCTTTGAGAATCTCAACGAGGCGGCACTGCTGATCGAGCCGATCTTCGACGACCCTGGGCAGTTGGTCGACTTCAAGTACCTAGCGGTCAACGCGGCGGTGAATCGGCACCTGGGAAAGCGCGTCGACGAGATGGTCGGCAAACGGTACTCGGAGGTCTTTCCGCGCGCCGGCAGGAACCCTGTGTTCGACATCTACGAGAAGGTCCTCGCCACCGGCGAGCCCTTCCACGGCGAAATCCTCCTGCCGGCCACCGGCAGGTACTTCGATGCCGCCGCCTACCGTCCGGCCCCCGGCCGGCTGGCCCTAATCCTGACCGATGTCACCGAACGCCGGGCGGCCGAGGCGGCGTTGCGGCGCCTCAATCAAGAACTGGAGCAGCGGGTGAGCGAGAGGACCGCGGAGCTCAGGGCCGCATCGCTGTATTCGCGAAGCCTTATCGAAGCAAGCCTCGATCCTCTCGTCACGATCAGTCCGGAAGGAAAGATCACGGACGTGAACGAATCGACAGAGCAGGTTACGGGCTGGAGTCGGCAGAAACTAATCGGGACGGACTTTTCCGACTACTTCACTGATCCTGATGCCGCGCAGGCAGGGTACAGAAAAATCCTCGGCGATGGCCAGATCCGGGACTACCCGCTGACGATCCGCCATGCATCAGGAAGCACGACAGACGTTCTCTATAACGCGACGGTTTATCGCGACGCACAGGGACAAGTTCAGGGTGTATTTGCCGCCGCACGCGACGTGACAGAGCGCAAACGGATTGACGCGGAGCTCGTCAAATATCGTGATCACCTCGAAGATCTGGTCAAGGAACGCACTGCTGAGATGGAGGCGGCGAACAAAGAACTTGAGAGTTTCAGCTACTCCGTATCCCATGACCTGCGCGCGCCGCTTCGCGCGATCGACGGTTATGCGCGCCTGATCATGAACAAGGAGGGTGATAAGTTCGACGCGGAGACAACGCGGAAATTCAATGCAATCAGGTCGAATGCACAGACGATGGGCCAGCTCATCAACGATATACTGACGCTGTCGCGGGTAGTGAAAAAACAGCTCTCTGCATCGAAGCTGGACATGGACGCCATTGTCAAGGACGCATGGAAAGAGATCGAGACCATCAACCCGGAGAGGAACATCAAGCTCGCGGTCGGCAGCTTGCCTGTCGGTTACGGTGATGCAACACTCATCAGGCAGGTCTATTCCAACCTCCTTTCCAACGCCGCCAAGTTCACGAAGTACCGCGAGACGGCGCTCATCGAAGTGGGCGGCTACGTCGAAGGGGACGAGAACGTTTATTACATCAAGGACAACGGCGCCGGCTTTGAGATGGAGTACTACGACAAGCTGTACGGCATCTTCCAGCGTCTTCATAAAGTCGACGAGTTTGAAGGCACGGGCGTCGGCCTGGCAACTGTCCAGCGTATCGTCCAGCGCCACGGAGGCCGCGCCTGGGCAGAAGGCAAGCCCAACGAAGGCGCAACATTCTACTTTTCATTACCCGTAAAGAGGAATCACCAGTGATGAATCTCGGAGAAGATGTCGAGAGACGCGTTATTCCATATGTGATACAAAAAAATGACGAAACAGGTAAAAAAAATAATCAATAAGAAAACCACGCGCGATTTTAAACAGCGTTTCCGCCATATATTTGAGCATTCGCCGGCCATGGTGTATCTCACAGATGTCGATGGCGTCATACTGGATGTAAATATCGCCGGCGCAAGGATGCTCGGCTATGACTCCCCTGAAGACATCCTCGGCCTCAAATCAGCCCTTCACATCTATGCCAATCCCCAGGACCGGCCGCGATTTCTGGAGATGATCGAGCGAACTGGATCCGTCCAGGATTTTGAGACGCGGTTTCGCAAGAAGGACGGTACAATCATTGACGTGAGCATCACTTCCACCATACGCAAAGGCGGGAACGGCAGCGTGGAGGGCTACGAGGGATTCGTGATCAACGTGACGGACAGGAAGAGAACCGAGAGCGCCCTGCATGATTCGGAAGAGAAATACCGCACCGTCGTGGAGAATTCCCTCTCCGCCATCTTCATCCACCAGGGCGGTCTCTTCCAATTCGTCAATCACCGATTTGCCGAGATGCTGGGATATGAAGGACCAGAGGAAGTTGTGGGAAAGCCCTTCTGGGAGGTCGTCCATCCCATTGACCGGGCACTTGTGAAGGAAAGGGGCCTGAGACGTGAGAAGGCGGAGTTTTCACCGGCGCGTTACATCTTTCGCGGCATCAAGAAGGACGGCACGATGATATGGGTCGATCTGAGGGCAACCCACGCGACGTACATGGGAAGGGCGGCGGTCGTGGGAAACCTTATCGATATTACCCAGAGCGTGAAAGCCGAAGAGGAGATTCGGAACCTTTCCAGGCGTCTCATCGACGTGAGCGAAGACGAGAAAAAAAGGCTTGCCGCAGACCTCCATGATGAATTCGGCCAGTCTCTTACCTCACTCCATTTTGACCTCGAATCGCTGGAACGTTCAATTCCGCGGGAATTTGAGGAACAGAAGACGAAGACACAGAGCCTCATCAAGAAAGTGGAGTGCCTTGCAGACAGTGTGCGGAAGACCACGTCCTATCTACGTCCAGATCTCCTCGACCACCTGGGCCTCGTGCCCGCACTGGAATGGTCGATCCACGACTTCACATCAAGGCGCACGGAGACGGAGGTCGATTTTCAGACACTCGGCCTGAAGAAAAGGCTGAACCCGAAAATCGAACTTGTTCTGTACAGGCTTTTTCAGGAGTGCATGACGAATATCTCCAAGCATGCGAATGCAACGCGTGTTGAGATTATGCTTACATACAGTCATCCCCGCGTCATCTTCGTCGTCAGGGACAATGGGATGGGCCATGATCTTTCAAAACACGGGGCTCCGGGAAGGAAGTCACCGGGAGGAATCGGACTCCTCAGTATGAAAGAGAGGGTCGCTTCGCTCGGCGGCTCGATAGATATTGCATCCGCTCCGGGCAAGGGCATGACGATACGAGCGGAGATCCCCGTAGGGGCGAGAGAAGAATGAAGAAGATCAGAATCATGATCGCCGACGACCACGCGATCGTCCGTGACGGATTGCGGCAGCTCCTGAACGGCCAGCCGGATATGGAGGTGGCGGCGGAAGCGGAAGACGGCCAGGAGGCCTTAAAGAAGGTAAAGTCGCTCCACCCCGATGTAACCCTTCTCGACATCGCCATGCCGCGTCTCTCCGGCCTCGAGGTCATAGCCCTGATCCGCGAAGCGTCTCCGGAGACGCAGGTCGTCGTGCTTTCCATGCATGCCAAGGAGACGTACGTGCAGCAGGTGCTGGCTTCCGGTGCCCTGGGATACGTTCTCAAGGCGTCACCGAGTACGGACATACTCGAAGCAATCCGCTCTGCGCACAGGGGCGAGTATTTCTTGAGCTCACGGCTCAAGGCAGAGGTGATCGGGCAGTACCTGAAGGCGCGGCCGGCGGCTACATCGCTCCGCGGCTATGATCTTCTCACAGAAAGGGAACAACAGGTATTTCGTCTTGTAGCCCAGGGCCATTCCACAAACCGGATCGCAGACATCCTCTGTGTGAGCGCAAAGACTGTGGATAAACACCGCACGGCCCTGATGAACAAACTGGGTATTCACGACCGCATGGAACTTCTCAAGTATGCCATCAAGATCGGCGTGGTCGATCCCGATCTCTGGGAGGACTGATCCAAGAGGAGAACTTCCAGATTTCCGGTCACGGTGTAAGATAGATGAAAAAAAATCTGAAGTTGCTTTGGGGATTGATATTCATCCTGGCCCTTGTCGTTCCGTACGTCATGGGTGTATGGGATGATTATGGATATGCATGGGTGGCGGCAGCTGCTTTCGCCCTGGTGCTGATCCTTATATCGAGTCGTCAGGTCAAGCCGACCTTCTGGTGGCGCGGCCTGTGGAAAAAGAAAGACAAAGCGCCTTAAGTAAGTTGTCGTACTAAGTATGTAGTCATATATTCCGCCGCCCTCAACCCTTCCCACCTTCATCCACCCCTCTGTCATTCCGAACAAATGTGAGGAATCCAGATTTCTCACGGAGCCTGCCCGGACCGCAATAACAAGATTCCTCGCCAGTCCCTTCACTTCGTTCAGGGCTTCGGCTCACGCGGAATGACATAACGCGAAGGGACCGCAACTGACAAGACATTGAAAGTAGGGTCTTCCGCCCTCTAAATAGGGTCTTCCCCCCATTTATTTCTTGCACCAGGTATTCTATCTCCATATCCGGAGTGAAGGAAATCCATTAACAACATAATCGAAAGGAGGCAGTTAAATGGACTGGAGTGTTATTGGAATCATTATATCGCTGGCGTTTATCGTAATCCTGGCCCTGAGGGGTTGGCACATCATCATCATCGCCCCTCTCGCCGTAGTCATCGTGTCAATCTTTTCCAATATGAACATCATGGAAACGATGACGGGACCCTACATGAAGGGCTTCGTCAATTATGCAGGACGGTTCTATCTGATCTTCCTCGCCGGTTCCGTGTTCGGCAAATTCATGGAGGACGGACAGGCGGCCCGCTCCATCGCCGGCGGTATCCTCAAGGTGATCGGGAAAGAGAGTCCTCTGCGGATGATGCTGTCGATTTCGATCGTGGCTCTCTGCCTTACCTACGGCGGCGTGAGCCTGTTCGTCGTCATCTTCGCCGTTATTCCGATTGCCAGGCCCCTTTTCAAGGAGATGGATCTCCCGTGGCACCTCTTCATGGCGGCCTTCATCTTCGGTGCGGCCTCCCTCACCATGACCATGCTCCCAGGCACCCCCCAGATACAGAACATAATGCCCACAAAATACATGGCCTCTTCGCCGACCTCGGCCCCTCTGGTCGGTCTGGCAGGGGCAGTCATCGTTGCAACCTTTAACATATTTTATTTCCGCTACATCCTGAAGAAGGCCCAGGCGAAGGGCGAAAGATACGAGGAGCCCGCACCGGGCGTCCTCGGCGCAGGCGCCGCTGCATCAGGCCCGATGCCGAATGTCTGGCTGAGCTTGATCCCCCCGGTAATCGTTCTCGTGCTTCTCAACGTAAACATTCCTTACATCAAGAAGGATGTCGTTGTCGCCCTGACCGGAGGCGTTCTGGCTTGCATCATCCTCTTCTGGAACCACTACAAAAATATACTCGATACACTGAATAAAGGCGCACTGAACACGGTTATTCCCATCGTGAACACCTGCGCGGACGTGGGCTACGGCATGGCCGTCGCCGCAACGACAGGATTCAAAGTTGTCTCTGCGTGGCTGCTGACGCTTCCCATGCACCCCATCATCTCCCTTTCCGTAGCAACGAACATCATGGCGGCAATCACCGGGTCCGCATCGGGCGGCCTCGGAATCATCTTAGAGACGATGGCTCCCAAGTACCTTGCCCTCGGCCTCAGCCCCGATCTGATCCACAGGATCGCTTCGATGTCCTCAGGGGCCTTCGACGCTATGCCCCACAACGGCGTTGTCATCACGGTTCTGGCTGTCTGCGGTCTTGTTCACGCAAACGCCTATAAGCACATCTTTTGGGGGCATGTTATCGCAACAACAATAGCGTTGTTCTTCGCAATACCTATAGGCATCATGATCTACGGCTGACCCGGGGCAGGAGAAGTGATTTATGAAAAAACCTGAGATAAAAAAAGTGGCTGTCCTCGGAGGCGGGACGATAGGATCGAGCTGGGCTACGAACTTTCTCTGGAAAGGTTTCCCCGTTCACATCTACGACATCAGCGATGAAGCCGTGAAGACCGCCCGCGCCAGCATCCGGGGCAACATGGAGTATCTTGTCGGAAAAGACATCTTGACAAAAGACAAGATGAACGTGGCCCTCGGACTCGCGAAGTACACGACAAAGATCGGAGAGGCTGTTGATGGTGTAGGGTTCATACAGGAATCGGTACTTGAGAAATACGACGTGAAACAGGCGCTGCTTGCAGAGGTGGATAGATATGCGCCGGAAGATGCGATCTTTGCGAGCAGCACTTCCGGCCTTCTCATCACGGAGATCACGAAGAATTCAAAAAATGCGGGGAGATGTCTCGGCGCCCATCCTTACAACCCTCCTCATCTCATTCCGCTCGTCGAAATGAACAGGGGCAAGAGGACAGCAGAAGAAACCATAAAAAGGGCATACGCATTCTACAAGTCGATCGGCAAGGAACCTATTGTCCTAGAGAAGGAGGTCTTAGGTTTCATCGCCAACAGGTTAGCCGTTGCTCTCTGGCGTGAAGCAATAGATCTTGTCATGAAAGGCGTCTGTTCTCTCGAAGACGTGGACAAGGCCGTGTGCTTCGGGCCGGGACTGCGTTATGCGCTAATGGGTCCCAATCTAACCTATCATCTGGGCGGCGGACCGCACGGCATTCAGGGCCTCATAAAGCACATCGGGCCTTCGGTGGAGTTATGGTGGGAAGACATGGCCGTATGGAATAAAATCCCCGCGGGCTGGGCTGAAATGGCGCAGGAAGGCGTCAACAAAGAGATGGCCAATCGCTCATCCGATCAAGGCCGCTCTTCGGAAGAGATTGTCAAGTGGCGCGATGACGGCCTTATTGAGATTCTGAAATTTTTGAAGAAACTCTGATGGAAATTTCTACTCCGAACAGGGAAAGGAGGGAAACACCATGGACTGGAGACAGGTATATAAGAGCAAGCTTTTATCCGTCGAGGAAGCCGCTTCCAAGATTGAATCAGGGGACCGAATCTGGATGACTCCATGCTCAGGGGCGCCGATACAGATGGTGGAGGCCCTTGCAGATCGTGTAAACGAACTCAAGGACGTCCATATCGTTACGGGCCTTGTGCTGCATCCCTTTAAGTTCCTGAAGTCGCCTGAATATATAGGCCGCATTAATTTCCACACCATATTTATGGGCCCATATGAAAGGGCTTTTTTCAAAATCGGAAACGTAAACGTTAACTCCGTCAACTTTTCCAAAACATATATCGCCATGCGGGACTATTACAGGATTAACGTCCTGCTCGCCGACGTTTCGCCACCCGACGACGATGGCTTTCTGCACTATGGCGCCCTGGGGGCCGGCTGGAATGGAACCGCAGAAGCGCAGGCGGAAAAAATTATCGTACAGGTAAACAAGTATCAGCCGAAGGTGCGCGGATACGAACACAAGGTTCATGTCAGCAAGGTCACCCATATCTGCGAATTCGACCACGAGCTGCCGCCCCTTCCCCAACCAACGCCAACTGAGGTCGACAAGAAAATCGCAGCACTACTTGCCGACCAGATTCCCGACGGGGCAGCGATCCAGATAGGAGTCGGCGGCCTATCCAATGCGATCGGCTATTTTTTGACGGGCAGGAAAAATCTCTCCATCTATACCGAGATGTTTGTGGATTCGATGCTGGACCTTATCAAAAAGGGAATTGTCACGGGCAAGATTGTAGCCGGCTTCGGCCTGGGAAGCGTTGAACTTTACGATTTCATGGCAGACGAGAGGGTGGAACTGAGGCCCGTCAGGGTTATAAATGACCCGAGTGAGATTGCCAAGGTTGATAATCTTATTTCCATCAATGTGACCTTGATGGTCGATTTGACGGGACAATCCTGTTCCGAATCGCTCGGGTTTGCCCAGTACAGCTGCACCGGCGGCCAATCGGACTTCACGAGGGGTGCCGCGCTTTCGAAGGGAGGCAAGGGATTTCTCTGCCTGCCGTCAACGATTGAGACAAAGGATGGAAAGAAAACTTCCACCATCACGGCGTCGTTTCCACCGGGCGCTGTGGTTACCACACAGAGGTCCGACGTCATGTATGTTGTGACGGAATACGGGATCGCGGATCTCTACTGCAAGCCGATCACAGCCCGAGTCAATGAACTCATTGGCATTGCCCATCCTGATTTCCGCGAGGGACTGCGAAAGCAGGCAATAGAAGCAGGGCTGATCAGAGCATAAAAAGATTTGTTCAGTATCCATCAGGACATCTGAGAAGATGGGTACGGAAATAAAAATTATCAGCAGGAGGATTTATGACGAAACCATTTGACCGTGTTACCGTCGTTGGCGTCGGCGTTCTGGGAACACAGATTGCCATGCTGTCGGCATATGCAGGCTACAAGGTAACGGCCTTCGATACCAGACCGAGCGCCTTCGACGATACATACGACAGATTGTTTGCGGATTTGAAGGCAAAGGTTGCAAACCCATTCATTCCCTGGAACGATTGGGCGGAATGCAAGAAAAAAATCACCTTCACAACAAACCTCAAAGACGCGCTCAAGAACGTCGATCTGGTCGTCGAGGCGGCAACTGAAGACGTGGAACTGAAAAAGAAGATATTCAGGGAGATGGGAGCGGCGGCGCCACCCAAGGCGATCTTCGCCACAAACAGCTCGTCTCTTCCTGTGTCGCGGATGGAAGAGAGCAGCGGCAGGCCGGAGAGGTGCATAAATACACACTTCTATCTTCCGCTTCAGGGAATGAATATGGCCGACATTATGGGCGGAACGAAGACCCTCCCCGAGGTTCTCAAGAAGGGTGAGGACTGGCTTCGTTCACTCGGGATGGTTCCCCTCAAGGTGAAGAAGGAGATACTCGGTTTCTGCTTCAACAGCGTCTGGCGTGCGATCAAAAAACAGACCCTGTACATGTGGGGAAACGATTTTGTCGACTTCCGGGATATCGACCGTGCCTGGCAGATATTCACCAAAATGAGGATAGGGCCTTTCGGCCTGATGGATACGGTCGGACTGGATACGGTCTACAACATCGAGATGGTCTATTACAGCGATTCGAAAGACCCGAAGGACAAGCCACCTGACGCCCTTATGGAGAAGATCAAGAAAGGCGAACTGGGCGTGAAGAGCGGGAAAGGATTCTATACATATCCGAATCCCGAATTTCTGGAGCCCGATTTTCTAAACCCGAAGAAATAATATCGTTGCAAGGAGAAGACAGATGAAAGAAAAAGCTGTAGTTACGGCGGCCATAACAGGAAGCATTCACACGCCTACGATGTCCGACTATCTTCCGATCACGCCCGATCAGATTGCCGACGAGGCAGTGCGGGCCTATGAAGCGGGAGCGGCCGTCTGTCACGTACACGCGCGGAATCCTGAGAATGGCATGCCAGTGCCGGACGTCAATCTCATGAAAGATATCATCACAAAGATAAAGAGCCGATGCAATATAGCAGTCTGCATTACAACGGGCGGCGGGCTCGGCATGACCGTAGAGCAGCGCGTGGCGCCTGTAACCCTCTACAAGCCGGAGCTTGCGTCGTTCAATGCCGGCTCCATCAACTTCGCCCTCTTTCCCGTAATACCGAGATACACAGAGTGGAAATTTCCCTGGGAGACACAGTATCTCGCCATGTCGGAGGACTTCATCTTTCCCAACACCTTCAAGTCCATGAGGGAATACTGCGCGAAGTTCAATGAATCCGGAACCAAGCCCGAGTTCGAGATATATGACTCAGGCATGGTAAACAACGTGGCCTTCATGATCCAGGCCGGATATGTGAGGAAGCCCGTTTATATACAGTTCGTTATGGGTGTACTGGGAGGCATCACGCCGAGCTCGGAGAACCTGATGTTCCTTGTGGATTATGCAAAGAAGATGATCGGAGACTTCGAGTTTTCAGTATGCGTTGCCGGACGCGCCCAGTTTCCGATCTGCACGCAGTCCCTCCTCATAGGCGGGAACGTGCGCGTCGGCCTCGAGGACAATGTATTTCTCGAGAAGGGCAGAATGGCGAAAAGCAACGCCGAGCAGGTGACGAAGATCATCCGCATCGCGCGCGAACTCGGGATAGAACCAGCCACACCGGATGAGGCGAGAAAGATTCTGGGCCTCAAGGGAATCGAAAAAGTAAACTACTAAGAAACATAAACGAGCCCCAGCCGGCATCAGCGGCAGGGGCTCATCTTCCACCCGCTTTCCTCTCCTGAAGCCAAATTGGCTTGACTACAAGACCCTCGTTCTTTATACTCCTCCAAACAAAAGGATATCCTATTCGTCGAGGAGATTATGAAAAAGAAGGACTACCTGAAAAAGCCTGTTAATCATATCGACATAAAATCATTCAATGCGGAACGCATCATCGACGCCATGCGAGGGATGTCTTTTTCGGCGAGAGACCTCGCCCAGGCGGCGGACATCTACGACATGATGCTTAAGGATAAAGACTGCACGATCATCCTCACTATCGCAGGAAGCACGAGCGCCGCAGGATGCATGCAGATATACTCGGACCTCCTTAAGCACAACATGGTGGATGTGGTCGTTGCCACAGGCGCCACCATCGTGGATATGGACTTCTTCGAGGCTCTAGGATTCAGGCACTACCAGGGAAGCCCCCACGTGGATGACAGGGTATTGAGAAAACTCTACATCGACCGAATCTACGACACCTACATCGACGAGCAGAAGCTCCAGGTCTGCGACAAGACCGTTACAGAGATTGCCGAAACACTTCCGCCCGGTCCGTATTCATCCCGCGAATTCGTCCGTGAGATGGGAAAATTTCTTGCAAAGAATGCCGTCAAGAAGGATTCACTCGTGGAAGTCGCATACAGAAACGACGTCCCGATATTCTGTCCCGCCTTTTCCGACAGCAGCGCGGGCTTCGGCCTTGTTCTGCACCAGGACAAACACCCTGATAAACATGTTTCAATCGACGCGGTGAAGGATTTCCGCGAACTTACCATGATCAAAATAAAGTCCCCCACGTCCGGGCTTCTCATGATCGGCGGGGGGGTACCCAAGAACTTCGCTCAGGACACGGTCATATGTGCAGAGATTTTGGGATTCGAGGCACCCATGCACAAGTATGCGGTACAGATAACCGTGGCGGACGTGAGGGACGGCGCCTGTTCGAGCTCCACATTGAAGGAGGCCGCCTCCTGGGGAAAGGTGGATATGGCATGCGAGCAGATGGTGTTTTCCGAGGCTACGACTGCGCTTCCCCTGCTTGCAAGCTACGCCTACCACAAGGGGAACTGGAAGAAACGAAAAAAAAGACGGTTTGCGAAGATTTTCTAAAAAAGAAACAGGCCGCTTCCACGCAAAAGCAGCCTGTTTTTCTATTCCTGGTGGAGATGAGGGGGATCGAACCCCTGACCTCGGCATTGCGAACGCCGCGCTCTCCCAGTTGAGCTACATCCCCACTCATTTCCAGAAGAAGGTCGTCAAAAAATCAGGACGAATCGATAATATACGATCCCCGCAATCCGTGTCAAGCAATAGTTAGGAAAAGGGGTTTCACCTTGACAAACATGAGGTCTTTTCCTATACTCCCGAGACATCGGGCCCTAAATCAGAAAACTTTACTAAAGTAAAATTCCATTCTCCCGATACATCTTAAGAGATGCCGAAATTCAGTAACAGGGAGATACGATGTGCCTGCCTCGCACGGATATACATTTCATGACACCCGGGGAGATATTCTATGGCAAAGATTGATGCTTTTTTCCAGTTGATGCACGACCAGGGCGCATCAGACCTGCATTTAGTCGCCGGACAGCAACCTGTCCTCCGCATAAGGGGAGAGATGGAGCGGGTGAAGTACAATGTGCTGAACAATGACGAGCTCAAGGCAATGCTTTATGAGATTGCACCTGAACACAAGGTCAAGCAGTTTGAAGAGACAGGCGACATAGACTTTGCCTATGAGATACCCAACCTCGCACGGTACAGGGCCAATTTCTTCTCCCAGAAATTCGGGGTGGCTGCAGTTTTCAGAGAAATACCGACCAGGATCATGACGTGCCAGGATTTGGGATTGCCGCCTGTGATCGCTAAACTAGCCACACTGCCCAGGGGGCTTGTTCTCGTTACGGGCCCTACCGGGTGCGGGAAATCAACGACCCTTGCCGCGATCATAGATGAAGCGAACCGGCTCCGGAAGGATCACATAATCACGATCGAGGATCCCATCGAATTCGTCCATCAGAGCGAAGGTTGCATCATCAATCACAGGGAGGTCGGTCTCCACACCAAAAGCTTTTCAGCGGCGTTGCGCGGGGCGCTGCGCGAGGATCCGGATATAATCCTGGTGGGCGAAATGAGGGACATGGAGACGATATCGCTGGCCGTCGAAGCTGCAAACACGGGCCATCTCGTCTTCTCCACACTGCACACGTCGAGTGCGGCGAGAACCGTCGACCGCATCATAGAGGTATTCCCCGCCGAGGAGCAGATGCAGATCCGTTCCACGCTGGCTGACGGAATCAGGGCCGTTATCTCACAGGTTCTTTTCAAGCGAGTCGACAGGAGGGGCCGCTGCGTTGCGCTCGAGATCATGATCGCCAATTCCGCAGTTCGCAATCTCATCCGCGAATCCAAGACCTTCCAGATACCGAACATGATCCAGACGGGGAGGAAGTACGGCATGCAGCTTCTTGACGACGCCATCTTGGACCTCTGCAACAAGGGATGGATCACAGCGGACGATGCCTACATGAAAGCCAACGACAAGGCAAAGTTCAGACCTCTTCTGAAGGCGCCGCCGCTTGATTTTACCGAAGCCTGAGGAAAGCAAGAGAGGGATACGCCATGAGAAAACAGGAAATAGATTACATCCTGACGAAGATGCTGGACTCTCACAAGAACGTCTCGGACCTGAACATCACCGTGGGTAAGCCGTTCCAG
Source organism: Syntrophales bacterium (assembly GCA_035515335.1). GTDB lineage: Bacteria > Desulfobacterota > Syntrophia > Syntrophales > UBA2185 > Fen-1135. Next base: position 19,841 of record DATJBN010000064.1, on the reverse strand, counting down.
GTGGAAACGGTGGGCGTGTTGAAGGTGGCGGAGGTCGACCCCCGCTTTGAAAAACTGACCCCGTTCCAGACGGAGATATTCGCCCTCAACCTGATCAACCAGGACCGCCGGTTGACGGACATGCTCGTTAACGAAGGCTCATGCGACCTGTCTTACGAACTGCCCGGCAAGGCGCGCTTCCGCGTCAATGTATTCTCGCAGAAAGGCAATTACTCAATTGCCTTGAGGAAGCTGGAATCCAAAATACCAACCTGCAAGGAATTGAACCTGCCCGATGCATTCTATCAGATGGCGAAGGAGCACAACGGAATCATCCTCGTGACCGGTGCCACGGGCACCGGCAAGACCACATCGCTTGCCGCAGTGTTGAATGAGATCAACGAGCAGAAGTCGATCCATGTGATCACCCTCGAAGACCCTGTCGAATATGCACATCCCCACAAGATGGCGACTTTCAACCAGAGAGAGCTGGGGACAGATTTTGACACATTCTCGAGCGGTCTGCGCGCCGCCTTGAGACAGGCACCCAAGGTCATCCTTGTCGGCGAGATGAGAGACAGGGAAACAGTGGAAATAGCCATGAGCGCGGCGGAAACAGGCCATCTGGTGATGGCAACTCTCCATACGGTGGATGCAGGCCAGACCATTAACCGAATACTCGGTATGTTTGCTGCGGAAGAGGAAATGCAGGTCCGCATCCGCCTTGCCGACACCGTAAGATGGATCATTTGCCAGCGGCTCCTGCCCCGGGTCGACGGAGGCCGCGTCGCGGCCTTCGAGATAATGGGAACAAACATGCGCGTGAAAGATACAATCCTGCATGGCGAAGCGGATGGGAAAACTTTTGAGGACATAATTCTTTCCGGCAAGGCCTTCGGCATGGTTACATTCGACGAATACATAGTCGATCTTTATAAACACGGCTTCATCACCGAAGATACCGCCAAAGCCTTTGCATCCAACCGGGGCGCGGTGGGGCGCGGCATTGACGCCGTCAAGAGCGAGAGGGGAGAGACTACGACAGATATCCTGGGCAAGCTTGAGGTCGATAGAGATTACGGGAGATTTAAGAAACGCAGATGAAGAGGACTTAGGTCGTGGAAGAAGAAAAGACCAATTTCACTGAAGAAGATTCTTACCTGTACGATGCCTCAGATAAGCCATTCGACTTCGTGGATGTCGGGATCGGGACCGCACTGGTCTGCGAATCTGATCCCGTTGCCAGAGAAAAGGTCACCGGCTCGCTCAGGCTCATGGGCTACCAGATTACTGAGCCTGCTTCCGTAAAAGACGCCCTCAAGAATATGCGCTTCCACGTTTACGATGTCATCATACTGAATGAAAACTTTGATACGGAAAAGCCCGATGCCAATCTGGTCCTCGGTGCTCTCGCCAATCTCAGCATTGGCACGAGGAGGCAGGTCTTCGTAGCGCTCCTGAGTAATAGATACCGCACCATGGACAACATGACCGCTTTCCACAAGAGCGTGAATATCGTCGTCAATATGAAGAACATCGATGATATCGATGCTATCCTCAAACGCAGCCTCAACGATAACGCCGCTTTTTACCACGTCTTCAAGGAGGCCCTGAAGAGGAAGGGGCGCATCTGATCTCGCTTCAAATCACGCACTGATTTCAGGAAACTTAGAAAAGACATTTCGCCTTGGAAAAAAATCCCTCGAAGGTGTCGGCGGAGCATTTATTTCAGAGACTCTGCACGGCGGAGGGTTTCTTCCGCACGATCGGTGAGGCCGATCGCTTTATATGAATCGGCAAGGTGGATGTAATAGAAGGGATTGCGGGGGTCGGCCGCAATGGCCTTTTCGAAAGCCTCAATTGCGGCCCTGTGATGATTTTCCCTGGCGAGGGTGTTGCCCAGTCTATTGCTGTAAGCGCCCGCTTGAACACGCCCTGTATCTGTAGCTCTTTCGTACATGTCGACAGCCTCGTCAATCCTCCCCATCTTCACAAGGATATCGCCAAGGCTACACATGTACATGGTTTCATCGGGGCGGAACTCGAGACATCTTCGGAAGGCCCTCTCCGCCATCCCGTAATGGCCTGCATCAAGATACGAATTGGCAAGCTTGTTGTAGAATGAGCCTGTCTCCGATGGATCGATCTCTACTGCTTTTCTGTATGCCGATTCGGCGCCGTCAAAATCACGCATCTGGATGAGGGCGTTGCCCAGATTGCAATAATTGGCGGATGCATCCGGCTCCATGTCCGTCATTTTTGTGAATACCTCGACGGACGCCAGGGGCATCCCGGCCATCAGATATGCATGCCCGAGATCATTAAGCAGCGCCACGTCATCCGGCTGGGCTGCAGCAACCCTCTCGCATACGGCAACGAGCTGCTCGTGATCTCCAGTTTCCTTGAAGATCCTCACCAGTTCATCGAATGCAAAACCGGTGAAGACATCTCGCTTAAGTTCAATTTCCAGCAACCGCTCAAAACAGGCGACGGCATCACCCTGCCTTCCGCTGTCGTGATAGGCCCATGCCAAAGATAGAAGGAGGGAATCCTCGTCCGGATGCAATTCAACGAGTTTCTCGTAGAGAGGAATCGCATCGTTGTATCTTTTCGCCCTGATGAGGTCATCGGCGAGACATCGAAGAGAATCCGCCTTCCCTTCTTCAGTCATAGAGAACCCGCAATTTCAGCAACTGCATGACCGGCCGCAAGCGCTACCCGCATCCAGGCTTGAAGTCAGCCTGAATCCGCTTCCCTGCGGCGTCGTGATAAAATCGACCCCGATCGGTTTTGCCAGCTCAAATATCTCTTTGTTGATAATGAACACGAGCCCATTCTTCTTAAATGTTTCGTCGCCTTCTCTCGGCTCATCCAGAGCCATGCCCAGAGAGGGCCCGGATCACCCGCCTTCATTCATTGTGATCCTGATCGTATGTTCCCCGGTTCTGTCCTTGAGAAAGTCCTGAATCATCTCAACCGCTTTTTCCGTAACTTCGAACATTATATGCTCCTTTCGGGTTGTTGCTCGCATTGTATTGGCCCTTAACCTATACACTTAAATCATTTTGTCAAATGATATTTTGTATTTTCGAGCTCTGCAAAGAAGAGAAAAACGGGTCAACTTTATGATTGACAGAGGGCACGCGCTTGCCTATAACTACCCTTGTAATTCCGCACCTGAAACAGCATCGGCTTTTTCCAGGGCTCCCGTTGGTTGCGTTCTTGTTGCAACGTGCAGGAGAAAGGAGTCACCTTAATGATACTTTTTTCAAAGAGTGATCTGGGAGAGGCAAGCTGCCATGACTGAACCATCCCGCTACAGCGACATACCCTGTCGTTATTTTCTAAAGCCGGGGGGAAGGAACACGAAGGCCGTCCTTGAAGCAGTAGCGAGGAGGGCGCGCGAGCTTTCCATCGGGAAGGTGCTGATGGCCACTGTGAGCGGACGAACGGCCTTCGAGGCCCTTAAGGTCTTTGACAAAGACGTCAAGATTATCGCCGTCACACATGTAACAGGATATGCGAAGCCCGATCTTCAGGAGTTGCCAGAAAAGGATAGAGCAGAACTGGAGTCCCGCGGCGTAAAAGTCCTGACCTGCCAGCACGCCTTCGGAGGAGTCGGCCGCGGCGTGAGGAACAAATTAGACACTTACCAGGTGGATGAGATCATGGCTTATACGCTCCGCGTATTCGGTCAGGGCGTGAAGGTTGCGATCGAAATTACGTTGATGGCGACAGATTGCGGCCTCGTGAGGACCGACGAAGATGTGATAGCGGCAGGAGGAACCGGGAGCGGCATAGATTCCGCCCTCATTATCAAGCCCGCAAACAGCGCCAGATTCTTCGATCTTAAGGTGAGGGAAATAATCTGCAAACCTGCGGCGTTCTAATTTGAAAGGAGCAAATCGATGAAAAGAATATTCACTGCCTTGCTCAGCATGATTTTAATATGGCCTGCCCTTGCAACGGCAGAGAATTACACCGTAAAGGGAGATATGGGGGCGAACATCCGCTACGAGCTTCAGGAGCAGGTGACGGCCGGGGGAGGCATCCAGAAGATGACCCTCAGTTTCGTCGTGCCCCAGAATTTCCAGTCGCCGACGACAAGCCAGGAGATCAAGAAATTCGGCCTCGTTTTCTCTCCCGAGCCGCAGGAGAAGAAGAACACCTCCGATGGGCGTGGCAACCAGATCGTCGTTGCAACATGGATAAGACCGCCCGATGTGATTGACGTGCGCCTTGTCTGCGACGCCCAGAGCGAGACGAAGTTGCCATCACTTGCAACACAGGATCCTTTCCCCATCGGCGCAGTGAAGCCTGACCTTGCCGATTATCTTAAGCCGACCGAACAGGTGCAATCCAATGACCCCCGCGTGCGCGAACTAGCAGCCAAGCTTACCGGCGGAGTAACGACTGAATTCGACGCCGTGCAGCGAATAATCGCCTGGGTTGTAGATCACGTCCGCTACGTCACTCCTCCGCCACGGTATGACGCGGTGTACTCACTGGAATCGGGCAAGGGAAATTGCCAGAATTTTTCCCACCTCAGTGCTGCCCTGCTTCGCTCCGTCGGCATACCCGTCCGGATAGTGAACGGCGTGACGTTCAACCAGCCTTTTGACATCGCCTGGCAGAAAGGGACCCTGACATTCAAGATGGGCCAGGGGCGCCATTCCTGGGTTGAGGTCTGGTTTCCGCAGCTTGGTTGGGTGCCGTTTGACCCCCAGAATACCATGCTCTTCGTGTCGACGCGCTACCTTCGTATAGAGGTCGGCGTAGACAACAACGAGACAAAGAACGACGGGCTTCTGAAATGGGCTCAAATGAAACAGGCGGAGAGGCCGAAGCTACAGGAAAGCATCGCGGCAAATTTCAACAGCGACAAGGTCAATGTGAAGGGAGCCCGAGAGGCTTACGGTCCCAAGAATCTGCTTCTCTCTCCGCTGGTGAAGGCCGAGTTCAAGCAGATCGAGGTAACTCCGCCACCGCCGCCCCCCGTAATATCCGAAGAAGAGAAGAAGGGGCTTCGCTATGAGGTACCGTTTGTTTACGGCAACCTAGAGTTTCCTGAAAATGTGGACTTTGCGTTTCCGCGGGTGACCAAGGCCTCTGGGGTGAATCAATTTGAGATGTCCAGGAATTTCCTCGTTGAGACGGCCGAATACGTAACCACAAATCTCACCCAATATGCCCAGGTCGTCGTTCTGAGAAAACCCGTCAAACTGCAGAAAGTCGGGCTCGCCCTGCACAAGTTCGGCGGTGACGGCCTGCTCTGGGTCGACCTCTTTCAGGATGATCAGGGTAAGCCGGGACAGCCGATTGCAACAAGCGACTTCGTCAATCTCGATCAACTCTCGCTCAAGCCCGGATACAGATGGACGGACTTCGATTTCGGCCGGGATAATCCGATCCTTATGCCCGGTTCCTACTGGATTGCCCTCGGTTTTACGGGAAGCCCCATCGTCAACTGGTTCTACACTTACGGGAAGCCTGTGGGACCTGTCGACGGGACGCGCTACAAGAGCGTATTCCAGCAGAACTGGAGCGGCGCCCTGAACTATGAATTCAATTACCGTGTAAGCGGTCTTACGGCTAAATGAACCGTTCATCAGAGACACCTGAACGGTTGGTGCAGCCTCTTTATTTCCCGACGGCAGCTACAGGAAAGGAGGTGACATTTCAGCAAACGCATCGGTCAAATTAAAGATGCCGTCGAAAGATAAGTGGCACAATCCCAAGACGTAAAAAAGGAGAGGGGAAAATGAAAAAACTGATAGCAGTAATCTTGGTGGTGGGCCTCATAGTAGGGATGACTTCCGTCGCGATGGCGAGGGGCACGGCTAAAGAAGCGAAGACCATGCTGGATAAGGCCGTTGCATATCTCAAGGCAAACGGACAGGCCAAGGCATTTGCGGCCTTCGACGACATGAAGGGACAGTTTGTGAAGGATGATCTGTATATCTATGTGCTGGATCAGAAGGGAGTTGTCGTATCCCATGGCGCAAATCACGCACTGATTGGAAAGCCTCTGATTGATCTTAAGGACTCGGACGGGAAAAAATTCATTAAAGCAACAATCGATGAGGCCAATGCAAAGGGGAGGGGAACCATGGATTACAAGTGGACCAACCCGGTAAGCAAAAAGCTGGAGGCCAAGTCGATCTTCTTCGAAAAAGTGGGTGACCTCATTGTTGCCTGCGGATACTATAAATAAGTCTGCCCAAATGGTCAGAAGGGCGTTGCCGGCCCTTCTGACCAATCCGCAATATGGAAAGAACATATCTTTTCTACAGATTAAAGTTTCGTTCACTATCGGTCGTCTCAGCAGCACTTGTTTTTCTTGTGCTCGGATGCGTCGCGAAGCCTGCTTCAGTACCGCCTCCCACAAAGCCGGTCAAGATTGCCGTTGTCATGGGGGCTGGCGCCTCCAGGGGCTTTGCACACATCGGTGTACTTAAGATCCTCGAAACGAACAGGGTCCCAATCCACATGATAGTCGGCACCAGTGCAGGGAGCTTTGTCGGAAGCCTCTATGCATACGGGATCGACGCATTCACGCTTCAAACCATGGCCCTTTCCATTCAGAGGGATGACATCGTGGACCTCACCATTCCCGATAACGGGTTCGTGAAGGGTGAGAAGCTGGAAAATTATGTCAACTGGGCGTTGCGGGATACACCGATCGAAAAGCTGCAGACCGCATTTTATGCAGTCGCCACAAATATACAGACGGGAGAAGAAGTCGTATTCGGTAAAGGGAATACGGGAACGGCGGTGAGGGCAAGCTGCTCCATCCCCGGTATCTTCAGGCCCGTAAAACTTTCCGATGGCACTTACGTAGACGGAGGGGTTGTAAGCCCCGTGGCCGTTGATGCCGCGAGACGGTACGGTGCGGATGTTGTCATTGCCGTAGACATCTCATCGAATCTCGCAAACTCGCCGCCCAGAAGCACCATAGAAACGATATTGCAGTCCGTAGACATCATGCACGCCAAGATCGCGCAGACGCAACTGGCCCGGGCAGACGTAGTTATCAGACCCAATGTCGGGCACATAGGGGCCTCCGATTTCGGAAAGAGGCATGAGGCTATCCTCGAAGGCGAGAAAGCGGCCCTCCAGGCGATGCCCGCCATCAATCAGATCATTTCCCGAACCGTCCAGGGAGTCAGTCTCAGGTAGAGACGGCTGAATTCCTTCAAAAACTTGCCTTAATTCCTGCCGGGCCGAGCTTTTTGCACCAAAATTGTTACAGAAAATACTTGACAATGGGGAAAAGCTCATAATAGATAAACAGGCCCCGGAGAAAGAGACCTTTTTGCGCTTCAGGGATAATAAAAAGTTGGGTAGAGTCATCTTGCAGCATAAGGTAAGCCATTATATCCACTTGGACTATGGTGAACTGCTCTTTCTGTCAACGTGGAAATCCAACTTTTGAAAAATCTAAGAAAGGAGGAGGAATACAGTGTCAGAAGGAGTTGTCAAGTGGTTTAATGAGAAGAAGGGATTCGGATTTATAGCTAATGATGAAGGCGGCGACGTATTTGTTCATTTCACCGCCATTCAAGATACGGGCTTCAGGACATTGGCTGAGGGTCAGCGCGTCAAATTCGATATTCAGCAGAGCCCAAAAGGCCCGGCCGCCGTCAATGTAAAGACTTTATAAGATATATTTAATACCGATAGAAAAGGCACCGCTCGCAATGCGTGGGTGCCTTTTTTGTTTGCGCTTCAGGGAAACCAACACGGAATCCTTATACGGAAATTTCTACGGAGTGTGATTATTATCACTGCTTTTCTCTCCCGCATATCTTAGGCTACGATCAAAGAAACGGAAAAATAACCGGCAAAAGGAAATGAGTGTTTTGAAAAGAAAAGGAAGGAAAGATGGAGCCGTTACTGACAGCAAAACTTTCGTTGCAGCTTTCTCACATCCTCATGCTGCTGTCCTTAACCACCCTCATATTGATTTTCGGTTACCCGAGAATAGCATTGCTTCTCAATTATACCTTTTTGATATACTGGAGCTACATCTCAAACGTATTGCTGTTCACGGAGAGAGGAGAATTGCGGCTAAACCGCGTCACCGTCTTATATATAGCCTTCGGCCTGGCGGTACTTCTCCTGGCTACGATAGGCTTGATTCATAACAGAGAGTAATTGTATTTTTGCTATCTCCCCCTCCTTTCCGGGCATGTCTTATAATATAGATGACACCTGCTCATGGAAATCTCCTTGAGCAGGTGTCGACCCTGGGCAAAAATATTTCAGCCTCCTTTAGGGCCGGGTGAGACCCTGACTGTCATATCATTCTCGCCCGGTCGTGATATCAGCCCATGTCGAGAGGGTACTTCTTACACAATGCCTTCACTTCTACCGCGGTTTTCTTTAGCTCGCTCATGTTCCTGATCTTAGCCTCAAATTCAGCAGGCTTGAGATCGCAGTAAGGGGCAACCAGGTTAATTACACGATCAACCCATCCGGCGATCATATCCATCTCCTTTTCTTTCATGCCCCGTGTAGTAACGGTTGGCGTGCCCATGCGGAGTCCCGACGGGTTCATCGGAGACCCTGTCTCATTGGGAACGGAATTGCGGTTCATTATTATACCCGCGACATCCAGGGCGCGTGCGGGATTGCGACCGGAAAGATTTTTGTTCCGTAAATCGATGAGCACAAGGTGCTTATCCGTGCCTCCCGAGACCACGTCATATCCTTTCTCCATGAATCTATGCGCTAGCCTCTTCGCGTTCTTCACCACCTGGAACGCATATCTTTTGAATGCCGGCGTGGCCGCCTCTTTAAGACAAACGGCAAGGGAGCAGATTGTGTGTTCGAAAGGCCCGCCCTGCAGGCCGGGAAACACGCCGAAATCGATTTTCTCCGCGAGCTCGCCTCTGCACAGGATAACGGCGCCTCTGGGCCCGCGAATCGTCTTGTGTGTCGTGAAGGTGACAATATCGGCCTTCCCCACGGGCGACTTATTGGCGCCTGCCGCCACCAATCCCGCCTCATGCGCAATATCCGCAAGATAATAGGCGCCGACCTGTCTCGCAATAGCACTCAGGGCGTCATAGTTGATTTCACGCGGGTACGCGGTGCCGCCGGAGATGATCATCTTCGGGCGATACTCTTTTGCGATCTCCGCGATCTTGTCATAATCGAAGAGCCTCTTATGAGGTTCCACTTTGTACTGCACTACTTTAAATATTTTGGAGACGATACTTATTTTTCTTTTTCCGCCGAGATAGATGGCCTGTTCAACCTGACCTCCCAATCCCTGCTCTTCCTTTTCGGGAAATGACCAGCCGTGTGAGAGATGTCCGCCATCCGGCAGATACATACTGAGGATCGTATCCCCGGTCTCCAAAAGGCCGTTATAGACGGCCAGGTTCGAGTTTCCCCCCGCCAGGGGCTGGACGTTCACGTGCCAGTCATCGGGCAGCGTGAAGGCTTTCCTCGCCCGCTTGATGCAGAGCTCTTCAAGATTGTCCACGAACTGGTTTCCTTCATAATATCTTTTATGGGCATATCCCTCGGCATATTTATGCACAAATACTGATGACAGCGCCTCCCGCACCGCCGGACTGGAAAAATTTTCCGAGGGAATCATCGACAGTTTATATTGCTGCTTCTCTTCCTCCTGTTTGATCAGCCTGTAGATTGCGGGGTCCTGCTTCCTAATGTGGGGAAAATTCATGAATGCGTCCTCCTGCTGTTTTTGTAGCAAAGCGCGGGCATATTACCCCATGTCGGCATTTATCTCAAGTGGGCGTTTTTGGACAAGGCGGCATACCGTCAGATGGTGCTTTTTAATAGCCGTTGCCCGCCTTATGTGATAATAGAGCCGCCAGAAATTCGAGGCAATAAGGTTCATCGATGACAGGGATCGAAAAAACAGCGGCGGCGACCAAGGGGAAAATGGCCATGGCGCTGCTTTCTTCCATGGTGTTCGTGGGCGCCCTTCTCCTTTTCGGGATGGAGCCGCTCGTCGGCAGATTGCTTACACCCTATTTTGGGGGCGCGGCCCATGTCTGGCTCACGTGTCTCATGTTCTATCAGGCGATGCTTCTTATCGGGTATCTGTATGCACACCTCTGTGCAAAGAAGATGGGGGGGTGGCATCTCTTCCTTCTTGCCATTCCCCTCATCAACCTCCCACTCAGTATCACCGCCTCTCCCGATGCCCATGCGCCGCTCGTAAACATCCTTGGCATACTTCTTCTCCGCGTGGCGCTTCCTTTCATTGTCCTTTCGACAACAGCCGTGGTCGCTCAACTCTGGCTCTACAGCTCGCCCCTCGGGGCGCACCGTGAGCCATACCCGCTGTATGCCGCTTCTAATGCAGGCTCTCTCATTGCGCTTCTCGGCTACACGCTTGTCGCCGAACCGCTAACGGGTGTGCGGATGCAGAGCCTCGCGTGGACAGGGGTCTATATTGCGTATGCGGCAGTTGTGGCTGCCGCCTGGTTTGTTCTCCGTCCCTACGCCGGACGTGAGGTCAATACTCCGGAACCTAAAGAAGAAGCCGGGCGGCAAGAGATAACAATCATGACCTATGTCAAATGGCTCCTCGTAAGCAGCCTTCCTTCCGCCTTGCTCCTTGCTGTGACCAATTTCATCGCCCTAGAGGTCGGCTCCTTTCCTTTGACCTGGGTCCTTCCTCTCGCCCTTTATCTCGGAAGCTTCATCATCACCTTTTCGACCAGAGGCGGCGTACCGCGGTTTCTTGCTGTCCTGTGGCCGGAATTGCTCCTCGCAACATTCATCCTTTACCTCTGGGGACCCTCACACTGGCTCGCCATCATCGGACATCTCTCCGTCTTCTTCATGATCTGCCTTGTCGCTCACGGCACTCTCTACGAGCTTCGCCCGCGGCCGGCGCTTCTCACAAACTTTTATCTCTCTATTGCCCTGGGAGGCTGGATAGGCGGCGCTCTGGTCAGCCTCATTGCCCCACACGTGTTCAAAGGCCTTTTTGAATATCCGCTCCTGGTATTGCTCCTCGCCGTTTCCCTGTGGTGGTGTCGTGACAGGGCCTTTTTGCCGTACCCGGCCGGCACTCATCGCTTCCTGGCAACAGGAGGCCGCGTGCTGATAGTCGTCAGTATGCTCTCTACGATCGGCATGGAGTCCTGGCAATCATGGAAGGAACCGATAAAATTCCGCCATCGCAATTTTTACGGGACGTATCGCATCAAAGACGAGGCATCGGTCGACGGGCTCCCCGGAGGCTTGAGGAAACTGCTTCATGGAAGAACCCTTCATGGAGCGCAGCTCCTTGATCCTGCTATTAGAAAGACGCCCATCTCCTATTTCTATCTAGGCGGTGGAATTGCCGACGTCTATCAGACAACGCGTGCACCGAAGAGGATTGCCGTACTCGGACTGGGCTCGGGTGCAGTTGCCGCATATACGGGAAAGGCGGACAAGGTCACGTATTATGAGATTGATCCCGACAACGAAAAGATTGCCCGGGATTGGTTTACATATCTTGAGGATTGCAGTGGCAGGCTCAGCATAATCGTCGGAGACGGCCGTCTTTCAATGCAGAAAACGGACGGCGGGGGCCGGGACTACAACATCATCCACATGGATGCCTTTACAGGCGACGGCATACCGACTCATCTCCTGACGAAGGAAGCAATGGAAATATACCTCAAGAGGCTCGCAGAAGACGGCGTGATCCTCTTCCATGTCTCGAATCGCTACTATGAGCTCCGGCCGATGATCAAGGCCACATCGGCAAGACTCAACCTCTATGGTGCCATAAATGTCCCGGCCACCAAGGGTGAACTGAAATATTACCAGAATGCTTCCTGGTGTGTGGTTTTGGCGAGGAATCCGGCGCGCCTCCAAGCGCTCATAGACCGCGGCTGGGTCAGGCTGGGAAAAGATGACGGTCTTAACGAAAGCGCACCGTGGACAGACGACTATATCAACATCCTGGCGCCCCTGATCGAAAACGTGAGATGGCACATGGAAAGGTCCGACACGAATATCTTTAATCTTCACGCAAAGCCGCACAACTGATTAATTGTTTGTAATTATTAGACAATAATGAGATCATGGTGACCCCCAAGAACACCCAAAAGATTTCTTTTCAAGTGTAAAGGGTTGTGACAAAATAAACACACAGAATTATTTTTCATCGGAGAAATTTCAACACATCCTTTCGGGAGCAATCAATGAAACTCAAACCATACGAGCAGGGCGCCCTAGACTCGCTCTGCGGCATATACAGCATCGTTAATGCGATGCGGGTGATCGAGGGACTCAGTAACGAGGAATCACAGAAGCTGTTTAAGCAGATAATCACCAACCTCGAAGAGAACAGGAGCCTCGCCGAAACCCTGGCCTCGGGAATCAGCATAACGGTGATGGGGACCATCTTCAAAGATATCATCGGCGACCAGATAAACAGGGCGATACCTTTTCAAAAGCATACTGACGTGGGCATCAGTGAATTCTGGAAGGAGATGACAAGGTTTCTACACGAGAAGCGGCCAAAGGGTGAGAAAAGGGTGATCCTTCTTAGCCTGGGCGGCCTGCATGACCATTGGACGATTGTTCGCAAGATATCAAATAAGCGAATCTGGCTCTTCGATTCCATAGGTCTTCGTAACCTGGACCGCAGCAAATGCACGACACGCAAGGCATCGTCGAGCAGGCTTCATCTGATATATCCGACACAGACATATTTTCTAAAGCAAAATCATAATGTTCCCTGATGAAGGTGACGGTGCGATCCATTGCGTTCTCACGACAAAGGTAAAGGCTGTCGCGGTTTAAAGATGTGAGGCAGATTAGTGCATCAACAAACAGGGACGGATGATCCAGACCCAAGACCCAAGGCCGAGGGCAGGCCCTGTCCCTTATGAGAGTATCTTGTGTCCCCTATCACCGCTTTTAAATAAAATTTTAAAAAAAAGCATTTTGGTGTTGCTTTTTCAGAGTTCAGAATCTATAAAGATACATTACTTGTGCCCGGGGTTTAAGTTTCCGTATTTGGCGGATCAAGACTAATAAAAGAAAGAACGATAAAGAAAAGGAGGAGTACACTATGAACAAGGAAGATCTTATCAATGAGGTCGCAAAGAGTACCTGCAGCAAGGTGGAGGCAGTGAGCGCCGTCAATTCCGTCCTTGATGCAATCAAGAAGGCCCTGAAGAAGGGAGATAAGGTAACGCTGGTAGGCTTCGGAACCTTCTCCGTCGCGAAGAGGTCCGCGAGAACGGGAAGAAATCCCCAGACAGGAAAACCCATCAAGATAGCGGCCAAAAAAGTCCCCAAGTTTGTTGCCGGCAAGGCACTGAAAGATGCCATCAAGTAATATTCAGATATCATAAGAGTAGATACGAAAAGGGGCGGGAATTCATCCCGCCCTTTTCTGTATGTTACGAAGGATATTTCGACTCGCGTTTTTGAAATCAATTATTCTATAATACAAAAAGATCCTAGGAAAAACGTCATAGGCAATAGATGCATGCCCTGCTTCTTACCATCACAAAATATTCTTACTGGGGAATCTTTGTCGCTCTCGGGCTGGGAGTCTTTGGTCTTCCCATCCCTGATGAGACATTGATTGCATTTGCGGGCTTTTTAGTTTATGAAAGCAAGCTGAACTATGTCTACACCTTTATCGCTTGCATGGCCGGGACATGCGCGGGCACGACGCTCGGCTATGTCCTCGGTCGGACGCTGGGAATCCGTTTGATAAAAAGATATTCGGCGAGGCTGAACGTAAACCCCGATCACATAGGGAACGCGAGAAGGCTCTACATTAGATATGGAAGATTTGCATTGGTCGGAGGCTATTTTATTCCCGGGGTAAGACACCTCACGGCGATACTTGCCGGTTCTTCGCCTATGCCATATCCCGCATTTGCCGCCTTCGCATACTCAGGAGCTCTTCTCTGGACGGCGGTTTTCATTAACCTTGGCTTTTTTCTCGGTGAGAAATGGCATCGCGTTTCAGCATATTCAAATCGCTACATAATACCTTTTGTTCTTATTGTGACGTTATTTCTCATTATGGCCGTGTACTGGAGGGCCGCAGAAAAAGACGACGAGCATAAGAAAGAAAAATAGCAATATAGAAAGCAACTATCTCAAGGAGTAGACTATGGCCACTATTATGCCCGAGGGTGAGGCGATTCGCAAAGCCGTTAAATGGATTTCTGATAGACTGCAGGATGACCCAAGCAAGGCCGTTCAGAAACTGATAAACGAGGCCGTTATGCGCTTCGACCTCTCTCCGAAGGATGCAGAGTTCCTTACGGACTTCTATCGCAAGGGTAAATAAGAGTACATAAATAGCCCTCTCTAAAGATTGCTGGGACACGCAGATGCATGCCGCCCATCGGATTGCACCATGCTTTCCGGAGAAAGTGGCGGGCCTTCTGCTATGTCCGGTGCGAGTCTCGCCAGAGCATGCACGCAAGGCCGCCGAAAAATATGAGTGCGAAGGCGCTCGCGGCAAGCGGAATGTGAAAGCCGTTGATAATGACCTCCCATCCGAAAATGATGCGGAGAAGATGGGCAAACGCAATGAACGCGAGGACGGCAATGGCAAGTATTGTGAATGGCTTCATGTTACAGAGTTCCTGCCTCAGTATAAGAACGACACCGAGACTTTTTTTAGTTTTCCTAAATGCGAAGCCCCACTCGAAGGAACGGGGCTTCGACAATCAATGACATTCATCTCGATGACTGTTGCATATGTGGCAACAGACCATCACACTCTTTCGAGGATGGTTGCCGGCGCCATGCCTCCGCCCGTGCACAATGATACGAGGGCGTACCGGGCCTTTCGCCTGATAAGCTCATAGACGGCCGTCACCGTCAGGCGGCAACCGGAGTTCCCAACGGGATGTCCCAGGGCAAGTGCACCGCCGTTTACATTGAGCTTCGTCTGATCGGCCTTGAGCTCCTTTGCCCAGGCGAGCGGTATGGGCGCGAAGGCCTCGTTTATCTCAAAGATGTCGATTGCCGTGATCGAAAGGCCCGCTTTGGCAAGTACCTTGGGCGTTACATAGATAGGCCCTGTCAGCATGATCTCCGGTTCTGAACCCACGACGGCATTCGCCACAAAGCGGACAAGAGGTTTGAGCTTCAGCTCCTTCACTTTCTCTCCGCTCATCAGGATGACGGCAGACGCACCATCCGTGATGGTGCTCGATATTCCTGCCGTTATCCATTTCGTATTGGGCAGGACCTTGAGGGAGTAGAGGCTCTCCTGCGTCGTTTCCGGCCTGATTGGTTCATCGGTATCTCTGATGACCTCATTGCCGTCTTTATCGACGCCCTTGACGGGCAGAATTTCATTCTTGAAATACCCGTTGACAGTTGCTGCGTGGGCCTTTTTGTGGCTTCCGATTGCAAATTCGTGACACTCATCGCGCGTAATCGCCCATTTATCTGCGATCATCTGTGCCGCCTTAATCTGGTCCGGTCTCCCGTACTTATTTGTGTAAAAAGCGCCGAAGGGATTACCCATGGGCTTCCCCGTATAGAGCGTCCCGTTCAAATCCGAAAACATGCCGTACTTTGTCAGAAGCTCACATCCGCTCGCAATGACCACATCCATCGTACCCGAGGCGATCATGCCGTGGGCAAGCTGTATCGCGGTGAGGCTGCTCCCGCACTGGCGGTTTACCGAAACGCCGGGCACGGTAAGCGGCAGTTTTGAGGCAAGCACGCCCATGCGGGCCAGGGTGAAACCCTGTTCCCCGACCTGATACACCGTCCCTGTAATTACATCGTCAACAATCGCGGGGTCGAGGTCAATCCTGCGGACAGCCTCGTCGAGTACTGTCCCCAAGAGCTCGGGGGCCGTCCAGTTTCTGAGAAATCCGTTCTGCCTGCCGATCGGCGACCTCACGGCACTGACGATAAAAACTTCCTTCATTATTTACCTCACGTAAGTACCTGGCCGTTTCGACGCTCCAGGTTTTTAGATCGCGTTCTTATTTCTTCGCGTAATCGTAAACTCCCTTGCCCGATTTTCTGCCGAAGCGTCCTGCACGGACGAGCTTCACCAGAAGCGGTGCCGGGCGGTATTTGTCTCCCAGCTCTCTGTGCAGACCTTCCATGACATGAAGGAGTGTCTCGTTGCCCACGAGGTCGGAAAGGGCCAGGGGGCCGATGGGATGGTTGCAGCCGAGCATCATGCCCTTATCTATATCCTCCGCGCTCGCTATCCCTTCATCAAGGGCGAAGAACGCTTCGTTTAACATAACACAGAGGATCCTGTTTACCGCAAAGGCCGGCGCCTCCTTCACGACGATCACTTCCTTGCCGATCTTCTTGCCCCATGCCTTGGCAATCTCGAGAGTTTCATCTGAGGTCTCGTAGCCCCTGATGATCTCGAGCAGGCGCATGACCGGTACGGGATTGAAGAAGTGGGTCCCTATGAACTTCTTGGGCCGCTTTGTAATAGCCGCCATCTCCGTAATCGAGAGACCCGAGGTGTTGCTGAAGAAAAGGCAATCGGGAAACACGATCTCCTCCAATTCTTTGTAGACCTGCTTCTTGACATTCATCACTTCGATCACAACCTCCACGACGATGTCGGCCTTGGCCGCCGCCTCTTTGAGGTCAAGCGTCGGCTTGATCCTGCCGAGGATCGCGTTCATATTTTCCTGGGTCTTCTTTCCCTTTTCTACGTCACGGCTCAGGTTCTTCTTGATCGTATTCATCCCGCCGTCGATGAACCTCTGCTCGATATCCCTCAACGCTACCTGCAAACCCGCCTCTGCGCAGACCTGGGCAATGCCGCTTCCCATCAGTCCCGCACCCAAAACACAAACATTCTTAATCTCCATACCGAATCTCCTTTTTTTTAATATATTCCTTTCTGGAACATGCGTTGCATCATTTGCCGGCGAACACGTTTTTATAGGTCGTTCGCATTTCCCTCTTGAGGATCTTTCCCGTCGGCGTCTTGGGAAGAGCGTCGAGGAAGATTATCTTCTGGGGACACTTGAACCGGGCAAGTTCCTTCTTGCAGTGCTCCATGATTTCCTGTTCTGTAATCGTCTCGCCCTTCTTCGGAACGACGACTGCCGTCACCGCCTCAACCCATTTGGGATGCGGCAACCCAATGACTGCGACCTCCTGCACCCTTTTATCCAAGTATATGGCCTCTTCGACCTCCCTCGTCGGGACGTTTTCTCCGCCCGTCTTGATCATGTCCTTCTTGCGGTCGGCAACGGTAATGTATCTGTCATCGTCCATGACACCGACATCGCCTGAATGGAACCATCCCCCTTTCATCGCTTCTTCAGTCTTCTCCGGGTCCTTGAAATACATGATCAAAGCATGGGGGCCCTTGCCACAGATCTCGCCAGGGAGGCCCGGCGCATCGATGGGTTTGAACTGGTCGTCTTCGAGTCTTGTCTCCATGTTCAGGCCGCCCATCCCCGCGGAGCCGAGCTTCATGAGTGCATCCTTCGCCTTGAGAATCGTGTGGTACGGCGCAAGCTCGGTCTGCCCGTAATAGTTGTATATCCTCGTTCCTGGCAACCTCTCTATAAGCTCCTTCAGCACCTCAACAGGCATGATCGATGCACCGTAGTAGCATTTCTTGAGGCTCGATAGATCGTATTTGTTGAAATCAGGATGACGGAGCATCCCGATCCAGACCGTCGGCGGTGCAAAGAACAGAGTCGCCTTGTAGTCGGCAATCATCTTTAGTATCTGGCCGATGTCGGGAATGCCGAGCACGTTGGTCCCGCCGACCCAGAAGATCGGGTTCATGAACACGTCCCGCTGAGCGCAGTGATAGATCGGAAGGGCGTTGATGGAGATGTCGTCCTCATCATACTGCCCATCTACAATCGCTCCCATATACTGGGCCATCAGGGCCTGGTTGCTGATGATAACACCTTTGGGGAGCGTCTCCGTCCCGCTTGTGTAGGTCATCTGCACCGGATCCTCGATGTGCAGGTTCGCATCAGGTTCGGTCGCGGGATATTTTTTGATCCAGCCGTCAAAATCCATGAAGCGGTCGCTGACAGAAGATTTGCCGGCGCCCTGGTTGGACCAGATCCACGTCTTTACCGAAGGCATGTCGTTGAGGACATCCTTGACCAGGTCGTAGAGGCTGTCTTCGACGATGAAGACCTTGCTCTCCGAGTGGTTGATGCAATAGGAGATGTCCTTTCCTCTCAGCAGATAATTGATCGCGAGGTAGATTGCGCCTATCTTGGCGCATCCCAGCCAGGTAAGAACATGATGGATCGTGTTATGAGCGAGAATTGCGACACGGTCGTATTTCGCAACACCGAGAGACTTAAGCGCATTGGCAGTCCGGTTGCACTCCGCTTCAAGCTCGGCATAGGTGAGAGACTTACCCTGGAAGATCAGGGCCTTCTTGTCAGGATAGTGGTACATGCTGCGCCGGATCATATCGGCGATGACCCAGCGATTGACCTTATTGTACCGGTCCATCAGGAATTCGACATTCTCTTTGTTCAAGGTTTTGTACCTTGCCTTCTCCGCTTCCGTCAAAGGTTTCCAGTTATCTGCCATGCTTCTTCCCTCCCTCTTTTCTTGACCGTAATTAAAGAATTCGGTGGTGTAAATCCAGGCAACCGCCTGGAACCACATTCAAAGCCAATCGGGAAATGAAATTAAAGATGCTAACTGTAAAAACTGAGACTGTTGATGCGACCTGACACCCGTCCTTCTATCATATTTTCGCCCATAGTTCTTCTGATTTTTTGCGGAAAATTTGCCGTACTTTTTCACAGGACAGATTGATCTCAACTTTTTCTTTTGACACAGGATTCCATTCTTACTATACTCGGGCTCAAGCAAAAGGACTCCACAAAATGGTTCGCTGCGAATTGTGGTGACAAATGCAAGAGACCCTCGGCCAGTACTTGAGAAGAAAGCGGGAATCGCACCTTATATCGTTGGAGGATATTTCCCGCGCCACGGGTATCAGCATTCCTCTGATCAGGGCGCTGGAGGAGGATAACTTCCACGTCATTCCCCGGTCGGAGATGAGCATAAGGTATCTCAAAAAATATGCCAGCCGTCTGAAATTGAGCAAGAGAGATGTCCTGCATCGTTACGAGATGCAGTACGATCCCACCAATCAGGCAAAGCGCCTACCCCAGTTATCTCTTTTTGCAGCAGGAGGCTCGTCCTACAAGCAGGTGAAGAGAGAAAAGAGCCTTTTCAGAAAGCCCTCTTTCCAGGTTGTCCTGTGGTCAAGCCTCATCCTCTGGGCCCTTGTTTTTTTCTCGCTCTATGTACACATAACGGGGCAGAAGAAGGAATTAAAGGAAGGCGAGCAGACGGTTGTCGCAAGCGTTGTGAAGAAGGATATTACCCGTGAGAAGAGAATTGCTGTGCCGGCTGATGCCCCCAAGAAGGCAGTACGCGAGCAGGATCAGGCGGCTCCCGGGAGTACGACCGATCATCCTGCCGTAAAATCCGTTCCTCCCTCTCCGCCGCAGGAAAAGACTAGAGAAGTGGCCGGCCATCTCCCGAATGTCGCAAAGTATTCACACGCCAAGGTAAAAGTCATCGGAAACAGCGACAGTAAACGGTATCACCTGCCGGGCATGAAATATTACAACAGGGTGAAGGCATATCACCTGGTCACTTTCAATTCCGAGGCTGAGGCAATCAAGGCGGGTTACACAAAGGCGCGGGAGTGAAACTTTTTGCCGATGATCTTGGCTGGACTATAGTTTTTGATGTGTTCATGGTCGGAAGGAAAAGCTTCTGAACAGATCAATCGACCTCCATGAACTTTCCGTCCTTCCACTCACCCACGTATTTTTCGCCGGTGGGAAGCGTTAACGTCCCCTGCCCGTGATACTCGTCGTTTCTGAACTGACCGACATATT
>DATJBN010000063.1:0-8483 GCA_035515335.1 Syntrophales bacterium | reverse complement strand
ATTGTCAGCTAATGCAAAGACGACATAGTCGACCATGATCTTCTTATATTTGTGGAAATCGACTCCGGGCTTGATCCAGCGCATCTTCGCTCCACCCGGAGGTCCCGGTTCAAGATTTTTCGAATAATCCCCAAGGAAGTTCCCCTTGGCCGGCGCTGTCGCACAGCCGGCAAGAAATAAAATGCCTACGAGCAATACCAACATCTTTTTCATCTTTCAGACCCCCGATTGTCATTTGACGGTTCAGGCATTAACTCATCTGCCACTTTTCCTCTTTCCCTGCTCTTCTTCTCGTACAGACAGTTTCTCAGCCTCCGCCACCCACCCGCCGCCCATCGCCTTGTAGATGTTGATCAAAGATGCGTAGAGTGCGGCGCTGTACTGGGCATAGTTGAGTTCCGCAGGAAACAATTGCTCCTGGGCCTGCAGGACTGTTGAATATGGAACGTATCCTCCTTTATACTTAAGTTGCGCAAGACGGGTATACTCTCTTGCTGCATCGACAAGCCTTCCCTGGGCCTTCACCTGTTCATCAGTCTTCATGCGGGAAATCAGCGCATTTTCCACATCGGCAAAGGCGCTTTGAATAGAGGCTTCGTAGGCGAGAAGCGCCGCCTTGCGGGCCGCTTCGGCCTGCTGAACCTGTCCGGAGATTGCACCTGCGGTGAAGATCGGGCCCGTTACAGACCCGCTGTACGACCATTGACGGGCTGGCCCTTTGAAGAGATTGGAAAGGTCGTCGCTCGCCTGGCCGTAACTGCCCGTGAGCGAGATCGAGGGGAAATAGAGTGCCTTTGCGGCGCCGATCTGAGCGTTGGCAGCAATCAGGTTCTGCTCCGCCTGAACGATGTCCGGCCTCCGCTCCAACAATTGCGACGGGAGCCCGGAAGGAACCGAAGGCATCGCAAGTTCACGCAATTGTTTGCCGCGGGTAATAGGTCCCGGATTTCGCCCTAGGAGGATAGAGAGGGCGTTCTCTGTCTGGACGACCTGTGATTCTATCTGCGGAACAGTTGCGGCTGCTGTTTCGTACCGCGTTCGCGCCTGTTCAACGGTCATCCGTGAAACCTGCCCATACTTGAATTGCAGCTCGAAGAGTTTCACGGCCTCTCCGTATGAAGCCATGTCATTCTTCGCAATCAGCAACTGCGCATCAAGACCGCGGAGCTGGATGTAGGTGTTTGCCACAGACGCAACCAGAGACAGGATCACTCCCCGCCGCGCCGCCTCCGTGGCAAGCAGATTCGCCTGCGCAGACTCGGAAAGGCGCCTTATGCGACCCCAGAGGTCGATCTCCCAGGTTGCGGCGGCAGAGACCTGATAGGCGCTTTGAGGGTTTGCTATTGTAGGCGGTATGGGACTGGCGGTCATCTCGCTTCCCCGCTCGCGGGCTCCGCTTCCGCCGTAGCTCAACTGGGGGAACAGGGGTGCACGAACCTGGGTCAGGACGCCCGCGGCCTGCTCTATATTTGCCGCGGCAATCTTGAGATTCTTGTTGTGGGCGAGCGCTTCGTCGATGAGGGCTTCAAGAACGGGGTCATGAAACTGCTTCCACCAGGATTGGTCTGATGTATCCCGGGCCTCCGCGGCCGCGTAACGGAAGGTATCCGGCTTATCCACAGGAGGACGCTGGTAATCAGGCCCTATCATGCAGCCTGCGAGAATGACTGAAAAAGCGAAAAGAAAGGCGTAAGTGCATTTCATCTTTTTCTTTCCCGATTTCAGTTTCAGTACCATTTGCATTCCATGATTAATTATATTTTTGAAACGACAGGTGCTTGTTGCGGAGAGAGTATAAGATAAGGCGCCATGTGTGTCAACGCCAATCGCCGTAAAAAAAGAAGGGCGGCGATCATTACAATCCCGCCCTTCATGTTATTATATGAGTGTTTCTAGTGAGCCTCTTCCATGGCTCCGGCGATGTACATCATGGAAAGCAGCATGAAGACCAAGGTCTGTATCACCGATATGAATATCTTGAGAAAGAGGATCGGTATCGGTACGAGGAAGGGGGCAAGGAGGAATAACACGGCAACGACTATATGCCCACCCTCGATATTTCCGAACAGTCGCACGGTGAGAGAGACCGGACGAACCAGGTGGCTTACGAGTTCGATGAGGACCATGAGGGGCGTCAGCCACCATACCGGCCCCATGAACTGCTTCACGTACTTGTATCCGTGAACCTTCACGCCCATGATGTGCGTCATGACGAAGACCACAAGGGCCATGGAAAGGTTTGTGTTCAGGTTGGCTGTGGGAGATTCAAACCCGGGAACGAGACCGAGGAGGTTGGACGTCAGAATGAATAGTCCGATAGTCGCGATGAGGGGAAAGAATCTTCTCCCTTCATGTCCCATGGTGTCCGATATCAGAGCATCCAGGCCGCTTACCACAACCTCCATTACATTTTGAAATCTTGTGGGGTAAACGTCAAGCCGTCGTGTCGCGAGAAAAGAACACAGGCCGAGCATGATCATCACGAACCATGTGTACATTATGTGGGAAGGAATGAAGTGGTTTTCAAGGAATGAAAGGGAATGCATCTCTTATCTCGCCTCCTCAACACAATTTTTTTTTGTATAAAGCGCAATTGTGGTTATGACTATGGCAATTACTACCGTTGAAAGCCCGACCACAAGTCCTATAACATCCACGATTTCTCCGGCTATGATAAAATAGAGGGCGACCGCCGTGACACCGAACCTTACGTAGTATTTAAACATGACCAGAGAGTTTGACTTCTCTGTAAGATTCTTGAATGCCTTTCTGAGATCCCGAACCAGCCAGTGGAAATTCAGTATGCTGATAAAACCGCCAATCAGCATTCCCAGAGCAAATTTTAGAGGCATGAAGACGAAACCGACCGCAGTCAATGCCCCCAGAATTATCCAGTTAGTGAGTTCAAGCCTCTTTTGCAGGGGGTCTTTTTCTATGGGGTTCACTTTTCAGGTACTTGATTAACGGCTGTTCGTCCGGTATCTTTTTTATCAGAACATATATGTTTCTGAACCCGGCTACTATGCCAACCACAAGAAGAACGATTGTAAAGATATAGCCGGTGTTAAATTTCCCGTCAAGCCAGACACCGAGGTAAAGACCTCCGAAGATCAGCAGGATCATGGCAATGCCGACACTGCTGGCATATGCCATCTGGATAGCCGTCTTCCTCGTATCCTTATCCATTTGCGTGGCGCTCCCTTAGCATGAACGGCCCGGTATGTCAAACAAAAACTGTTCCTTGAATACGGGGCATGACGGTGCATTGCAGTTGCAATGCCCTGAAAACATTCTTATAACACTCGTCAAGCGTGGTACCATAGGACATCTTGACGATATTCTAAGGTATACGTCCCAGTCTCGGGCAGACCCGCCGCCGCATCACAGGAATTCGAACAGCCTGCGCCTCAAGGCGTCCATTTCCGCCTTGTTCCCCACAAGAGTAAAGGCGCCGGGCTCTTTCTTGTCCGCTTTCTCGCCGGCCTCGGAAAGGTGGACAAAATCCGCCTCCTGGAGAAATTGCACTGCATTCTGATAATTGACCTGGGACATCGCCTCCGCTCTCCGTATCTCACCCTTCTTGTACATCTTCGCCCCCAGCTGCTGCATTTTTCTCATCCAGTCTTTCTCCGAAAGCGGCTTCTTCCTGAGATAAATGCAGCCTCTGATTACAACCCAATATGACTCCACATAGTTACTTATCAGGCCGGCGAAGGGCATGAGATTCGTCTTCCCCCTGCCTTTAACCTCTATCAGAGGTCCACCATCGCGATCTAGGACTGTGATCATGCCCCTGCTCGAGAGGTAGGTGAGTACATCGTTCACTTCATCAAGATCATCCCTCCGGTCGTCAAAGATGAACTCCTGCCAGAAAAGCCTTTTTAAGAACTGAAAATCTTTCAATACCTGTTTCACAGAAATCATGTCCTCGGAGCTTGAAAGAAGTGATACGGCAACAAAGCTTATCGGGACAAAGAAATGAAGGATGTTATTCTTGTAGTACTCGAGTTTCAAACGGTTCTCATCTTCCAGGGAATATACGATTTCCTCCATCTCGTCCGGTTCTTCTTCATCGGCCCCCATCTTCGAGATTATGCCTGAGTCATCAAACAGATTAATGGCGTCAAGAAAAGACCTTCGCCTGTTGACCAGTGTGGCCGCGAAACTCACCTCTCTGTAGCTGAGGTAATCATAGAATGAATTCAACACCGCCATGAGATCGTCATGGGATATCCCTCTTCTGTCGTGGCACAGCAATACAGATGCAACGAGAGAGAACGGGGTAACAACGGATACCCTGTTGATCTCCAGAGTAATCTCATAACTGATCTTTCTATATAGGCTCTGCCTCTCCTCGGTAGACATGTCGTCAAAAGGTTTTTCCTGTGAGGCGAGATACGATTTCAGCAAAGTGGGCTCACCGATATTCACATACACACGCCCGTAGCGTTTTCTCAAGAATTTGCGGCTTCTGATCACGTCGGCCGGTTTTTCTTTCTCCTTGGGAGTCCCTCCCAATTCCTTCAGATAGGATTCCTGCTCAATCACGCGGTCATAGCCGATATATACGGGAATCAAGGCCAGGTCATCACCGGCCCTCTTCCTGTAAGCCTGAATGAGCATTGAAAGAAGACCAAACTTGGGCATAACCATTTTGCCGCTGCGGCTCCTCCCTCCCTCAATGAAGAATTCGAGAGGAAGGCCTTCCTTCAAAATTACCTCGAGATACTTGGCAAAGACCTCTCCATAGAGTTTGTTGCCCTTGAAGGTGCGGCGGATAAAGAAGGCTCCCGATTTCCTGAATATGTATCCGAGGGGCCAGAAGGAGAGATTGGTGCCCGCAGCAACGAACGGCATCTGTATGTTGTGCTTATAAAAGACATAGGATAGGAGAAGATAATCAATATGGCTCCTGTGACAGGGTATGATGACAAAGGGCATCTTCTTCGAAATATTTCTTATCCTCGCAAGCCCCGGCTTATCCACAACCACACCGTCATAGATGTTGTTCCACAGCCAGGTCAGAAACTTGTCCCATACCTCAATGAACATGTCATTATAGTCCGCCGCTATCTCCCTGATGAACTTATCCGCCTCCTTTGCCAGGGACTCATGGTCCTTTGATCCGTGCTCCACCATATCTTGAATGAAATGATTCAAATTGCCGTCATTAAGAACCATGCTGATAATTTCTTCACGCGTCTTCAATACGGGTCCGACTATGCTCATCTTTTCCTCATCTATCCGTTCGATGAGTTCTCTTCTAAGCTCGTGACATAATGTCTCCACACCCGCGCCTTCGTTCTTGCCCACGAACTCGGCAAGATCAACCGACTCCGCGGCAATGATCGCGGCTTTTTTGGAATACCTGAGGAAAGTGATGGCCTGGCGCAGCGCGCCCGTCTCTTCGGTCTGGCCGAACAGGATATTGATGATACTTTCCTTCTCCTTTTCCCTTCTTCTGCCGTACGTTATCATTACGGGTACTACAAAAATGGGGACGTCAAGGCCCTTTTGGGCATCTATCAGTTGTGTAATTGCATCCTCTGTAGCGTGGCTCTCGAAAAATTCCGAGCCTCCGAGATGGATGACCGCGCTTTTTCTTTCTCCAACGACCCGCTTCAGATAGCCTCTTTTGGAGGCACTGCGGAGGGATTTCTTAAAGATGAGATGAGATATGCCAGAAAGGATAACCTTGGCAGCGGCGGGAAATGGCTGCCAGAACGTCATGTTGAATTCGTGACAATAAACCGGCCTCGGAATACCCTTCCTTACGGAGAGCTCGCGGAGGATTAGACCATTCAGCTGACTCCTGTTCTTTATGGCATAAACGACGACACCCTTTGCGGAGAGATTCTTAAGAGCCTCAACATACTCGTCTCCCAGCTCCACCTTAGAGAGGACTTTCTTGACAAGCCAAAAGAGAGGGAAATTGTCCTGCCGGTACATGTTCCCTGCGTAAAAATCTTCATCTTCCGCCATCCAGACTTTAATTCTCGAAAGGAGGGACATGATATTCTCCCAAAACAATCGGGCTCCCAGCCGCACATTACGGAACTGTTGCCAGACAAGCTTATCTTGCCCCAGAGAAGCCTGCAACCGTCAGTTATCAATCAGTCGCCGTTTAGCTGAAACTCTTCCGGAAAACGTTCACGCATATAATTACAGACAAATTCCCGGATCGGACTGGCAGATGAAAATGTCATGACTTTCTCGAGCATGGTTTTGGATTCAGAAAGCGTCGATTCCTGGATGATCTTCTTCACCCTCGGTATCGCGAGAGGGTTCATGCTGAGTTCGTCAATCTCAAGCCCCAAGAGTATCATGACATATGCAGGATCGCCTGCCATCTCTCCGCACATCGCCACTCGGATGCCCGCTTTGTGACCGACGTCGACCACTTGTTTTATGAGTCGCAAGACTGCAGGGTGGAGCGGCTCATACAAATAGGTTACTCTTTCATTTATCCGGTCGATGGCCAGTGCATACTGAATCAGGTCATTTGTGCCTATGCTGAAAAAATCAACCTCTTTCGCCAGCTCGTCGGCGATAATCACCGCGGACGGGACTTCCACCATGACCCCTATTTCAATGTCCTTGCCAACGGGTATGCCTTTGCCCGCGAGGTCATCCTTAACCTCACAAAATAGCCTTTTTGCCTCTCTTATCTCCTCGATACCCGAAATCATCGGGAACATGATCCGCGTCTTCCCAAAGGCGCTGGCCCGTGCGATCGCCCGCAGCTGCACCTTGAACATGTCTACCTCTTTTAGGCAGAAACGTATGGCGCGCAGACCCATCTGCGGATTCATTTCCTTGGCCAGTTTCGGATCCGAGTAGAACTTGTCGCCCCCGAGATCAAAAGTCCTTATGGTAGCCCATTTCAAACCCTCAACGCCCACTATGCTCCTGTAGTGCGAGAAATGCTCTTCCTCCGTGGGCAACTGTTCCTTGTTTATATAGATGAATTCAGTCCTGTAAAGACCGATGCCTTCGGCTCCGTGCGACAGCGCCGTTGGAATCTCCTCGATGAACTCGATATTCCCACCTATATCCACCCTGTAATTATCCTTAGTCACGGCGGGCAGCCTGGCGTATTTGAGGAAATTCTCCTGGGCTATCTCAAAGTGTCTTCGCTTATCATCATAGACCTTGATCATCTCCGGATCGGGATTTACGACAACAAGACCGGCCGATCCGTCGACAATTATATCATCATTGGTCCGCACCATCTTGGTTATCGATTCCAGACCGACAACGGCCGGGATCTCAACAGCACGTGCCACGATGGCCGTATGCGACGTTTTGCCTCCCATATCTGTCGCGAACCCGAGCACCTTGTTCATCATCATCTGGGCAGTGTCTGCGGGGGACAGGTCGATAGCAATTATTATCCCCTTGTCGCCGATATCCGGGACGACATCTTTCTTTCCCCCTGCGAGGTTCCTTGTAATCATCTGACCGACGTAGCGGATATCGTTGATCCGCCCCTTGAGATATTCATCCTCCACCTTATCGAAGATATCCCTGTATTTGTCTATGGTCATCTTGATGGCCCATTCCGCATTGATACGCATTTCCTTGATGAACTGAACGGTGTGGTTAACGAACATCTTATCCCGGAGTATCAGGAGATGGACATCGATAATATAGAGGGGCTCCCTTCCCGCAAGTTCGCGTAGTCTGTTCTTCACATCGAGAAGCTGCTTCTCCGATTCCTTCAATGCGCCCCTGAACCTCTTGATTTCCTGAGACACCAGGGTGTCGTCCTGCAATCGATAGAAGGACGCCCTCGCATCAAAACGATCGAAGAGGTGAGCCTTCCCGATCACTATACCCGGAGAAACCCCTATCCCTTTCAAAACAAAAGCCCTCTTCCCTGTACCATCGCCCATCAATCTTCACCGAATTTGTCGTTTATTAATTTACCGAGATCCGCAACAGCCTCCCGTGCATCTGCCCCCTCTGCTCGTATCGTCAGGCGGCTCCCGAGAGGGCAGGCCAATGTCAGGATGCTGAGGAGGCTTTTACCATTAGCCACTTTGCCGTCCCTTTCGAAAAAAATCTTCGATTTATAACGAGTAGTCACATTGATCAGCTTCGCAGCAACCCTTGCATGAAGCCCTAGCTTATTTTTTATCTCAAAAGTCTTTATTAACACCATATCGAATCCCCAATAACCACGGGAAGGTTTACAGTTTTTGCATTCGGGAAAATGAATTTTAACGGCGGTGTCTGCCTAACATGATTAGAAGGCGAAGTCAATTGAAGACTCCGAAGCAAACCGCGGACGCTCTCATGTCCAGGGAATATAGCGTTTCCCATTTATTCACGTATCCCGGCAAGCCATGAGGTAGCGTCACTCACTTATTCAAGAGGCAGTCTGGTAACTATTGACTTTTCGACCCCCCGCACCTATTATACGAATAATTTATTTCTTGACATCTTTTCATTTTTCGTTGTAAGAAAAAAAGATTTTAATA
>DATJBN010000062.1:0-18100 GCA_035515335.1 Syntrophales bacterium | reverse complement strand
GCTGTAGAGGATCAGTATCACTATTACCCAGGATACGACCGGATCTAGCCAGTACCAGGGCTTGAATATCCAGACAAGACCAAGGACGGCCACGCCGAGGGACGTTATCGCATCCGTCAGCATGTGGAGGAAAGCGCTTCTAATATTGATGTTGTCATGCGCCTCCGGCCGCAGCAACAATGTAGAGACGATATTTGCCAGAAATCCTATGGAGGCGATGATGATTACAAGACTCCCGTCGATGGGCCGGGGATTCTGGAAACGATGCCACCCCTCGATCGTTATTAAGAGACATGCTCCGAAGAGTATTGCCGCGTTGAACACGGCGGCAAACACCTCCATACGCCGGAATCCATAGGTGTGCCTGAGCGTAGGCTCGCGCCGCCCGATACGCAGGGCCGAATAGCTGATCAGCACCGAAGTAAAATCGCTGAGATTATGGAGGGCATCGCTGATGAGCGCCATGCTTCCCGATACGATGCCGCCATAGACCTGAACTGCCGGGATGATAAGGTTCATGACCATGGTAGCAATGAGCCTTTTCGTCAAGGCCATCGATTTGATGTATCCGTGTCCATGACTTTCCATTTTTCCGGGAACCCCTCCGCATCTGCCCGTCTTCAAAACCATGGTAACCGATGTCGCGCAGCTGACACAAGCAATTTATGATTTATTTCACCGCTGTCAAGGGAGAAACACGATTCCTGATGCGTATGCAGCCGCAGAACCGGTTCTGGCCTGTTTCTGCATTGACGTATGAAAAATCAACCCATATAATATAAGGAAGGGAGTAAGATAAGAAAACAGCGTTATCCGGGAAATTTCGAGAGGGCAGATATGAAGAAGATATTTGGCATCCTCGCTTTATTGACAGTCATTTTTGTCTCGACCGGTCTTGTCGGGTCAGGAGCACAAGTAAAAGGAGAAAGGGATATGGAAATCAAGAGCTCGGCCTTCAAGAAGGGTGCAAGAATACCGGCAAAGTATACCTGCGACGGCGTGAATGTGTCACCCCCCATCGTGTGGAGCAAATTGCCGGCAGGCACTAAGAGCCTGGCACTCATTTGCGATGATCCTGATGCACCCGTTGGAACATGGGTTCACTGGGTAATCTATGATGTGCCGGGAGATTCGAAAGGCCTGCCCGAGAAACTGCCGCCTTTGAAAGAGGTGGCAGCTGGCGGAAAGCAGGGCATGAACGATTTCCGCGCGATCGGCTACGGCGGCCCCTGTCCTCCATCAGGTGAACACCGCTACTTTTTCAGACTTTACGCCCTTGACGCACCTACTGGCCTGAAACCAGGCGCCACCAAGGCTCAGCTCATCGCTGCCATGGAAGGCCACATACTCGGAGAGGCTGAATTGATGGGAAAATTTAAGAGGTGAAGGACAAGGGTATGCGCGAGCCTTCCTACCTGAGACTTCATAGGGACGGAAAGCTCAAGGAACGTATCGATCAGGCAGTAACTCTCCTTTCCGAATGTTGCCTCTGTCCCCGGGAGTGCAATGTCGATAGACTCGCAGGCGAACTCGGATTCTGCCGTACGGGTGGAAAAGCCAGAGTGGCCAGCCTTCACGCCCACTTCGGTGAGGAATCTCCCCTCGTGGGCTCGGGCGGTTCAGGCACGATATTCTTCAGGTCATGCAATCTTCTCTGCTATTTCTGCCAGAACTATGACATCAGCCACGATTCCGGCGGCGGCGAGGTAGAGCCCAGGGAACTCGCGCACATGATGTTGAGTCTGCAGAAGCGGGGATGTCATAACATAAATTTTGTAACCCCTTCCCATGTGGTACCACAGATACTACAGGCGCTCGCAATTGCGGTCGAGGGCGGACTTACCGTACCCCTTGTCTACAACACCGGCGGCTACGACAAGTGTGATACGCTGAAGTTACTGGAAGGGGTCTTTGACATATACATGCCTGATTTCAAGTTCTGGGATGAAGAATGGTCGGAGAAATTCTGCAAGGCCGCTGATTACAGAAAAATTGTTACCGCTGCCGTCAAAGAGATGCATCGCCAGGTCGGGGACCTCGCAATCGATGAATCCGGGATAGCCTTTCGCGGACTCTTGGTCAGGCATCTCGTCATGCCCAACGACGTCGCGAATACAGAAAAGGTCATGACGTTTCTCGCCGACAATGTCTCAGAGGACACTTACGTAAATGTGATGGATCAATACCATCCCTGCGGGAAGGCCCTGCGGGACTCTGCAATCAACCGCCGCATCACCAGGGCCGAATATGCCGAGGCCATACGCAGAACCAGGCAGGCGGGTCTTCACAGACTGGATTCATACCGCTGACAGATTACGCGGGTCGGAATGTGCTCTGTATGTGAGGCGTGCCGAAACTACGGTTGCTTCTTTTCCAGGTAATCTCTCATCCCCTTAATGCTGTTTACAGAGAAGATGCTTTCCCGGGACTGGATATCGGGAGGGAGCCTCCGGTAAAGAGACAACCCTCTGTCATTTGCGAGAAGCTCCTCGTAGACGGTTTCCACAAAAGGATCGCTTCCCAGTCGATGATGCTTCTCCACCGTGGCGAGCCAGTTGTCGAGCTGGTTCCTCGCCGTATCGAACACGTTTCTCACATCCTGTCTGTAGCCGTAATGTCCGAAGCAGATGTGGGAGACAGGGAGTGAAGCCGCCTTCTCCAGGGAATTGCTGTAGGTCTCGTAGTTGAAGGGAGGCGGTGTTGCGATACGTAGATAAAGGCCCTCATCTAGGGGATAGTTTATACCCGCGGCCTCTCCGATAAATAAAAGATTGCCTATCTGATAACAGAGATGGCTCGGCGCATGGCCGGGCGTCTCATAGATGTTGATAGTCAAGCCGCCCGCCTCGACGGGATTCTTATAACCGATGTTTTTTTCGGGAACCGCGGCAATCTCACCGTACACATCCGCGACCTTTCCTAAAAAACTGCGCGATCCTTCCCAGAGTTTTTTCGGATCAGTCATGTGACGGATCCCCTTGGGATGGCAGATCACAAATGTCTCCGGAAAGTGCCGAACGAGCTGTCCCACCCCTCCTGCGTGGTCGATGTGTATGTGCGTGAGGAGGACATAATCGAGCCTCGTCACGCCGAGGTCTTCTAACGCCTTTACGAGAACAGGAATCGTCGAGCGGGGACCCGGGTCGACGAGGATCGTCAGATCATCTCTTTTGTATACCCAGCTATTGAGAAAATTATAGAATCCGGGGAGAGGTTGATTCAAATCTACAATGTAGAGGTCTTTCATGGGTTCATGCGTCGCCATCTCCCGTCTCCTTCTATAAGAGTATATGCTTCTGCCTCGGCATATTTCTGTTCCCACCTGCGATCGGCCGGGATGTGAGGTCACGCCGGTGAGTATACCATATTTCTTACGAATGCAAAGCGTGCCCGTCGAGGAATTTCAAGACCAGGGAGTTGAATTCCTTCGGTCTTTCTAAGTTCGGCATGTGCCCGCAACGGTCGAATATATAAAGGTGGGAATCCGGAATCTTCTCTACCGCAGAGCACGCGTGCCCTAAAGGAAAGAGGTGGTCCTCTCTGCCCCAGATAACGAGTGTCGGAATCGTTATGTTGCCAAGATTTTTCAAGATCGGATCGATGACTTCACTGCGCGCGCCACCCACGGTGGCACAGGCGCGAAGGACGAAGAGAACCGTCTTTGATGCCCTCTCTGAAAAATTGAGCTCACAGTATAGGTCTATGAGGCCATCGGTGATGACGGAAGGATCGTACACCAATTGTCTGAGTACGAAGGCCATTCCTGATCGTGAGGGGGTAAGCATCAGCTCTCCTAGGAGAGGGATGGTGGCGAGCCGCATCGGCAGAGGCAATTCCCTGCCCAGGCCGGCGCTGTCTACGAGCACCAACCGATCCACCCTTCCCGGAAATTGAAGGGTGTACTGCAAGGCCACGCCGCCGCCTAAAGACAGTCCAATGAGAATTGGATATTCTATGCCGAGGGCTGTCATGAAATCATCGAGGAAGGCAGCGATGTATGATGGGGAATACGTGACGTCTGGTTTTTCTGTGCGACCGAAGCCGACGAGGTCGGGTGCATAGACGCGGTGGCTTTCTGCCAGGGCAGAGATGTTGTGCATCCAGATATCCGCAGACGCACCAAGCCCGTGGATGAGGACAACTGCTGGTCCTCCGTGGCCTTCCTCCCAGTAACGCGTATTGATATTGCCGATCTTAATGTATCTGTCCTGTGGAGTAGCCATATGAATGCCGCTTGAGAAACGGCCCCTCCGGGTTACAGCCATGAAGCAAAGAAGACGTTCACTTCTTTTCCAAAAGTGTTTCGAGCACGGTGTCTACGGCAAAATATTTTCTGGTCACTATTCTACCGTCGCGGTCTATAAGGACCATGGCCGGGATGCCGGTAATGTCGTAGGCCTCTGCCACCCGCCCCTTTTCATCGAGGAGTGTCCTGTACGGAATCTGGTTTCTGGAAGTGAACTGTGAGACCTTATTTTTTGACTCTTCTACATCAATGGCCGCCACCTCCAGTCCTCGACGGCCATAGGTTTCATAGATATCTTTGTAATGTGGTATCTCAGAGCGGCAGCTCGGGCACCATGTTGCGAGAAAAATCAAGAGCACAGGTCGCCCCTTCGCTGCGCTCAATTTGAAATCGCCTCCTGCCAGGTCTTTCAGAATGAAATCGGGTGCTGCCGCATCGGAGAGATGAGGCCGCGCAGGCTCCCTGCTTTCCCCGCATGATAGTGCCGACGACAATACTACAGCAATCAGCAAAAAGTGAAGGCAAAGGAGAAGCCCTTTTTCAATCTTCATAATTGAGACTCTCATATCCAGAGCATTCCCGCTTGGATGAGGAAATATTCTCCTACGGCAAGAAGTATCCATCCGGATATGTGGCTCACCTTTGTCATCCATGCGCCTGATTTCGGAAGGCTCGCGAACAGGCCGGCGAATGTCCCCAGTACGATAAGCAGTGTTCCCATTCCCAGGGCAAATATAAAGAAAAGGCTCACGCCGAAAACCACGTTCTGACTCGTTGCAACAAAGCTCAAGAGCACCGCAAGAACGGGAGTCGTGCAGGGACCCATGATTAGGCCGGAGAGACAACCGACGAAGAAGCTTCCGATAAATCCCTTCCTCTGGGTCTCTGCCTTGGCAAGAAATCCCGGCATCCTTATCGGGAGCACAAAAACGTCGAGCATGGACAATCCCATTAGGATACAGATGTTGGCGAAGATGAAATTTGTCCATGGGTTGGCCTGGATCTGCCCGAACAATTGCCCGGTCAGCGCGGCGATTGCGGCCAGAGCAGTGTACGTTGCCGATAGGCCCAGGACATAGATCAGGGAGAGCAAGAACCCTTTCAATCTTGAGCCACTTCCATGTGCTCCGATGAACGCGATGGTGATGGGCATCATCGGGTACATACAGGGGGTGAAACTCATTAAAACGCCGCCCAGATAGGCGGCTACATAGGCGAGGAAAAAGGACCCGTGGACATAGGAAGAGAGTCCTTCGATAAAATTCTCCATCAACGCTCCCCGGCAAAAGGTCTTGAAAAATTACTCCGCGTCCATTAAAGTGCCGATAGATGAAAAAGATAACATAATATCCCTTGCAGATCAAACATTACGAGCACCCGCCGACGGTACTTATTCCTTGCACTCATAAGAGAAAGGATATATACAGCTTAAAACCTTCTGGAAGGGATTTGGGGAGAGATTTGTTTTGCATGGCTAAGATGTTGCAGGATGCTTTGAAGATAATAGAGCGGTACAAGAGCACGACTCCCCACTACGGGGAACTGCTCGATATCCTCGGGGAGATATTGATCTTGAGGGAAGAATACCGGCGCAAGATGACGAAGGTGATCTTTTCGATAGACGAGGAGCTTCTGGATAAGAAGATAAATGGGGGATTGCCGCTGATTGATTTTTCCACCGGGCAGTTCGACCTTACGGAACCCAAGAAATACTTTACCGCGCTCTTGGAGATTGCCGAGAAGCGTGCCCCGGGTGAGACAAAAGAGGTGCTCCAGATGTTAGAGGAAGGGAGCTTCAACTTCGAGAAGATGATCTCCGATTCCTTCAACTCGGTCCAGGAGGATGACAGCGCGGATGAAATTGACGATGATGTCATCGACCTCGTCGATCTGTTCCTCGAAGAGAGCCTAAGGCCCGCCCTGGAAAAGGTCGTGGAGAAATACGGCAAAGCCGTTGCCAAGGAAGGATGGGCGGAGGGCTACTGCCCGATCTGCGGCAAAGAGCCAAAGATCGGAGAGATAAGAGAAGAAGAAGGGAGGAGGTTCCTCTTCTGCACGCAGTGCGGATATGAGTGGCGCTTCATGCGCATCAAATGCCCCTTCTGCGGTAATGAAGAGCAGCAGACGCTCGCCTACTTCAGCATCGAAGGGGAAGAGAAATACCGGGTCGATGTCTGCAATGAGTGCAAGAGATATATCAAGATAGTCGACTTCAGAGAGACCGAGGAAGAGGCCAATCTCGACGTCGAAGACATTGCGACACTGCATCTTGATATGCTTGCCAACGAAGAAGGGTACGATTAAGCCTCGAACGCGAAGGCGTGTATGAATGACCGCGACATGGAGAAAGTCATTCGCCTCATCGAGAAAGAGGTCGCCAAATGGGAGCTTCCGATTGTTTCCTCTCTGGCCGAGGAGCACAGGGGGCCCTTTCCAATCCTGATATCGACAATCCTGAGTCTGAGAACGAAGGATGAAGTAACCGAGAAGGCCGCGGAACGCCTTCTTGCGATGGCAGAGACTCCGGAAGAAATGTTGAAACTGTCCAGCGGGAAGATCATGAAAGCGATTTATCCCGTCGGGTTTTACAGGAATAAGGCCAGAACGATCCTTTACATATCGCGAGAGCTGATAGGCCGTTTTCATTCAAGGGTCCCCGATACAATAGAGGAGTTGCTCACCCTCAAGGGTGTTGGTAGAAAGACGGCGAACCTTGTTGTCGCCCTCGGGTACAATAAGCTGGGGTTGTGCGTTGATACGCATGTCCACAGGATATCGAACCGCCTTGGTTATGTGAGAACGAAAACCCCGGAACAGACGGAATTCGCCTTGAGAGAGAAGCTGCCATCAAGATACTGGCTTCGCTATAATACCTTGATGGTTGCGTTCGGCAGGCATGTCTGTGTTCCCATCTCTCCGTTCTGCAGCAGATGCCCTGTCGTCTCTTTCTGCGACAGGGTTGGCGTTGCAAGAAGCAGATAGGGTAAAAGAGGGCGCCTTGTTTGCCAAGGTACATTTATCTTGAACCGGGTTTTTTTGTGAAGCTAAAGCAAGGAGGTATGTCATGGCGGTAAAGGTTGCGATTAATGGTTTTGGCCGGGTGGGAAGGAGTCTGGTCCGCGCGTGCTCCGGTTGTGAGGACATAGAAATCGTTGCTGTGAACTCACGGGCCAAGCCGGAGATTCTTGCTCATCTCCTGAAATATGATTCGGTGCACGGCAAATACAAAGGGACCGTCTCTCTGGACGGCGACGCGATGGTTGTAGACGGGAGGAGGATCGCTATAACCACGGTAACCTCTAATTTAAAGGACCTCCCCTGGACCAAGCTGGGTGTCGAGATGGTCCTCGAATCTACCGGCAAGTTCCGCAAGAAGGACGAGATGGCGGGTCATATCGCCGCGGGCGCGAAGAAGGTGATCCTCGCCGCTCCGGGCAAAGGCGTAGACGGCACATTCGTCATGGGAGTCAATGAGGAGTCATATGACCCCGGTAAACATCACATTGTCTCCAATGCATCGTGTACAACGAACTGTCTGGCCCCGGTTGCCAAGGTGCTGAATGAAGAGTTCAAGATCGTCAAAGGGTTCATAACTACTTGCCATGCTTATACGATGGACCAGAGGCTTCTCGACGGCTCTCATAACGATCTCCGCAGGGCCAGGGCTGCCGCCGTTTCGATTATTCCCACGTCCACGGGCGCTGCCCAGGCAGTCGGTCAGGTAATTCCGGACCTGAAGGGTAAACTCGATGGCGTGGCGTTGCGAGTGCCTACACACAACGTATCAATCGTAGACCTCGTGGCGGAGGTATCGCGACCTGTTACGGTAAACGAGATCAACGGGGCCATGAAGAAGGCGTCGGACGGCAAACTCAAGGACATTCTTTTTTACTGTGATGAAGAGCTCGTCTCCATCGATTTTACGAGCAGTCCCTATTCGTCAATATTCGATGCGCCGCTGACCAATGTGATAGCGGGAACCCTCGTCAAGGTCTTTGCCTGGTATGATAACGAGATAGGTTACGCATGCCGAATGAGAGACCTGGCCATTTATATGGCTAGAAAAGGCATGGGAAAATAGAAGATGAGACGGCCCATCATTGCTGGCAACTGGAAGATGCACAAGACCGTCCGGGAGTCTGTGGATTTCGCCCGGCAACTGATGATCGAATACGTGGGATCTCCGGACCGGAGCGTCATTGTGGCACCGCCTTTTACGTCGCTCTATGCGGTTGCGCAGGTGCTCTTTGGATCGGGGATTCATCTTGCCGCTCAGAATCTCCATGACAAACAGGCGGGTGCATTTACCGGGGAGATATCGGCCGCAATGCTAGCGGACTGCGGATGCGGGTATGTCATCGTCGGCCATTCGGAGCGCCGGACCATTTTTGGCGAAAGGGACGATTTTATAAACAGAAAACTCAAGACCGCGATCTCGTTCGATCTGCGGCCGATATTCTGTATCGGTGAGACTCTGGAAGAGCGCGAGGGGGGCCTGACATTTTCCGTAATCGAAAGACAGATAAAAGAAGGATTGAATAAATTCACCGCCGATGATATAAAAAACTGTGTTATTGCCTATGAGCCAGTCTGGGCAATAGGCACGGGCAGGACGGCAACGCCCGAGCAGGCCCAGGAAGTACATGCATATATAAGGAGCATCGTTGCCGCAGCTTATGGAGACAAGCTTGCAGCGCTCCTTCATGTGATTTACGGCGGAAGCGTAAACCCGGGCAATATCGGCGGCCTCATGGCCCAGCCGGATATAGACGGCGCCCTCGTGG
This sequence comes from Syntrophales bacterium, assembly GCA_035515335.1. Lineage (GTDB taxonomy): Bacteria > Desulfobacterota > Syntrophia > Syntrophales > UBA2185 > Fen-1135. The sequence continues at coordinate 9,070 of DATJBN010000062.1, read as the reverse complement.
GGGGCGCGAGTCTCGATGTAGAGAATTTTGTGAAAATAATACGGTTTTAATCGCGTGATATTAAGGCCCAGAAAATTTTCGGGAGACATTTAACTGTGCAAATTCTAATTACAATCCTGCATGTTGCTGTATGCGTCATTCTGATCCTCGTCGTTCTCCTTCAGGCAGGAAAGGGAGCGAATATGGGGGCCGTCTTCGGCGGATCGAGCCAGACCGTGTTCGGCAGCAGCGGCCCGGGGACATTTTTGGGAAAGATGACTACTGTCGTCGCAGCGGTATTCATGATAACGTCTCTGGCCCTTTCCTATTCGGCATTGCATAAATCCTCCTCGGTGATGGAAAAAGCGGCGCCTCAGGCACAGCAACAGACGGTGCCGCAACCGGCGGAAACGGCCCCTCTGCCGCCCGAGCAGAAGGCGCCGGCTGCAGCGCAGAAATAGGGAAACAAAACCTGCCGAGGTGGTGGAATATGGTAGACACGCTATCTTGAGGGGGTAGTGGACAAAATCCGTCCGGGTTCAAGTCCCGGCCTCGGCACCATAAGTAGATTGAAGGGTTAATTCAGGAAATGAGTTAACCCTTTTTTTCAGGTTAGTGCATGCAGGATATAGACGGGGTGATAGTAAAGGAGTGAGGCTATGGACTCTTTATCAAACGAAACAGAAGACCATCGATCATCTCGATGAGTTTCTTGAAATCACCTCCGTGGCTCATGGCAGAGCCGAAAAGCTCCTCCCTGAGATTCTTTATTTCAGGATCAGTGCATTCCAGAGGGGAAAGAGGGGCGGCATTCATGTACAGGCGCTCGTTGATCGTGAGGTGCTTCGCCTTTTCGACAAATGGAATCAACTGATCCCTGATTTGTGATATCTCCGCATGCGGCAATGAATCTGCCAAACCCGGGAGACTCGTATCAGTTACGCCGAGGCGCCTTGCTATTTCACCTGCCATCACGGCAAGTGTGCCGTATTCCAACCCCCTCACCCCGCGACGCCACTGGAGGAGGAAGGGGTTTCGCCAATACCAGAGGAAATTTCTTGAGCCCGTATTTATGAGGTCCGAAACCGCCGCGACAATGTCCTTCACAACATTGTAGATTTCCGGATGCGCGTCGGTAAGGGACCGATCGGTGAGACGCACCTCTCTTGGCCGGATGTCTGAGGACCACCCGGGGGCTAGATAGTCCCACAAATTTCTGAGAACGGCAGCACCGCTTCGATCTCCCGGTGTATCGAAATGTGCCAACGAAAGGACTACCTGTCCGCAGCCGTATGTTCCTTCGAGAACGGCAGGCTCTCTGTGAAGACGCGCCGGATCCAAGAGAATCCCGTATCGTCTCTCTAGTTCCGGCCAGCCTATGAATTCTCCGGCCGATATGGAGATGTCAGAGCTGAATGCATCCGGCAGCACTTTTCTATACCGGGCGAGGACACGTGTCTTCTCATCCACCTCAAATTGCGAAGGCCACCAGACAAAGAAAGTGGGTGTCCCGATTCCCTCCCAGATCGCGTGATTGACCAAAGAGAAGCGGACAGGACCACTCAGACTGGGAACCCTCTCGGCAGTCCCCTTCCTCCGAAGAGGCAAGAGGCCGATACCGTCTTTCGTTGCCATTCCGGCACCGCCGCAGATCCCCAGGTAGCTCCCGCCTTCGGCCACGAAACTTACGATCTCTCTTCTTCCCGTTTCGCCAAGGGCGATGAGCTTTTGCGATGCCCAGCCTCCCGGGACAAATAGCATGCGATAGTGGCACAGAGCCTTCTTACGGATATCTTCCGACGTTACAAGATCGAACGGCAGGCCGGCCTCCATGAGTGCCTTTCGTGCCATCAGCCCCCAGGTAAACGATTCATCCCAGAGGAGGGCGCACGTCCTTGTTGGCTTATCTGTTTCCCTCTCAGCCATCGATTTTTCCTGAACGATTATCCGTCAATAATCAGTGCCCGCGATATGTATTATAATGAATGGGTATACGCATACCCACCCTTAAGAAACGCTTGACATTATCTGAAATCCCATTAGATATTATATATTAGATTGTGTGAGTTGTGTCCAGCCGAACCCTTCAAGATAAGGTTCATGAAAAAGTCAACAGATTCTCTTAATGAAAGGAGGATTTTATGAGCGAAAGTAAGTTCTCAAAATTGTGGAAGACCGAAGACTGGTGGTCCGTATGGTTGGGTCTAGGCATCGTGCTTCTTGCGCTTTTCACCTTCTGGGCGGGCAGTACCATCAAGGGCTGGGTTGTCGTCCCTGCCAAGCTGACCGAATTCAGCAAAGTCTGGGCGGATCTGGCAAAGAATGCGTCGGGCTACTTGATAATATTTATCCTCTTCGGTGCCGTATTCAGCGTGTCGATGTCCATCATGGGCCATAAACTGAAACAGTTCATTCCCGGATTCATAATTCTGTTTGTCGGTTCCATGATCATTTTTTATCTGGCTGGCTGGAAGCTGATGGAAGACCTCAATATGGAGGCGCCGTTGATTGCACTGATTGTCGGGCTTGTCATCTCCAATGTGATGAAGATCCCCGACTGGATGAAGGTTTCACTGAGGACGGAGTATTACATCAAGACCGGTATCGTCCTTCTCGGCGCGACCCTGCCGCTCACCATGATCATAACGGCCGGGCCGGTCGCCATGCTCCAGGCGACTATAGTTTCTATCGCCACTTGGCTCACCATCTACCTCGCAGCGACAAGGATTTTTAAGCTTGAACCCAAGTTCGGCGCGGTTCTCGGTGCGGGAGGCGCCGTGTGCGGCGTCTCTGCCTCCATCGCTGTTGGAGGCGCGGTACAGTCGAAGAACGAGCACATCTCCATCTCCATTGCAGTTGTGACGGTCTGGGCCATCGTCATGATCTTCATTCTCTCCTTCGTCATGAAGCAGATCGTCCCGGGGACGATCAGCCCTGGTGTGGCAGGAGCGATTGTCGGCACATCGGAGTTCGCCGATGCCGCCGGTTTTGCCGTGGCCGCCGAACTGGCAGCGCGCTTCGGCGAGGCGCCGATCCATACGTTTACACTGATGAAGGTTATCGGGCGTGACATCTGGATTGGTATCTGGGCGCTAATACTTTCCGTCATCTCCGTCATGTACTGGGAAACGAGCGAAGGCGAAAAGAAATCGAAAGTGGGCGGCGGCATCATCTGGGAGCGCTTCCCCAAGTTCGTCCTGGGATTCCTCGCGGCTTCTCTGATAATGAGTGCTGTCTCCACCATGGTGCCTGCTAATTATCTGGGCAAGGCTGGCATCGAGGGGAAGTATAAAGACAAGGAATACAAGGCCGATTTCTCGCAGTACCAGATGCCCCCGCAGTATGCAGATCGCATCAAAGTTGACACGGAGAAGAAGGTACTTACCGTTAATGGTCAGCTTAATGATGAAGACCTGAAGGCCTTGACTGCAGGCACTACGCCGGAGCAGGCGATCGTATTCAAACAGCTCGTTGCCAATTCGAACTGGTTTAACAAGGTCTTGAACCCCGACGTGATCACGCCGATCAAAAAGCTCCGTTCCTGGGCCTTCGTGTTCTGCTTCCTGTGCATCGGTCTCTCGACACGATTTGCGGAGCTCGCCCACTTCGGGTTGAAGCCCTTCTGGGCCTTTACGGTCGGGGTTATCGTCAATGTTCCCCTAGGCATCGTGCTGTCGGCAGTGACGTTCAAGGATTATTGGATGAAGATTGGATGATCTAAGACAAGGAGGTAACATACTGATGGCGAAATCAGATACACCCCTCCTCGACCAGTTGTCGGGGGGAAAATGGCCTAGTTTTGTTGACGACATTAAACAGGCTGCCAAGAAGAAGCCTATGGCCAGGGATCTTCTCGGGCAGCTCGAGCTTTCCTATAAAGAAAAGATAGGCCACTGGAAGCATGGCGGAATCGTAGGCGTCAAAGGCTACGGCGCTGGTGTCATCGGTCGGTACTCGGACCGTCCGGAGGCGTTTCCGAATGTCCAGGCGTTTCACACCCTGCGGGTAAATCATCCGACCGGGTGGTTTTACAAGACCGATATCCTACGGAGTCTCTGCGACATCTGGGACAAACACGGCAGCGGACTAACGAACATGCACGGGTCCACGGGCGACATCATTCTTCTGGGGACAACAACGGAACACCTTCAGGGATGCTTCGACGATATCTCAGCAAAAGGCTTTGATCTCGGCGGCTCCGGCTCGGCCCTGCGGACGCCCAGCGCCTGTGTGGGGCCGGGGCGGTGCGAGTGGGCCTGCATCGACAGCCTCGACATATGCTACAACGTTACCATGAGCTTCCAGGACGAGATCCATCGCCCCATGTTTCCGTACAAGTTCAAAATCAAAGTCGCAGCCTGCCCCAATGACTGCGTAGCCTCCATCGCAAGATCTGATTTAGCCGTCATCGGCACCTGGAAAGGCGATATTCCCGTTGACCAAAAAGAAGTGGCGGCCTACGCCGCGTCGGGCATGGATATCCAGAGGGAGGTATGCAACCTCTGTCCGACGAGGTGCATGGTCTATAATGGAAAGGAACTGAAGATATACGATGAGGACTGCACCCGGTGCATGCACTGCATCAATCTAATGCCCAAGGCCCTCAGGCCGGGAGGAGAGAGGGGTGCAACCCTCCTGATCGGCGGCAAGGCCCCAATCGTAGAAGGGGCGCTCCTCTCGTGGGTCCTTGTACCTTTTATGAAGCTGGAGCCACCATACAAGGAACTGAAAGATCTTGTCCTCAAGATACAGGATTGGTGGAGCGAGAATGGCCGGTCCCGCGAGAGGGTCGGAGAACTCATCAAACGACTGGGTATGAGGACATTCCTCAGAGCCGTGGGACTTCCCGCAGTGCCACAGATGGTAAAGGCCCCGCGAACCAATCCTTATGTGTTCTTCTGGCCTGAAGACATCAAGAAGAAGGAGGTGAAGTGATATGCCTACAGATATCGGCCCCCCTGATTTCAAGACTATGCTACCTCCCATGATACAGCGCAATTATGGAAAGTGGCGCTATCACGAAATCCTCCAGCCCGGTGTGATGGTGCACGTGGGAGAAACGGGAGACTCCCTGTATACGGTGCGCGCAGGCTCGCCGCGGCTGCTTTCGACCGACCACATACGCGAGATATGCGATATAGCAGAAAAGTACTGCAACGGCTATCTCCGTTTCACGAGTCGCAACAATATCGAATTTCTAATCGAGGACAAGGAGAAGGTAAAGCCCTTGCTGGACGAGTTGGCGCAGAAAAAATACCCAGTGGGAGGTACAGGTCACGCCATATCGAATATCGTACACACCCAGGGGTGGGTGCACTGCCACACGCCGGCCACAGATGCCTCGGGCCCGGTGAAGGCATTGATGGAAGAGATTTACGAATATTTCGTGACGATGAAACTGCCGAACCATGTGCGGATCGCACTTGCATGCTGTCTAAACATGTGCGGCGCGGTACACTGCTCGGACATTGCCATTCTCGGCATCCATCGGACTGTTCCCAAACCGGACAATACGCGCCTTCCGAATCTCTGTGAGATCCCAACGACGGTTGCATCCTGCCCGACGGGAGCTATTCGCGGGGACACAAGGACAAAAACGGTGAACGTCAATAATGACAAGTGCATGTACTGCGGAAACTGCTATACTGTTTGTCCGGCCATGCCCATAGCCGATGCAGATAACGACGGGATTTCCATCTGGGTGGGGGGAAAGGTCTCCAATGCCCGGAGCAAGCCCATGTTTTCGAAGTTGGCGATACCGTATCTTCCTAACAACCCGCCGAAATGGCCGGAAACAGTAGCCGCCGTGAAAAACATCGTGGAGGTCTATGCGAAGAATGCGAGGAAGCATGAGCGAATCGGCGAGTGGATCGAGCGCATCGGCTGGGAGCGATTCTTCAGCCTGACAGGCATTCCGTTTACGGACAAACACATCGACGATTTTGATCTGGCCACGGAAACGTTCAGGTCATCGACGCAGTTTAAGTGGAGGTAACCATGAGCGACGACCTTAAGGCGCGGGTTCTTGAGGCGTTCTGCCAGAGATCGAAGGGCGAAAAAAAGATGTTCTACATCCGTGACGTCGTTAAGTGGTTTCCCGATGAAGACCGGCATGCCGTCCAGGATGCCGTAAAGGCCCTTATCGACGAGGATGCGGTAAAGTACTGGTCGAGCGGAAGTACGACATACCTTGTATTGGCGGAATGTTATCCGAAGGAATCTTAGCGTTGGCCTGCATGGGTGGTAGCGCATGAGCCGGTCCTGTCCCCGCCTGGTCATCGGGGCTTTGCGCGGTAGTGCCGGCAAGACCACGCTCTGTGCCGCTCTGGCTGCAGCATTCTCTAAACGGGGCATAAGGGTAATCCCCTTTAAGAAGGGTCCGGATTACATCGACGCGGCGTGGCTCGCGATTGCAGCGTCGAGTCCGTGCTACAACCTCGACACCTTCATGATGGGGCGGAAGCAGACTGCGCTGTCCTTCTCACGCCATGCTCTTCCCAAAGCCATTTCGCTCGTGGAAGGGAACCGTGGGCTGTATGACGGATCGAGTTCCGGAGGGGAGCACAGCACAGCCGAATTGGCCAAGCTGATAGATGCCCCGGTTGTTCTCGTGGTTGACTGCGATAAGGTAACGCGGACGGCCGCGGCGATGGTTCTGGGATGTCAGCGCATTGATCCTCGAATTGACATCAGGGGAGTAATCTTGAACAGGGTGGCAGGAGGCCGCCATGAAGCAGTGCTCCGGGGATCGATAGAGCGATACTGCGACATCCCCGTTCTCGGTGCTGTGCCGAGGATGACGGACATCCCTTTTACGGAAAGGCATCTCGGGTTGATCCCGCCACAGGAGCATGACCGAATCAGACACGCCCTTGAAGCCGCGGCAGAGATTGCTGTGAATTATATTGATCTTGAAAGGCTCATTGAAATCGCAGAAAGTGCCCGGCCCTGGGAAGGGCCTCCGGTCAGGGAGAAGGTCCGCAAAGATAACAAGGCCGAAAGCCCGGTGACGGTCGGTGTGATCAGGGACAGGGCCTTTCAGTTCTACTATCCGGAAAATATCGAGGCCCTCGCAAAAGCCGGGGCAAGGGTGGTGGAAATCAGCGCGATCGATGATGAAAATCTACCTCTCGTGGATGCCCTTTATATAGGGGGCGGGTTCCCGGAGACGCAGGCGGGTGGCCTTGCAGGAAACACCCCTTTTCGCAGGTCCGTGAGATCGGCCGCGGAACAGGGGCTCCCTATATACGCCGAATGCGGCGGTCTCATGTTTCTCGGACAATCTCTGACTGTCGGCGAGAAGCGGTATCCCATGGTCGGCTTCCTGCCGGTCTCTTTCGGGATGGAAAAGCGCCCGCAGGGACACGGGTACACGGTTCTTGAGGTGGAAGAGGATAATCCTTTTTTCCCGGTCGGGAAGCAGATCAAGGGCCATGAGTTTCATTACTCCCGGATTCTCTCCTGGAACAAAGATGAAGGCCATCTCGCCTTCCGGGTAAAGAGGGGAATCGGGATGGACGGGAAGAGAGACGGCCTCTGCAAGGGAAATGTGCTTGCTACTTTCGCACACGTGCATGCTATGGGAACAAAGGCGTGGGCGGAAGGCATTACGGACAGGGCGCGAAAATTTCGCGCCGCCGGCAATAAGCTGCCCTCTTCGCAAAAGAAGGCAAGCAGGTGATCGAGAATAAATTATTCAAAAAATAATTAGATATACGACAGGAGGTTAAGAGAATGCCCCAGATAGAACTGGCAGGAAAAACTTATGAGGTTGATGAGGACGGCTTCCTTCAGGAACTGGACAAATGGAGCAAGGAATTCGCCCAGGCTTACGCAAAAGAGGAAGGCATCGAGGGTGAGTTGACGGAAGAGCACTGGAAGATTATCAACTATCTGAGGGATTATTTCCAGAAATTCGGTATCGCACCCATGATCCGCAAGCTCTGCAAGGATAATGGCATCGATATGAAGAAGCTCTACGAACTTTTCCCTACAGGACCTGCGAAGGGGGCCTGCAAGCTAGCCGGACTCTCCAAACCGACCGGGTGTGTATAAAGGCAAATTGACGAGTACAGTCGATATAGAGATGAGAACCTCGTTCGCACAGTATTTCAGCAATATCTCTTCTGATGACGCGTGTGAGGTATATTCCATAGCAAGCAGAGAATTGGAAACTTGAGGAATCTGTCTATGGGGTTCTATTTTCTAACTTATCTTTGTGTCGGTGCATTCATACTGGCAACCGGCTACCGAATCTACAGACAAATCACCCTTCCCGCCCATGTCCGCTGGGAGCTATATCCGGTCCAGCACGAATCCGGCACTAGAGCCGCTTATGGCGGCTCTTACCTTGAAGAGTTGAACTGGTGGGAAAAGAAATATGAAAGCTCTCTCTTCAATGAACTTAAGTATATGGCGCCGGAGATTTTGTTCATTAGGGGCCTATGGAAAGAGAACAGGAGCCTTTGGTGGGTGTCCTTTCCCTTTCACTTCGGATTGTATCTGATGATAGCAACATTAGGTCTTCTCATAGTTCATGCCTGCTTTTTCCTATGGCGAGTGCCAGCCTTTGCCGTGGGCAGCACCATCGGAAGCCTCGTGGACGGCCTTATAGTAGCTGCCGGGTGGACCGGCCTGATCCTTGGAAATGTCGGCGCGCTGGGAGTCCTTTACAAACGGCTGACTGATCCGGCACTGAGAAACTATTCGTCTTTTTCCGACTATTTCAATATCCTGTTTATTTTTTTATTCTTTCTTTCCGCCCTCATTTCTTGTTTGCTCGGCGATCCGTATCTTGAGGGTGCAAAGGCTTATACGTTTGGCCTGCTGACCGGTGGACATACTATGAATTCGTATGTTCCGGGTCAAACCATCTTCGGACGAGCGGCCATCGTGCTAGCCTCGCTTCTCGTCGCTTACATTCCTTTAACACACATGTCTCATATGTTTATGAAATACTTTTTATACCATAATGTCAGATGGGATGACGCTCCGAACGTGAGTGGCGGGGTGATAGAAGCCGCCATACTCGAGAATCTTGGACTCAAACCCACCTGGACGGCAAAACATGTGGACGCGGACGGACGTAAAT
>DATJBN010000061.1:0-4202 GCA_035515335.1 Syntrophales bacterium | reverse complement strand
GAAAGCAGGGCAGGTCAAAATACGGGGCGAAAAAACCGAGTTAAGCGAGAATAGGTCATGCCAAGAAGAAGAGAGATTGCAAAAAGGGAAGTAATACCCGATCCTAAGTATAATAACAAACTTGTGGCGAGATTTATCAGTTGCCTGTTGAGGAGGGGTAAGAAGAGCATAGCAGAGTCTATATTCTACGGGGCCTTCGATATCATCGAGAAGAAGACGAAAGAGCAGCCCGCAGAGGTCTTTGAAAAGGCGGTTACAAACGTCAAACCCCTGATAGAAGTAAAGTCACGGCGCGTTGGAGGATCAACGTATCAGGTTCCTACAGAAGTCGCGCCGGAAAGAAGGGTTGCCCTCGCGATTCGCTGGCTGATTCTCCATTCAAAAGAACGTACCGAGAAAACCATGAAAGAAAAGCTGGCCGCCGAATTGATCGATGCGGCCAATAACAGGGGCGCTTCCGTGAAAAAAAGGGAGAGCGTTCACAAAATGGCAGAAGCGAATAAGGCATTTGCCCATTACCGATTCTAGCTCTTTTCAAAGATTTGGGTGAATATTAATTGGCGCGGGTTGTTCCTTTACAGAGTCTTCGCAATATCGGCATTATGGCGCACATCGATGCCGGTAAGACGACAACGACTGAAAGGATACTCTATTATACCCACGGCTCCTACAAGATGGGCGAGGTCGATGAGGGAACGGCCACCATGGACTGGATGGAGCAGGAACAGGAACGCGGCATAACGATAACGTCCGCGGCCACCACGTGCACATGGAGCAATCACCGCATAAACCTCATTGATACACCCGGTCATGTCGATTTTACGATAGAAGTTGAAAGATCTTTGAGAATTTTAGATGGTGCTGTGGCCCTTTTCTGTGCAGTCGGCGGTGTGGAACCGCAGTCTGAGGTTGTCTGGGCACAGGCCGATAAGTATCACGTGCCCCGGATAGCGTTTGTAAATAAGATGGACAGAGTGGGTGCCGACTTTGAAAAGGTCATCGCAGCCATTCGCGACAGGCTTGGAGCCCATCCCGTGCCAATTCAGATGCCCATCGGCAGGGAAGATTCCTTCAGGGGTGTAATCGACCTGATCCGTATGAAGTCGATTATATACGACGATTACTCGTTAGGCGCTAAATTCACGGTTGGCGAGATTCCATCTGATCTTATTGAAGCTGCTCGTCAGGAGAGGGAAAGACTCATAGAGTTTCTTTCCGATCACGACGAAAACCTGATGAGAAAATATCTTAACGAAGAAGCTCTTTCTCAAGAAGAGATTGTGAGTGCCTTAAGAAAGGCTACACTTTCCTTGAAGGCAACGCCGGTACTCTGCGGCTCTGCCTTCAGGAACAAAGGCGTTCAACCCCTTTTGGATGCGGTGATCAATTATCTGCCGTCTCCTCTGGATACGCCCCCTGTAGTGGGCCGGGGTATGAAAGGAGAAATGATTGAGAGGGCGCCAAGTGATGACGAGCCCTTTTCAGCGCTGGCTTTCAAGATTGTCACCGATCCTTATGTCGGGCAGTTGACCTACTTCAGGGTGTACTCCGGTGTCCTCCCCGCAGGTTCACACGTGTACAATGTGTCCAAGAGAAAGAGGGAGAGAATAGGGCGACTGCTGAAAATGCACGCCAACAAGAGGGAAGAGATCAAGGAAGTACGGACGGGTGATATAGCGGCTGCCGTGGGTTTAAATCTCACCACTACCGGTGACACCCTCTGTGATACGGAGTATCCTCTGCTGTTGGAGACACTGGAGTTTCCTGATCCAGTAATCGCCATAGCGATAGAGCCCAAGACGAAGGTGGATGAAGAAAAGCTGGATACGGCTCTCCGAAAGATCTCGCGTGAAGATCCCTCCTTCAGGGTTCGGACGGATAAGGACACCGGTCAGACCTTGATTTCCGGAATGGGTGAACTCCATCTGGAAATTATTGTTGATCGTTTATCGAGGGAATTCGGCCTGGGCGCCAATATCGGCAGTCCACAGGTTGCTTACAAGGAGACCATCAGGAAGAGAATCAGATCCGAAGGCAGATTTGTCAAGCAGTCGGGCGGCAGGGGACAGTATGGCCATGTGTGGCTGGAGATTGAGCCCAATGAGCCGGGCCGAGGCTTTGAATTCAGGAACAAGATTATAGGCGGGGTGATCCCCGGCGAATTTATCCCGGCGGTGCAAAAAGGAGTTTTGGAGGCTACTGAAGAGGGCGTCCTGGCCGGATTCCCGGTAGTCGATGTTATCGTTTCCGCTGTGGACGGTTCTTTTCACGCTGTTGATTCTTCCGAGATGGCATTCAAGATCGCGGCCTCTATGGCTTTCAAGAGCGGGGCAAAAAGGGCGCACCCTATTTTGCTCGAGCCCATCATGTCGGTGGAAGTGATCGTCCCCAAAGAATATCTGGGAGACGTGATCGGCAATCTGACGTCGAGGCGAGGCAAAATAGTGAGCATCGAATCACGACCATCTCTCGAGGCGATCAACTCCGAGGTTCCTCTTGCCGAGATGTTCGGGTATGCAACGGACTTGAGGTCGAAGACCCAGGGGAGAGCGACCTTTACCATGCGCTTTCTCAATTACGATGCCGTTTCCGAGGGGCAGGCAAAACTGGTTATTGACAGACTTAAGACAAACGATGAAAAATAAAAGATAAACAATAAGAACAAACGAACCATTTAAAGTCGAAGGAGGTAATGGATATGGCTAAAAAGAAATTTGAGAGGACAAAACCGCATGTGAATATTGGCACCATCGGGCACGTCGATCACGGCAAGACGACCCTTACGGCGGCAATTACAAAGCACCTGCAGAAAAAAGGATTGGCCGAATTCAGACCTTTTGATTCCATAGATAATGCGCCGGAGGAAAAAGAGAGGGGAGTCACCATAAATGTTGCACACGTGGAATATGAAACAGCAAAGAGACATTATGCCCACGTGGATTGCCCTGGCCACGCGGACTATATCAAGAATATGATATCGGGTGCCGCTCACATGGACGGGACGATCCTTGTTGTGGCTGCCTCAGACGGCCCCATGCCCCAGACAAGAGAGCATATCCTCCTCGCAAGACAGGTTCGGGTTCCCTATATCGTCGTCTATCTGAACAAGATCGATCTTGTAGACGACCCGGAGCTTTTGGATCTTGTGGAGCTCGAGTTGAGAGAGCTCCTGACGCAGTACGAATTCCCCGGTGACGAAATTCCCATCATAAGGGGATCGGCCCTGAAGGCACTTGAGACCGATGATCCGGATTCACCGGATGCCAAGTCAGTATGGGAACTGATGGATGCCGTGGATACTTATATTCCGGAGCCCGTACGCGATCTGGACAAACCGTTCCTCATGCCCATCGGCGACGTGTTCTCCATATCGGGACGCGGAACTGTCGTAACGGGCCGTGCGGAGAGAGGCATCATCAGGACGGGTGATGAAGTGGAGATCGTAGGTTTCAGACCCACGTTCAAGACGGTCTGCACGGGTGTTGAAATGTTCCGTAAGACCCTTGATGAAGGCAGGGCGGGCGACGACATCGGCGTTCTCCTGCGCGGCACCAAGCGTGAGGAAGTTGAAAGAGGCCAGGTCGTGGCGAAGCCGGGATCCATAACCCCGCACACGAAATTCAAGGCAGCGGTTTATGTCCTTACCAAAGAGGAGGGCGGAAGACATACGCCGTTCTTCCCCGGTTATCGTCCCCAGTTCTATTTCCGAACCACTGACGTTACGGGTATCTGCACGCTTCCCGAAGGCGTCGAGATGGTGATGCCCGGCGACAACATAGAGGTCGAGGTAGAATTGATTACCCCCATCGCCATGGAAGAGCAGCTCAGGTTTGCCATAAGGGAAGGCGGCAGGACTGTGGGAGCCGGCGTCGTCAGCAAGATAATCGAGTAGAAAGGTAAATTTAAATATCAATGAAAGATCAGAAGATAAGAATCCGCCTCAAGGCATATGATTACAAACTCCTGGACCGGTCCGTCGAGGATATCGTTGAGACGGCAAAAAGGACGGGCGCGCGTGTAGCCGGCCCTATTCCTTTGCCTACGGAAATCAACAAATTCTGCGTAAACCGGTCTCCCCATGTGGACAAGAAGTCGAGGGAGCAATTCGAGATCAGGACACATAAGAGACTGATCGATATAATCGAACCGACGCAATCCACTGTAGATGCCCTGATGAAGCTGGACCTGTCTGCAGGCGTTGA
>DATJBN010000060.1:0-21805 GCA_035515335.1 Syntrophales bacterium | reverse complement strand
ACTCATGACAATGGCTGCCGAAATGGGAGCTCATCTCTTGCCGCCTGTTCCCTCATTTTATCATCAACCCAAGTCGATAGACGACATCATCAACCACACTATCGGTAAGATCTTCGATTACTTCCATATAGAACATAATCTCTTCAAACGCTGGGGCAGCTAGGGCGATCCCAAGCTGCGCAGTTTCGGGCCTCTCGCTCTCAATGTGTCACTGCTTCATTCCACAAGGGCCTGCGAGTCGGGCCGACGGGTTAAGAAATGATCATTCTTTTATCGAGACATATTATTGACAATATTGTCGATATATCTGATTACGCCCTTTTCTTGAAGAATTTCCTCTAATTTTTTTCTTGACACGGCTCAGAATAGGTGTTATCCAGCATTCCCACAAGGCATTATTGACAATTTTATCGATATTATCGCTAACAATTCCTTGAGCATTCTTGCTACTTCTGAATTGCTCTTAAGATAAGCCGCAAACTGCGTTTCGAAATCAGGTTCAATATCTTGAGTCAAGTCACAACCGTTATAAATTCCGATGATGCCTGCAGGAGAATGGCAATGGCCATTCTGACGGGTGAGTTGAAGCCCCGGGAGCGGCTTGTTGAGGCCGAACTGATCAAAAGATTCAATGTCAAGCGTTTTACAATCCGCAAAGCCATTCAGGCATTGGTTCATCTTGGTTTCGTGGAATTCACACCTAACAAAGGGGCAAGAGTGGCGGACATCACCGACGAAGAACTAGAGGATCTCTACTGCGTACGTTTGAGCTTGGAGCTGCTCGCTGCCGAACTCCTTATCAAGAAGATTACCCCGGACAAGCTTGCCGTTCTCTGGAAGGTTCACAAGGAATATGTCAAGGCCGTGGAGAGTGGTGTCCTTGAAGACATGGTTATGAAGAATGAAGAATTCCACCAGGCCATTTACGCGATGACTGAAAATAGATTTCTGGCAGATAATCTTGAAAGGCTGAAAAACGGCATCTTCGCTCTCAGGTACAACGCGTACGTTTCGCTCGATATACCCCAAGCGAGTATTATACAGCACGAAGCTATTATTATGGCTCTCGCCGAAGGCGATCTGGAAAAACTGAAAAGGTGTGTGAGGGAAAACATCATCTATCCGAAGATGATTCACGAGGCAAGAAAGCCGAAACAACCCTCTCCCGAAGGGGCCAAGAGTTTGGTGAACGGGATGCTGCGGGATAAGCGCGAGACGAACGGAAAGGCGATTGACGATACGGCGTTTGAGGCACGAGAGGTGCATAGCGTTGGGATCCCAGTTGATGAGGCAAGCGTAAACATTTCCACGAAGCCTCGTCGAAGTTAATGGATTTAGAAAGTAGAAATTTGAGTTAACATTCGAAAAGGATAAGTCTCACGATACGTATTTAATCTACGGGGTGTATTTATGCTTGTATCCATTTTGATTAACGGTCTGGTATCCGGTGGGGTTTATGCCATCCTCGCAATCGGCTTCTCTCTCATCTTTGGTGTGGCGAAGATATTGAACATGGCGCACACCGCCTTTTACATGATCACTGCCTTCTTCATGATCGCCTTGACAACAATTGTCTTCGAGTTGCCCGTCGAGGTGGCTGCGGTCATCTCAATCTTTCTAGCCGGCATCCTCGGGGTGATTTGTTACAAGCTCTGTTTTGACAGGGTCAAGGTTCACGAGACCGCGGTAATGATCATCTCGGTCGCAATCGCGATGCTCTTCGAGGAAACCGTCCTCTTAACATTCGGCGGCCAGTATCAGAGAGTTCCACCGTTCATCGAGGGGTATTTTGATATTGCGGATGTCAGTGTGGTGAATCAGCACTTCTTTACTGCAGGTGCGAGCGTCCTCACCCTGGTCGGAGTATGGTTATTGCTGTCAAGAACTAAACTCGGCAAGGCAATAAGGGCAGTGGACCAGGACCAGGAGATGGCGAACGTCATGGGAATAGACGTAAGCAAGACCAGCATGCAGGTCATGGGTATATCGGTAGTGTTGGCAGGCGTAGCGGGTGCGGTAACGGCTCCTTCGATCATGGTGTCCCCACTGATGTGGGTGAACCCGCTTGTTATCGTTCTCTCGGCAGTAGTGTTAGGCGGGCTCGGAAGCATCAAGGGGAGCGCGATTGCGGCTTTTATTCTGGGATATGCGGAGACCCTTGTTGTCTTCCTGGTTCCGGACGGGAGCTTTCTTAGAGGTGCCGTTTCGTTAACCGCCATGGTATTGGTGCTCTTGGTGAGACCCGAGGGCTTATTCGGCGTAGTATTCGAGGAAGAGAGATTGTAAGGTGATAACACGTATCGTATGGGTATGGATGTGGTTTCGCAAGTCCGTCCTGGTTATTCCCGGGCGGGTCATTGCGTTGGCTTTTACTCTGTTGATGCTCATTTTCCCTCTCATTACATCTGACGAAGAGATAATTCGTATTGCCACGCTGGCGGCGATATTTTCTCTTTATGCGGTGAGCTGGGATACGCTGACGGGATTTACCGGGCAGTTGAGTCTCGGCCATGCGCTCTTCTTTGGTGTCGCAGCATATGCCAGCGCCCTCCTCGGCATACATTTGGAATTGCCGATATGGATCACGATTCCGTTGGGAAGCTGCGTAGCGGCTTTTGTGGGGTTAATCGCCGGCCTTCCGGCATTGCGACTGCGTGGTCTATACCTGGGGCTGGTGACGATGGCTCTACCGATAATTCTTTCCGGTGTCATATATTTCTTCACAGACTACACAGGCGGTGAGGCCGGACTTTACGGATTGACCCGCCTCGCAGAGGACAAGGTCACGGCATACTACATCATCATCGGTATCGTGATATGTTCGGTTTTCGTCATGTTTAAATTTACCGATGCGAAAAGCCGGATTTTGAGGACGGGCCTTGTCCTGCGCGCCATCCGTGAAGACGAGATGACGGCCCGTGCATCGGGGATAGACACTGTGAAATATAAGCTCCTGGCCTTTGCAATGAGCGGCTTCTTTGCCGGCATCGCCGGCGGCCTGTACGCCCATTACATAAGGGTTACCGGACCTTCCACTCTGGAGTTGGTCTTCTCCATTCAAGTAATACTCTGGACAATATTCGGCGGCATGGGGACCATCTTCGGTCCCGTGACAGGCGTTTTTATCCTGTACCCGCTGATGGAATTCGCCCGCTTTTTCCCTCACGGAGAGGAAATGCGTTTCATCCTTCTTTCTCTTATACTGATCCTGTCGCTGCTCTTTATGCCTGAAGGAATCACCGTCTGGGTGCGTGACAGGCTTGAGCAGGAATGTACACGTTGCAAGGTCATTAACGCGGCCACCCGCAAAACCTGCAGGGCATGCCGGGCGCCGATGTATCTGACAAAAGAGGAAAACATAGCACAAGGAAGGGAATGAAAATGAATCAAAAAGCTGTTTATTTGGAAAGACCTTGGCTCAGTTCTTATCTGCCTTCATCGCCCCATGCTGTCGAGGTGCCACCCATATCGGTGAGGGATGCCTTTGATGAGGTAACGGACAAGTGGAAGGACAGAACGGCCCTGTATTTTTACGGCCGGAAAATAAGTTTCAAAGAGCTCAGAGACAAGGTTGACAGGCTTGCCACGGCGCTTGCGGACCTTGGTGTCAAGAAAGGAGACAGGATCGCGGTACTGCTCCTCAACTCGCCCGAATACATTATCGCGTCTTACGCGGCGTTTAAACTGGGGGCGATCGTAACGGCAGTGAGCCCCGTTTACGTTTCAAGTGAGATCAAGCACCAGTTGGAAGATTCGGGAGCTGAACATCTGATCTGCCAGGATATACTCTATGAAGCTGTTGAAAAGACCGGGGTCGAATTCAAGAACGTTATCCTGACGAACATATCCGAATCCCTTCCCACTCTGACAAAACTGATCGGCAAGAGCATCCTGAGCGCCGTGTATCAGAAAATGGCTGCCCCGTCCCCGGAGATACTGAAGAAGGAAGGGGTTCATACACTCGTTGACCTGATCAAGAAATATAAGCCGAATCCGCCTCATGTTGAGATAACTCCCGATGATCTTATCACCCTTCCCTATACGGGCGGAACGACCGGGCCTCCGAAGGGCGTTATGCTGAGCCATGGAAACGTCATTGCCGCGGTTGCAATCTATAAGGCTGCCAACATGTTCCTGGAGGACGGCAAGGAAACAATCATCGGCCTCATGCCGTTCTATCATGCCGGAGGTCAGTTCAATGCAGTCTTCTATTCGGTGCTGTCGGGCTATAAGATAGCGATACTCACAACGCCTGAACCAGATGAGCTATTGTATACCGTAACCAGCCAGAAACCGACCTTCTTCATCAGCGCGCCTTCCCTGTTCGAGAAGCTCAAGGATTATGAAAAGACCGACAGGGTCGATTGGAAGAAATTCAAGATCATTACCAGCGGAGGCGATGCGCTCAATGATTATACGGCCAAGGACTGGGAGGTCAAGACGGGAGTGAAGCTGCACGAAGTGTACGGCATGACAGAATTCGTTTGCTTGAGCCACTGCGTCCCCCTGGGCAAGGTGAAGATCGGCTCGGTCGGTATCCCGATGCCCGGGGTGCTCGCCGCCATTGCCGACCAGGACAAGGATGAATTTCTTCCTATAGGCGAGCTGGGAGAGATTGTAGTTCACGGAGCGCTTGTAACCAATGGTTACTGGAATAATCCGGAGGCGACCAAGGCATGTGAAGCCTACATAGACGGGATAAGATGGTGGAGGACCGGCGACCTGTCGAGGATGGATGAAAACGGCTACTTCTACATCTATGACAGGAAGCGAGACCTCATAAAGTACAAAGGCCTTCGCGTCTATGCTCGGGAAGTTGAGGAAGTGATAAAGAGCCATCCCAAGATCAAGGAAGTGGGGGTTGTGGGCGTGAAGGACATCAAGGTCGGAGAAAATGTAAAGGCCTTTGTGGTTCTCGAAACCGATGCGCGCGGTCACTTGTCCGAAGGGGAGATCATGGAGTACTGCAAGGACAAGCTCGCCCACTACAAAATTCCCAAGATCGTCGAATTTGTCGGCGAGATCCCGAAGACCGATATCGGTAAGGTGTCACGACGGGATCTGAGAGAGGAGGATTGAGATTCGACAATGGGCACACCATTCCTTCAGGTTGAAAATCTGACCAAAGACTTCGGCGGGCTCAGGGCCGTCAACAATGTCAGCTTCACTATAGAGCGCAACGAGATTGTCGGCTTGATAGGCCCGAACGGCGCTGGAAAGACAACCACAATTCGTCTCCTCATGAATATACTTAAACCGACATCCGGGAGGGTGCTGCTCAAGGGTGAAGATATTACCAGGATGAAGACGGCAAAGATAGTAAACAAGGGTATGGCATGCACCTTCCAGGTGGTAAAGCCGTTCCGGCACCTGCCTGTCGCCGCCAATGTCATGGTAGCGAGCCTCAGTCCCAGAACGAAGAGAAAAGGAGAGTGGGTGAAGACGGTCGAACTGCGGGCGGTTGACGCCCTGGAGTTCTGCGGGATTGCCGACCTCGCCCTTGAACCGGCGTCGGTCCTGTCCCATGGAGACCTGAAGCGCCTGGAATTGGCAAGAGCAATCGCCACCGAACCGGAACTTCTCCTCCTTGACGAGCCTTTCGGAGGACTTAATCCTGCGGAAACCACGCTCGTCGCAGGTTCCCTGAAGCGGCTTCACAAGGGGGGCCGGTTCGGCAGGCTTCACAGCGAGGGTCCGGCCATGCTCATTGTAGAACACAAACTGTCCGAGCTGATGAAGATCGTGGATCGTGTGGTCGTGATTAACTTCGGCGAAGTGATCGCCATAGACGTTCCGAGCAAGATCATAGAAAACAAAGATGTCATAGAAGCCTATATCGGTAAGGGGGTCAAGTGAGCCACTATCTTGAAGTAAGCAATTTGTCCGTTTACTACGACAGGGCCGTCGTGTTGAATGGGATGAGCCTCCATGTAGACTCGGGTGAGTTGGTAAGCCTGGTTGGTCCGAACGGAGCGGGTAAGAGCACGTTGCTCAATGCCATGTCCGGTCTTGTTAGATGGCGGCTTGAAACACTGAAGGGAACGGTGAGCGGCAAGATAACCCTGACAGGGAGCGTCAAGTTTGACGGAGAAGAGCTCATCAACCTGCCTGCTCATGAGATAGCAAAAAGAGGACTGATCCTTTGTCCGGAAAGGGGAAGGCCGTTCCGCGAAATGACGGTGAAAGAGAACCTGGAAGTAGGCGCCCTCTTTGTCGATAAGAAGGTTGCTGATCAGAATCTTGAGAAAGTCTACGCACTCTTTCCCGTCTTGAAGAAAAGGGCCTCACAAGTGTCAGGCACACTTTCCGGCGGTGAGCGTACCATGCTTTCCATCGGCCGTTCGCTGATGTCGGAACCGAAGCTTCTTTTGATCGACGAACCTTCTGTCGGCCTCGCACCGCTGATAAAAGACAGTCTTTTCGAACGAATCAGGGATGTACAGGGAATGGGGGTCACCATTCTGCTGACCGAACAGGACGTGAGTTTCGCCTTTGACCTTGCTTCCAGAAACTACGTCATTTCACGCGGCAAGATAATCGCAGAAGGCAGTTCCCAGGAATTGCTCGGAGATGAACTTATCAGGAAGACGTACCTTGGCCTATAGCAGCTTGTGTTACACCCCAGGGTGTGTTGTTATATCATGAAATGCAGCACAGTAGTCTTGGACGTGGAGTATGGCAGGCTTATTAGATTAACAATCCAGTCAAGAAAAGGAGGTGAAGAACGGAAGCGATTGCAGTCGGTTCTGCTTGCTGTTCCAAGGGGGGGGAAGAAATAGGATATTCCGAATTGCAGAGAGATTAGGAGGAAGATGACAATGAGGCATAAGAAAAAGATAATGTACGGCGTTTTAGTGTGTTTCTTGATGATGACAGTGGCGACAATGGCTCATGCCCAGAATACGATCAAGTTCGGGTATATCGGTCCCACGAAATTCATCATCGGCCAGGAATGTGCTTTAACAGCGGACATGGCCGTAGAAGACATAAACAAGGCAGGCGGCATCAAGCTCGGTAATAAAAAATATAAGGTTGAGCTGGTCAAGGTGGACAGCAATGAGATCCTGAACGTCGCGGATGCGGTCAGCGCAATGGAAAGACTGATAACAGCAGATAAGGTAAATTTCATAGTGGGCGGCTACAGGTCGGAAGCGGTCCTCGCGATGCAGGAGGTTATTGCCGACAAGAAGGCCATATGGATCAACTGCTATACTGGTTCACCGGAGCCGGTTGCGAGAGTGGCGAAGAATTATGACCGCCTGAAGTATTTCTTCAAGATCGCGACACTGAACTCAAAGTACATCGGTGACGTGGTATTCAACGGCCTTCTCATCGTCCGTGACAAAGTAAAGAGTGAGCTGGGGATTGCAAAACCCAAGGTAGCCCTCCTGGGCGAGAAGGCATTATGGGTCGAGCCGGTTATCAAAGACATGCAGAAGAGAATCCCTGAGAACGGCATGGAGCTTGTAGGTGTCTGGAGACCGTCGATTACGGCGCAGGATGTGACTGCAGAGCTTTCAGCTATCAAGCAGGCCGGTGCGCAAATAATCAGATTTGATGCCTGTGGTCCCATCGGGGCGGTCGTCCCGAAACAGTGGGGCGAACTCAAGATACCTGCGGCGATGATTGGATTCGACTGCGCGTCAATGAATGACCGGAACTGGCAGTCAAGCGGCGGCTTGATAAACTATGAGGCGACACTGGCCCCGTTCGGTGATGCCCATATTACGTCCAAGACAGTTGCTTATGCCAAGAAGCTTAAGGCCCGCTATGGATACAGCCCCTCATACTGCGGTGTCTGCTATGATGCTTACCAGTTGATGAAGGAAGCTATTGAAAGAGCAGGTACCACCGACAGGGATGCCGTGGTGGCTGCTATGGAGAAGACCGACTATGTCGGTGCCTCGGGAAGAATCCAGTTTACCCAGAAAGGCCAGCAGTGGGTGCATGACGTGGTATTCGGACCCGGCTATACGACGACCACCATTATTCAGTGGATAAACGGCAAGCCCAAGGTTATCTGGCCCGACGGCAAGCCGTTCTTGGGCGACAAAAAGTGGGTCGGTTTAAAATACGGAGGCACCTCGGAATATCAGTTGCCTCCCTGGATGGTGAAGTACTGGAAGGGCAAGCAGTAGGAAGAATTAATTTGTAGAATTCTTCTTGCCACCTGTTTAACCGGTATCCATATCTGCCTGTAATTTTTGCGATGTAGTCTATCGGCTGAGGGGCTCGCGAGTCAGCGAGCCCCCAAAGGGCTACAGGTGCAGATTTTTTCCAGGCGCGGCGCAGGCAGGACGTCGCTCACAGGCCCCCGGGAGGATACGGAGGTCGAGAAAAGAACCGGACATTGACGCAGCGATCCACAGCCCCGACCATATTGCTAGATGACATATGAAATTATTATAGAAAGGTTATAAGGAGGAAACATGAAGGCGAAGCTGATAGATCAAAAAGGAGCTATAGATTTCTGCACCAAGGAAGGTGAGCTTCTCACCATTTCCAAGGAGGTCGATCCGCTGTACGAGATAGCCGGTATCTCAAAGAGCTTTGACGGCGGTCCGACGGTCCTCTTCGAAAACATCAAAGGCTATCCGAAGTGGAAGGCTGTGACGAACATCTTTGCGAATCGTGATCGGGTTGGCAAATATTTCGGGACGACGAAGCAGGGACTTCCCACCCGGATTCTGGATGCAGCAAGAAATCCCGTCCAGCCAAAATTGGTCACGCAGGCAACGAGCCAGGAGAACGTGATTACCAAGGATATCGACATCCTAAATTTCCTGCCGGTGATTACACACACCAAACTGGATATCGGCCCGGTCATATCGGGAGGAGTTGTGATGATCAACGTGCCCCAAGCAATGGGCGGCGGGAAAGAATCCTTCAATCTGTCATTCCATCGAATGAATCCGAGCCTGGGAAAGGATTGGGTAAGCATGGCGACCCTGTACAGCCGCCACTTTCTGGAAGTGCTGTACTATCATAAAGCGAAGAGAGAAGAGTACCCCGTTACGATCAACATCGGCATGTCGCCCGCATTAAACGTGGTCGCTGCCGGCGGCGACTTCCCTCAGATCCGACCGATCGGGACGGATGACCTGGGAATGGCCGGAAACCTTGAGGGGCAGGCCGTTGAATATGTAAAGGCAAAGACCGTCGACGCATACGCGCTTGCCCATGCGGATGTCGTTCTCGAGGGGAAGGTGATCTATAATGAAAAGATAACCGAAGAGCTTCCCTCCAAGGCGAAAGGACCGGGTAAGACGTATTTCTTCCCCGAACAGCTTGGCTACGAAGGATTGGCGGCCGCAGGCTTCAAGATTCAGGTTTCGGCGATCACCTACAGGAACAATCCCTGTTATTTTACTCCGCTCGCCGATGCATACGAGACCAATAATCTGCAGGTTCTGATCTCGGAAGCCAGCATCTATAATGCGTGCAAGAGCTCAGCGCCTAATATCTTCAGGAACTGTCATGTACTCGACTGCATGAAAGGACATATGGGGGTTGTTATCCAGTGCCGCGTGCCCCATGAACAGGAGCAGGGGATATCGCAAAATCTGATCAATGCGGCGTTCGGGTCGGTCAGGAACCTGAATTTTGTGATCGCCGTCGATGAGGACGTGGACATCTATGATCCCTCGGATGTCATGTGGGCTGTAGTGAGGAGAACGCGCGCCGCTGAGGACGTCAACATCATAAAGGGCGCAGGGATCGGCAATAACTTCGCGAAGTGGTCCGTTGATACGACAGTTCCCGTCGCTGAGAAACACAGGGCATTGAGACCCCAATTCGAGCCGATGGATCTCGGCAAGTGGCTGACCCCGGAAGAGATCGCGAAAGGCCTATCCCTGATGGACGACGGAGCGAGGAGCATCGCGAGGAGAAGGGTCTAGAAGAAATACGAGATAGAGGAGATTATTTTATGGAGCCGAAAGAGCGAGAGGCTTTGGATAAGTTCTTTTACCCGGAATCCGTGGCGATAGTCGGCGCGTCGACAGATCCGAAGAAGACGGGAAATGTGTGGATACAGAACTTCGTTCAGTATGGATATAAAGGAAAGATTTATCCCATCAACCCGAAGGAGGACAATATCCTGGGATTCAAGGCATATAAGAGCGTCCTCGATGTCCCTGATAACATCGACCTTGTCATATTCATCGTTCCTGCGGGGGCAATGGTAAAGCTTCTGGAGGAATGTGTAGAGAAGAAGATCCCCGCAGGGATCATCCACTCCGCCGGATATGCGGAGACGGGTCATGAAGGAGTGCTCCTTCAGCAGAAGTTGGTCGATATGGCACGCAAGGGCGGTATGAAGCTCATCGGGCCGAACTGCGTGGGCATCCTCTGTCCCGAGTCCGGTCATCCCTGGGCGCGCAGGCGCACATTCCCGAAGGACGTGGGAGGCGTAGGCGTTATCAGCCAGTCCGGCGGCGGCGGCGGATATTTCATCAACATGGGCGAGGTCCGCGGACTCGCGTTCAGCAAGTTCATCTCAATAGGAAACGAATGCGACGTCTCGGTGATCGATTTCATGGATTATCTCAAAGACGATCCCAAGACAAATGCAATCTTCGTCTACCTTGAAGGCTTCAAAGACGGCCAGCGTTTTCTTAACGTAGCGAAACCTTTATCCCGCGCCAAACCCGTCCTCATCTACAAGGTGGGCAGGACGGAAGTGGGGCGAAAGATGACGGCCTCGCACACCGGATCTATTGCCGGTTCTATCGCAGTTTATGATGGAGCCTTCCGGCAGGCAGGTGTTATCCGTGTTGGGGATTTTGAGGAGGCCCAGGATTTTCTCATCGCCTTCGAGAACGTCTGGTACGGGCAGGGAATTCCCAAGGGGCCGAGGGTTGGTATCATTGCGGGACCCGGCGGTCCGGGTGTTGCCGCTGCCGACATCTGCGGTGAAGTGGGGCTGGAGGTCCCCCCATTTTCAGAAGAGACCGTAAGGAGATTCGGCGAAGAAATCCCCGGGGCAAGCAAGACGAACCCGACCGACATCGACCTGGGTGCGATGGCGATGCTGAAAGGAAAGAATCCCTTCGTTGTGAGGGCCCACATCGTGGAGAAGGATGACAATATCGACATGATGGCCTTCGTCGGCCTCGGAGAAAACAATCCCAAGGCCGCCCTGGACGCGATGCTCGAAATACAGGCGACCTGCAAGAAACCATTCATTGTAATCTGGCCGTCCGCCGGAAAAGAAGTGGATGAATGCAAGGATGTTCTCCTGCAGAAGAAAATCCCCCTCTTCCTGACCCCGGAACGGGGGGCAAAGGCGCTGGGTGCGCTGATGAAATATAAGAAAGCGCTGCAGCGATTGCAGAAGGAGGCAGTGCAATGAATACCAGTGAGCAGGCAAAAGAAATTCTCGGCCGGGCCAGAAAAGCGAAGAGAAATATTTTGTTGGAGCCGGAAGCGAAAGCGCTTCTTGCCTCCTATGGCTGCACCGTCACCAAGGAGAAGGTGGCCACCTCGGCCGAAGAAGCAGCGGCATTCGCCAGCGACCTTGGATTCCCCGTCGTAGCGAAGATTGTTTCGCCGGAGATCATTCATAAGACCGATGCGAAAGGCGTGAAGGTGAATCTTGATAGTTCGGAGAAGGTTAAAGGTGCATTCAAGGAAATCATGGCCAATGCCAAGGCCTATGATGCGAAGGCCAGGATAGAAGGGGTTCTCCTCTATCACATGGTGAGTGGAGGCGAAGAGGTCATAATAGGACTGGCGACCGACCCAACCTTCGGAAAAGTAATCATGTTCGGTCTTGGCGGTATCTGGGTTGAGGTCATGAAGGACGTTTCCTTCCGCGTCGTCCCGCTGACTCCCGAAGATGCCAGGGACATGGTGGAAGAGATCAAAGGATACCCGCTTCTGACAGGCATCCGGGGAAAGTCCGCCAAAGACATAGATGCTCTGTGCGACCTTCTTGTCAAGGTCTCGAAGCTGGCGCAGGCGAACGAGGAAATCAGGGAGATGGACCTCAATCCTGTATTTGTCATGGATAAAGGTGCAATCATCGTTGACGCCAGGATCATACTGGAAGAATGAGCTAAGAACAAGCAGCGGCTTAGGTCGCTGCGAGAACTGAACAAGCACTATTTAGGCTTAGAGCGGCAATGGAGGCGAGTTGCCGCCCTTACGGTTGGAGAGAGCTACTAGTTTTTCGCCTGATTGTCAAGAAGCTAAGGAGGAACATGCTATGAATAAAGGCATGCGCGAGTATATAGAACACCTGGAAAGGGATATGCCTTCCCATGTCATCAGGATAAAGAAGGAGGTTTCACCCGAGTTTGAAATCCCCGCAATCCTGCAACAGGTGGAATCAAGAAAGAAGCAGCCTGTCCTGATCTTCGAGAAGGCGCGGAACCTGAAAGGATCGATATCAAAACTGCCGGTAGTGATCAATCTCTTTGGCTCGAGAGAGCGCCTCGCGGATGCCATCGGGTCGACGGTAGATAGGCTTCCTCTCGACTATATAGAGAAAGAGAAGCCTGTACCTCCGATCATAATCGACAAGAGCAAGGCGATGGTGAAAGGATTTGTCCAGAAGGGGGATGACGTAGACCTCTACGAATTGCCCATAGTGACTCACCATGAAATGGATCTGGGGCCGTATCTCACGAGCCCGAGCGTCTGGGTAAAGGATCCGGAGACGGGATGGGTCAACTGCGCAATCATCAGGATCTATGTCGCAGGCCCCAAGAGCCTTGTTGTGAATTTCAACGCAGCGCGTCACACGAATTACGTCTTCCAGAAATACAAGGCCCTCAAGCGCAACGTTCCCATAATCATCATGATCGGCCATCACCCCGCTTTCTACATGGGGGCGCAGACGAAGATCTTCACGGACGAGCCGCAGATTATAGGCGGCATCATCGGAGAGCCTGTCGAACTCACGCCTTCAGAAACGTGGGGGAAAGACATCCTCGTGCCTGCGCAGGCAGAGATTGTTCTTGAAGCAGAAATGTCTTATGAGACGGTTGATATCGAGGCGCCGTTCGGAGAATACACCCAGTATTACGGCGGCCAGAGGCTGAATCCCGTGACGGCGGTGAAGGCGGTAACGCGGAGGAAGGATGCCTTTTACCTGGACATCATGCCTGGCCATGCGGATCACCTCCTCCTTGACGCGCCGATGATCGAGGCTTACCTTTATAACAGGATCAGGGCTGTGGTTCCCGGAGTGCTCGGAGTCCATGTGCCCGTTTCAGGAACGGCGCGGCTCCATGCCTACATCCAGATCCGGAAGTCGAACGACGGCGAGCCTAAGACCGCGATAGCAACGGCGCTCAGCTCCGATTACCGGATAAAGCATGTTGTTGTAGTCGATGACGACGTCAATATCTTTGATGATGAGCATGTGCTCTGGGCGATCGCTACACGGTCACAGTGGGACAAGGACCTTGTTGTCATCCCCGGCATGATGGGCACGAGATTAGACCCATCGGGAAATGACATCCTGACGACGAAGGGAGGGATTGATGCGACCAAACCCGTCGATCCCCGTGCCTTTGCCAAGCGGCTCTGTATACCTGACTCGGTGATGAAGAGAATTAGGCTGGAAGATTTCCTGGAGCCGGATGTCCTGAAACAGTTTTAGATAAAGGAGATTGCCATGGCAAAAGTGCATTACATAGAGTGTGCGGTGTGCGGAAAGGAATATTACTTAGACAGGATTCTTGCAGAGGTGCTCGAAGTTGACCCCAAGCAAAAACTGAAGTGCCCTTTTTGCAAGAAGGAATTTAACCTGGACATGAAACGCAGAGAAGGGAGGGACGCGCGAGCCTGAGATTTAGGAAAAATGACGGCTCCGCGAAGTATGGTTTTTTTGATTTGAGAGGTAGGGCAGAAAGTTATGAAGACAGTTATTACAAATTCACATTTAAATCTGGAAAAATGTGTCGGCTGCAAGACATGCACGCATGTTTGTCCGACGAAGGCCTACACCCCAGCCATAAGCCGGCCGCTGGAGAAGATCAAGATATCTCCCTGCACAGTAGAATGTCCGATTGGAAACGACATCGAAGGATTTAATTATCTGGTCGGACAGAAGAAATACGGTGAGGCCTATGATTTGCTCCGGGAGACGAACCCGCTTCCTGGTGCTACGGGCAGGGTCTGCAATCATCCCTGCGAAAAAGAGTGCAACCGGATCCAATTTGACGAAGGCGTGTCGATCAAGTCCGTCGAGCGTTTTATTGCCGATACCGCGATGAAGGCGGGTTATAAGCCGGTCAAGCCAAAGGTAGTCCGGATGGAGAGCGTTGCCGTGGTGGGGTCGGGACCGGCAGGTCTCTCCTGTGCCTACCACCTGGGCCGGATGGGTTATCGTGTCACTGTTTTCGAGGGTGCCCGGAAGACAGGCGGCATGTTGCGTTACGGTATCCCTGAATATCGGCTGCCGAAGAAGGTCCTGGATAACGAGATCAGATATATCGAAGAGTCAGGAGTCGATATCAAGACGAATACACCTGTGAAAAACGCCGAAGATCTCTTTGGTCAGGGATACAAGGCGATCTTTGTCGCAACAGGTTCGTGGACAAGTCATAAGGTTGGCGTTCCCGGAGAAGAGACCGCAGGGGTTTTGCATGCGGTCGATTTCCTCACGAGGGCGAACTCCGGGGAAAAGGTAAAGATGGGTAACTGCGTGGCGGTCATTGGCGGCGGTAACGTGGCCATCGATTCTGCCAGGCTTTCCCGGCGACTCGGGGCCAAGGAGGTTCATATGATCTGCCTCGAGTCTACCGATCTTTCCTGCAAAGACAGAATGCCGGCCCAGGATGTGGAGATCGAAGAGGCCGAAGGGGAAGGGGTTACCATCCATCCATGTCTGGGGATCAGAAAGATATTGGCCGATCAGGGCAAGATCGTAGGTCTGGAAACGGTCCAGTGTACGAGCGTCATCAATGAGCAGGGAAGGTTCGCGCCGGAATTCGGAAATGGTGTTGCCCCGACCATCGCGGCCGATATGGTGATCGTTGCGATCGGTCAGCGACCGGACGACAAGGATTTTGCCGGACTGGAGAGAAACCCCGCAAAGACAATCAAGGTCGACAGTATGACTTTCGAGACCAATATCAAAGGCATTTTCGCCGGAGGAGATGCAGTAAGGGGGGCAGGCACCGTATCCGAGGCGATCGGTGCGGGCAAGAAAGCGGCTTTGGCCATTCATCGTTTCCTCGAGAAGGGGGATGCGCGTGAGGTTGCCGCCGTGCGCGAGGTCGTGACTTATGAAGAGATGAATCGCGATTACTTCTATCCGGTAGCGAGGAACAAGGCCGGCCATCTCGATCTCGGGCAGGCGGTCCTTTCCTTTGACGAGGTGAGCCTCGGCTATCAGGAAGACCAGGGAGTGAACGAAGCGCAAAGGTGTTTCGGGTGCGCCGCACCGCCCACTTTCACATTCGAACAGTGCATCGGCTGTTTGAACTGCATGGACCGGTGTCCTGTAATGGCGATCACCCTCGATCCGTTAAAGGAGCCTTATACCGTAGCAGTTGATGCCAGCCAGTTTGCGGAGAAAGAGATCATGCGCATCTGCAAGAAGGTGCATATCCACCCAAAACAGATCATCTGTTACTGCAACGTGACGCGCGCTGAAGAGGTTGTCGCTGCCATTCTGAAAGGGGCCAAGACGCCCGAAGACATCTCCCGGATGACAGGGGCGCGCACCGGCTGTGCAGTCCTTTGCATCCAGTCGATCGTCAAACTTCTGGAGGCGGCCGGATTCCCGGTCACACTGGGGAGCACACACCAGACCTATGGAAAGACTTTCACCCTATGGGACCTGGACCCCGAACTGAAGAAAAAGTATGAGGCACGGGGATTCCATTTTGATGATGACATTAAACTAATCGAAACCGTTTTCAAGAGTAAGTGAGGTACATAAGATGGGAAAGACACTAAAACCTGCCGCTCCTAACAAGTCGCAGTACTGCATTGCTCCGGAGCTGTTGAAGATGAGAGCCGCCGATTTGCCGGGGATGACCTCCCTGACGATTCGGGAACTCATCCCCTCCATTCCCGACGCCATTTTCCCGAGCGAGCGCGGGATTGATGCGATTCGCGAGGCGACCCGTGATTCTCTCAACGGGGTTGATATGAGCAAGATCAAGCCCGGAGATTCCGTCAACATCCTGGCATCGCACCATGGTTTTACGCTCTATGGCGGGACTGCCTATGCGGAAATGATCAGAGTGACGCACGATGTGATTGCGGAGAGGACCGGCAGCAAGGATATACGGCTCCGAGCCGGTGTGGGACTGCGGTTCAGGGAGACAGAGGAGTACATCAAGAAGTTCGGGCTTGACGAGCATTTCAAAGGGAAGGCCATGGGGATGACGCCAATTGATGAAGGCTTTCCCATAGAGACGGAGTTCGGCACCCTTTTTGGACTCAAGAGGGCCTACGATGCAAAATGGATCGTCCATGCCCACAACAATGACCTCCGGGAGCTCCACAACCATCGGATGCTCAACCGTATCGTCAAGCCCTTTGCCATGTCCTACGCAAGGATGGAGACCCGTTCCACCTATCACCAGAACTTCGGTCCGAGATCTTCGAACATCATTCCCAGGGCGGTGTTTACCTCCGATTTCGTCCAGAGCAAGTTTGTTTTTTCCATCATGCTGAATGTTGCACCGAGCGGAATCATCGAGGTTAATGCGAACAACGATCTCTTGAAGCAGGATGATTATATGGCGGTCGATACGCTGCGGTCGTATGGAAAACTGCTTACCCTGTTGGAACATATAAACACATGCAATGTGATCGTCGACGGTCCCATGCCCATCGGGTACATGAGAGCTGGCGGAATCGTATACGACAACTTTGCAGGGCTTTCTGTGGATGAGTTCGATCTGGAACAGGGGTTTCCTCCTTTTTCGCGTTACACGGAGATGTATTTTAACGAACTGGGCAATCGTCTTATCGAGCAGCTGCCTCCTTTGAATCCGGCGGTCAAGTGGATGATCAACAACTACTGCATGAGCGGATTGCCGTGCACGTTCTTTTCGCAGCACGTTCCGACCGTTGTCGTTGGTCGCCCCATGGCGAACCATATGAATGCCGACCCGCAGAATCCGCACTACATGAAATATGCGGTGATGACGGAAGGGCTGCAGGAAGCGGTCGATTTCGTGACGCGGGTCAGCGGCACCCAGAATATCCTCGTATTCGACGGTGCGGCTAACGGATTCAACATGACTGAGCCCCTGGCGGAACTTCTGCGGTCCAAGGTGTCGGGCATCGACAAGAAGGTGGAAGGGGAGTTGCTTCCCAAGTGGTGCCGTCAGCGCGGCTTTAGTGATCAGGTGCTGAAAGACAAAAAGGTGAAGGCATCCAAGGCATCCACAAGCAAACAGCGACAAAAGGCGGCTCATTGAGCCAAGGTGTTTCACTGCCGGCGGGTTTTTCGAGAAGAGTCATGAGACAGGCTCTAGTAAGAAATGGAGTGGAAGTGAATGTACGAAATCAGGTTTCACGGAAGGGGAGGACAGGGCGCCGTCGTGGCATCGACGGTTCTCGCCTCCGCCTTCTTCAAAGAAAAGAAGTTTGTTCAGGCTTTCCCGAACTTCGGGGCTGAGAGAAGAGGCGCTCCCGTAGTCGCCTTCGCGCGCGTGAGCGACCATGAGATAAGAGAACGATTCGGAATCTACGAACCAGACTGCCTGATCATCCTTGACTCAAGTCTGACGCGAAGAAAGGGAATTGTCCAAGGTCTCAAGGAAGGCCAGTGGATCATAATCAACAGCGACAAGAAGCCTGACGTCTATCTTTTTCTGGGGCCGTACAAGGTGGCGACCCTGGACGCGAACACCATTGCCCAGAAGTACCACCTGGGCAGTGCATCGGTGCCGATAGTGAACACGACGATCCTCGGGGCTTTTGCCAGGGCAACGGGGAAGGTTACAATCGAGTCGATCATGGATGCGGTTCGTGAGAATGTGCCTTCGCATCCGGAGAACAATGCCAAAGCTGCAATGGAAGCTTTCGAAAAGGTCGTTCTCCCGTGATTGCACAACAGCATGAATTAAACTGAGCTTTTTGTTACGAGGTCAATCAATGAAGAAGAAATATAGTCTCACGTCTCTTGATACGCTGCCGATTACGGCCATTTCCTTTCTCACTACAGAAGGGAACGAAACAGGGGAATGGCGTTCTCAGAGGCCGGTAGTCGATCATGAAAAATGCAGCCGCTGCGGCATCTGCTGGATGTACTGCCCGGACAACGCAATCCAGGCTGAGGGCGGATCATTTCATATCTCGTACAAGTACTGCAAGGGGTGCGGAATCTGCGCGAAAGAGTGCCCCAAGAATGCTATCGCAATTGAGAAGGAAGAAAGATGAAGGAAGTTATTTCAGCCAACCAGGCCGTTTCATATGCCGTTCTTGCTGCGAAGACCCAGGTGATCGCAGCATACCCGATCACTCCCCAGTCTTCGATCGTGGAGATGCTTTCCGGTTTCTGTGCGAGGGGAGCCTTGAACGCAAAGTTCATCAACGTGGAGTCGGAGCATTCTGCCATGGCTGCCTGCATGTCCGCATCGGTCGCCGGTGCGAGAACGTTTACCGCAACAAGCTCCCAGGGGCTTGCCCTGATGCACGAGGTTCTTCATTATGTCTCGGGACTGAGGCTTCCCATCGTCATGGCGAACGTCAACAGGGCGCTGGCGAGTCCCTTTAACCTGAAGGCAGACCTTTCCGACAGCCTCTCACAGAGAGATACGGGCTGGATGCAGTTCTACTGTGAGAGCGGGCAGGAGGCCTTCGACACGATCATTCAGGCATACAGGATAGCGGAAACGATGCTCCTCCCCGTGATGGTCAATATGGAGGGATTCATCCTTTCCCATACCTACGAGATCGTCGATATTCCCGAGCAGAAGGATGTCGATCTCTTTCTCCCTCCGTGTCCGCCGCGCGAGTGTCTGGATGTCGACAACCCGAGCATGTTCGGGTCGACGACTGATTACTACATCAACTTCCGTTACAAGATGCATGAAGACATGGAGCGCGCCAAGGTTGTCTGCACGGAGATAGACCGAGACTTCAAGAAGATCTTCGGCAGGAACTACGGCCTCGTCAGTTCTTATCTCTGCGAAGACGCGGATATCATCCTGGTCACCGCGGGAACAATCGCCGGCACCTGCCGGGTGGTTGCCGACCGCGCCCGGGCCAATGGCCTGAAGGTCGGAGTCTTAAGGATCAGGATGGCCCGTCCGTTCCCCGGAAAAGAGATCTGTGAACATCTGAGGACGGCGAAGAAGATTGCCGTGATCGATCGTGATTTCTCCCCCGGCTGCGGTGGCATCTTTGCGCAGGAGGTAAAGGCCGCCCTTCAGGGGACAGTTTCATACATTCCCGTTTATGAATTCATCGCCGGCCTTGGGGGGAAGGATGTCACCGACAAGGACATCGAAAAGATTATTGAACAAACGCGTAATACGCCGAACCCAGGAGATAGTACATGGATAGGTCTGCTAAAATAAAATTTCCGATAGCCGAAGAGGAACTGATGTATTCAGGACACACGGCCTGCCCCGGATGCGGGGCGGCGCTGGCCCTGAAGTATGTATTGAAGGGGCTGGGTCCACGGACCGTCATCGTTATACCGCCTTCCTGCGTCGGCGTGATCGGTGCAGGATTTCCCCTTTCCTCACTCAAAATCCCGGTTCTCAGGATTCCTTTTGAATCAACCGCCATAACGGCTTCCGGCATCCGCGCAGCATTCGAGGTCATGGGCAAGGAAGACATCAATGTCCTTGCATGGGCTGGCGACGGCGGTACTTTTGACATAGGCCTTCAGGCTTTATCAGGTTCTGCGGAGAGGAATGACGACATCATCTATGTCTGCTACGATAACGAAGGTTATATGAATACCGGAATCCAGCGGAGTTCGTCGACGCCTGTCGGCGCCTGGACTACGACGACTCCCGCCCCGCATGTAAAAGACACGCCCAAGAAAGATATCGTCCGCCTGATGGCAGCGCACAACATCCCCTATATTGCGACCGCCTCCATCGGGTATCCGGCCGACCTTATCAAGAAGGTTAAGAAGGCGAAGAAAATAAAGGGAACGAAGTTCATCCTGATCTTTTCCCCCTGCCCGACAGGGTGGCGGTATTCGCCGGACATGACGATCGCAATCGCCAAGCTGGCCACGGAGACGGGGGTGTTTCCTCTCTACGAGGTTGAAGACGGAGAAAGGTACATCCTCAGTTCCAGAAAAACTGAGAAGCCGCTCCGGGAGTATTTTACCATTCAGGGGCGCTTCCGCAATCTCACAGAGGAGAATTTTAAGTCACTCGAAATGAGGGTCGAAAAGGAGCGGGAATATCTGAAGCGTATGGCAGGATAGATTGCTGGCCGCGTTATCCTGTTTGCAGGGCATAGCAGCCCGGGTGTCTGCCGGAGAAATGTTTATGATCCGGCAGGCGCTCATACAAGATACCTCTATTGCCGTCCCCGTTGATTCTCCTGCCATAGCCTGCTATAACTAATCATCGAATGAAGAAAAAAATAAAACATGATCAGGATGTCCGGGATATCATCTTTGCCGGCATCCTCGACAAAAAAAGCATCGCACTAATCTCCGCCCAAGGGGAGGGCGTCCTCTCCGGAGTCATGTGGCTGATAAAGGCATGTGAGAAGCTCGGGCTGGATCTGAGAGAATGCAAGAGAAGCGGGGTAAAGCTGAGAGCGGGTGAGACCGTCGCCGTGGTTGAAGGAACTGCGAAGCAGATAGCCATGGGTGAAGAGGAACTCATCGGCTGGATCTCCAAGGCGTCCGGCATCGCAACCGCCGCCCGTAATGCAAAGAAGGCCGCGGGGCGTAATCTCAGGATCGTGTGCGGTGCATGGAAGAAGATGCCTCTTCCGATCAAAGACCTCGTAAGGCAGGCTGTTGCCGACGGCGGCATTGCTTACCGGATAGCGGATCTGCCTTTTCTCTATCTGGACAAGAACTACGTAAAAGCCCTTGGCGGAGTCGAGAAGACGATGCAATCCGTGAAGAACCTAGCAGTGGGCAGTCTGGTGATCCAGTTGAAGGCCAGGGGCAGGGAATTACCCCGGGAAGCAGTTGTTGCGGCTAAGGGGGCAGACATTATCATGATCGACACAGGCAGGAAGGAAGACATCATAGCGGTCGACTCTATTTTGAGGGTGAAAGGACTTAGGGGCCGCGTTCAAATTGCCTTTGCGGGCAATGTAAGTATCAGCGATATTATGGACCTAAAGAAATTGCCTGTCGATGTAGTCGACATCGGCCAGGCAGTAATAGATGCCCCTCTTATTGACATGAGGATGGATATCGCGGAGGAATAGAGAAAAACATGCAGCTTGAACTTTTTGAGAAGACCGAAATCTGGATCAGCCCTGTCCGCATCGCGGATGTCGACCTGGGGTTAATTGCAGAGAGGTTTGCCGCGATTCTCAACCTCAAGAAGAAAGAGATCATGGTCGTGGATGTGCGCGAGGAGCTCATCACACTCGACATCCTGAAAAAATCGGTAAGGGCCGAAGATATCATCGGCAAGAAGGAAGCCCTTCTCAAAGCACTCGCCGAGATTCCCGGTGTCAGTCTTACTCCGGAGACAGGCCTTCACTCGGACGGCATCCTGGGACTGATAGCAGTCGAAGGTGAGGAAACCGCAGGCGAGATCCTGGCGGGGATGGAGAAGATGAGTCGCGAGATCTCGGAGATGATAAGCAAGAGGGCTATCGTCTTTCCGTCGGGGTTTGAGGTAAAGAGAGGCATGATCCAGGATGCGAACAGTCCTTACATAAAGGACAG
>DATJBN010000059.1:0-8158 GCA_035515335.1 Syntrophales bacterium | reverse complement strand
TGGGAAAAGAGTATGTGAAGATCGTCTGGTTCCTGATGTACTCACCGTTCCGGCCAATCTGAGGAGTTTCGTATTATGGATAAGAAGACTGGCGGAAAAAAACTGTCCCGAAGAATTTTTCTCAAAGGAGCGGTTGCGGGCCTGGGCGCAATCGGAATGGCGGCTTTCGGCGGCGGTTCGGAAGCAAAAACAGTTAACATACATCAAATCCTCAAATGGGATTACACAGCGGACGTCGTAGTTGTCGGGTACGGGGCTGCGGGCGGAGCGGCGGCTGTAGCAGCCCACGTCGCCGGAGCAAGAGTCATAATTTTGGAAAAGATGCCGAAGGCGGGCGGTAACAGCGCTGTATGCTACGGCGGAATGGCGATCCCGAAGAGTGTGTCGGCGGGCATTGAATATTACGGGAAGCTGTCCTTCGGCACAATTGACAGTGACACACTTCATGGTTTTGCCGAGGCCATGGCTGGTGTTCCTGATCTTCTTAAAAAACTCGGCGGGCATGTCCAAATGGGAAAACGGTCTCCGGCATTCCCTGCCCTTTATCATTCAGATATGCAAGCATTCAGGTTCGCCCCCACGGGGAAAGCTGGCTTTCAATTTCTTTCAGAGCTCGTGGAGGAACGACGTATAAACGTAATGCTTAATACGGCAGCAGAGAACCTGATTCAAATTCCCGAAACCGGTGAGATAGCCGGCGTCAAGGCCTCGAGGGGTGGGCAGGAAATATTTATAAAGGCGAGGAAGGGTGTCGTACTGTCATGCGGCGGGTATGAGAACAACCCCGAGATGTTCGGGTACTACAATTTTCCGGGTCTGGAAGATTTTATATTTCCCCTCGGAACCCCCGCCAATACTGGTGACGGTCTGAAACTGGCCTCTGAGGCCGGCGCCTATCTGTGGCACACGGCCTCACTGCAGTGGGGCGGCTTCTGCGCCAAGGCTCCGAGCAAAAAATATGGCGTCGCAGTCGGCATGATCATTCCGAGAAGGGAAAAGGCAGACCCGTTCATACTCGTCAACAAGTACGGCAGGAGGTTCATGAACGAAGCGAAGAGGTTGACGCACAATAAGGGCACACTTGAAATCCTGCATTTCGACCATGACCGTGCGGAATACACGAATGTGCCTGCCTATATGATCTTCGATGAAACATACCGCAAGGGCGGCCCTATCGAGCGCGGCATGTGGGGCGATGTGGGTTATTCGACGGTTAACAGGATTTACGCCTGGAGTGAAAACAACGCGACTGAGATAGAAAAGGGATGGATTATCAAGGCAGACACAGTGTCGGATCTCGCCGCGCGGCTCAAAATGGATCAAGGCGGACTCAGAGAAACGGTCGCCAAGTTTAACGGCTACTGCGCGTCCGGCAATGACGTTGCATTCGCCAGGAGCATAGTAACGATGGCGCCGGTAGAAAAGCCACCCTACTATGCAATTGAATTGGGGTTGGCCCTGGTCAACACACAAGGCGGACCCAAGCACGACAGGTATGCACGGATTCTCGATCCCGACAACAGGCCCATACCGAGACTCTATGCCGCAGGTGAGCTGGGATCATTCTTCGGGTTTCTTTACCAGGAGGGTTCCAATTATCCGGAAGCGTGGGCTATTGGCTATATCGCAGGAACCCATGCTGCGGCACAGAAGTCTCTTAAAGGATAACAGCAGGATCATTGGCAGTGCGCACTCCGAACCGATGGATGAAACGGAGGTTCATATGGGGAAAG
The DNA here is from genome assembly GCA_035515335.1 of Syntrophales bacterium. Classification (GTDB taxonomy): domain Bacteria; phylum Desulfobacterota; class Syntrophia; order Syntrophales; family UBA2185; genus Fen-1135. Next base: position 6,425 of record DATJBN010000059.1, on the reverse strand, counting down.
AAAAGAACATTGCGGTGACCATATCGCGTCAGATGGGAAGCGGTGGTTCATACGTGGGCTATCTCGCGGCGAAAGAACTCGGTTGGAGATATGTCGATCGCGAGGTTCTGCAACTGGCCGCCGAGCGTCTAGGCACAAACACCAGGGCGCTGGAAGAACTTGATGAAAAATCCTTGGGCATCCTCAAGAATATCATCAGGGGCTTCTCTTTCAGCATACTGGAAACTGCTTACGTGCCGCCGATGACACAGCCGATCTATGACCGGGACCTATTCAGCCTCGAATGCAAGATTATGAATCAGATAATTGACGAAGGCAGCGCGGTCATCATAGGCAGAGGCGGATTTCACGCGTTGAAAGACCGGCCCGGGCTGATCAGAATATTTTTGCATGCGCCGAAGGAATTCCGGGTCAACAGGATAATGACTGTGGGGAATATGAAGAGCAGGCGTGAGGCACTCGCACAGGTTGAAGAATCCGACCGCACAAGGGCCAAGTTCATAGGTGACATGATCGGCGTCAACTGGACTGACGCGCGAAATTACCACCTCTCCGTCGACTCCAGTACCGTCGACTTTGCTACCAGTGTGGAAATGATTATCAAGTTGGTCAACAGAAAAAGAGCCCTTCTGGGGAAAGAATAATAGGAGAGAATATGAGCAGGAAATACGTCCTCTTCCTTGGCGCCGCGGTACTCTTCTTCGCCGGCATAGTCGGTGCCGCGGATCAACCATCCGTCCCACCTCAGCAGGCGGGCGGAGTCCGCCAGGACGCCAAAGGCACGGAAGAGGCGGCTCTCATCACACTGGCCGAGGGGCTCGCGATAGTTACTTCCGACAGCCATGTCGTAAAGGTCGCCAAACAGGAAGAAAACATCGCCGACTCGGATTCGAAGATCGTGAGGGGAAGGCTCCTTCCCAATGTCAATGCATCCGCATCATACACGTCGCTCGCAAACCAGCCTGCCTCTCTGTACCTGGGACAGGCAATCCCCTTATCGGATCGTTACTACAAATCCTACGGAATAAACATCCAACAGATACTCTTTGATTTCCAGGGCAATCTCTCGCGCTATGAGGCGAGCCGCATGCTCTTTGAGGCCCAGAAACTGACCACCGCCAGCGTGAGAAATGCCATCGCCCTTGAATTCACCATCGCCTTCTATGATTTCCTCGAATCGCAGAGACTGATGGAGGTAGCGGCCAAAGAGGTAGAAAGCGTCGCGTCACACCTCACGAACGCAGAAAGTCTTTACAATGCAGGGGTCATTACGAAGAATGATCTCCTTCAGGCCCGTGTCAGGCTCTCAGACGCGCGCCAGAGGCTTCTTTCGGCAAAGAACATAAACTCCATACGCGCTTCACGTTTGAATAATCTTCTGCTCAGGCCTCTCTACAGGCCGGTCGTTGCCGTTGAGGAACAGAGGGGGATTTCGAAACCGGAAGCCCTTGATCTCGAAAGCGCCTGGAAGACCGCTCTTGACCGTCGCCCCGAGATTCAGATCGTCGACAGGACAATACAATCTCTTGACCTCGAAAGCACGGCCAAGAAATCAGAATTCCTGCCGAAATTTTTTGCCAGAGGTTCTTACGATTACATGGAGAATGCCTACATGACTCATGAGGACAACTGGTCCCTCATTCTCGGCATGGACATCAACCTGTTTGAAGGCGGGAGTTCACTTGCGGACCTCAAGAAGACAAAATATCGGAAGTCGCGTCTTATCGAACAGAGGGCAAAGCTCGTGGACGAGATCAAGATAGAGGTTCAGAGGTATCTCCTGGATCTTCAGGATGCATATGAGCGCATACTGGTGACGAGAGACGCCGCTGGCCAGGCCCAGGAAAATCTGCGCATCAACAAGGCGCGTTACGAAGAAGGCGTAGGGACAGCGACGGAGGTACTCGACGCCGTGACCCTACTGACCACTGCCGAGGCGAACTATGTCCGCTCCACCTATGATTACAGGAAGGCCCTTGCGGCAACGCACTACGCGGCGGGTGAAGATCTACTGCAGGTGTATAAGTGAAAGGCGCTTGATGGTCCCGAACTAGTCTTTTCGACTTTCATCCAGCCCCTGTGTGAAAGCGCTACATCTACTTACCGAGCATAGCGGCCCTGACGGCATCGCCTACTTCATGCGTCTTGTTCGTCCCTCCCATATCGGCAGTCTTTACTTTTCCGGCAGTGAGCGTCTTGATGACGGCTCCTTGAACATCCAGAGCCGCCTGCTCCTCTCCCAGGTGATCGAGCATCATGCGGATCGATTCGATTGCTGCGATGGGGTTGACGATCGCTTTTCCCGCATATTTCGGAGCCGAACCGTGAATAGGTTCAAACATTGATGGATAGACTTTCTCAGGATTGATATTCCCTCCGGCTGCAAACCCCATCCCTCCCTGAAGCATTGCCCCGAGGTCGGTTATTATATCACCGAACAGATTGGAGGCAACGATCACATCGAAGTATTCCGGGTTCTTCACAAACCACATGGTCGTGGCATCCACGAGGGCCATATCGGTTTTTACATCATTATAATCCGCCGCCGCTTTCTGATAAACGGAGTCCCAGAAGACCATCGAGTAGTTGAGCGCATTGGATTTTGTACAGTTGGTCACCATCCCGACGGGCGGCTTAGCGCCAAACTTCTTCCGCTTGCGGGCAAGTTCGAAGGCATAGCGGATTGCCCTTTCACATCCTTTCTGTGTGAAAATAGCCGTCTGAATGGCGAAGGCATCCGGAGTGCCAAGTTTGAAGAAACCTCCCGCCCCGGAATATTCACCCTCGGTGTTCTCGCGGACAACAACCATATCAACGCTCTCAGGCGTCGCCGTCTTCACCGGCGATTCAACACCCGGATAGAGCCTTATGGGACGCAGATTTATGTACTGATCAAACCCCTTTCGAATCGCGAGGAGGAGCGTCAGCGATATATGGTCGGGGACTTTACTCGCATCGCCTATGCATCCCAGAAAAATTGCATCAAACCCTCTCAGCGTGTTGAGTGCGTTTCCGGGCATCATCTCCCCGTTCTTAAGATAATAGTCGCACCCCCAGTCAAAATTCTCTGTTTCAATCCGAAAGCCGTGTTTGTCGACAACTGCCCGGAGGATCTTTATTGCCTCTGCTGCAACTTCATTTCCCACACCGTCTCCCGGAATGACCGCGATGCTGTAGGAAGTCATCTTATTTCTCCTTCATCTATAAATATTCTTTTCACCCCACCCACGTTCATGAATTAAGGCTTAGTGCTGCTCACACCGCCCGCCTTTTATCAGTAGATGGAGAGCAGATACGGGGTGCCGACCGCTATCAGCACGGCGAGGAAGATCAGCCCAAAGATGAATCCGAGTGTCCAGAAATCCTTGCGGTTGACGTACGCGCTCCCGAAATACACGGGGCTAGGACCGGTAGCATAAGGCGATATTACGCCCATTATTCCCAGGCTGTAACAGAGAAGCAGTGCAAACACCCTTATCGGCAAACCGGGCACAAGGGCTCCCGCAGCCAGCATGACGGGCAGAACCGCCGTCACGTGAGCGGTGATGCTCGCGAACATGTAATGAACGACAAAGAATATCACAACGAGGCAGACCATCACGACTACAGGGGACATACCTGTCAGCAGTGCGGCCGCGCTTTTGGCAAACCAGGTGACAAATCCCACTTTGTTTAAGCCGTCCGCCATTGCAACGAGAGTGGCAAACCAGACAAGTACATTCCAAGCGGCCTTGTTGCCAATGATATCATCCCACACTACGACTCCTGTGATCACCATCAGGGATATGACCACTCCCGCAACAGTCGTAGCATCCATGATGCTTCCCCCGAAGATCCAGAGGGCAAGAGCGAGAGCGGCAAGGAGGGCCATCACCATTTCCTTGCGCGAGAACTTTCCCATCTTCTCGAGCTCTGCAGAGGCCCAGGCCTGCACCTCCCCGCTTTCTTTGATTTCAGGCGGGTAGATCTTATAGATCAGATAGGGGAGCACGGCAAGCAGGATGACGCCGACGGGCAGAAATCCAACAAACCATTCCGTCCAGGAAATGCTTATCTTCGCCGTCTTGTTGACGAGTTCCAGGGCAAGAAGGTTCGGGGCCAGTGCCGTTATGAACATCGAGCTTGTCACGCACGTGGTGGCGAGGGCTGTCCACATGATGTAGGCACCGATCTTTCTGCTGGTTTCTCCCGGCGCGGAGCCGTAAAGCGGCGGCAGGTTGCGGATGATCGGAAAGATCGTTCCGGCGCTGCGGGCCGTATTTGAAGGAGTGAATGGGGCAATAATCAGGTCTGAAAAACTAATGGCATATCCGAGGCCCAGCGTCTTCTTCCCCAAGAACTCGACAAGGATGAGCGCTATGCGCCTGCCGAGCCCTGTCTTCTCATAACCCAGGGCGAACATGAAGGCCGCGAATATCAGCCAGACCGTGGTGTTGGAAAAACCGGATAACGCCCATTTGATTGAATCTGACGGCTTCTGGCCGACCAGTCCAAGAACAGCCACCAGGAAGACGCCGATGAATCCTATGGCTGCGGCAGGAATGGGCTCAAGAATCAGCGCCAGAATGACGGCGGCAAAGATAGCAAAGTAGTACCATGCCGTTGGGGTCAGTCCTTGAGGAGCCGGGAGCAGTGCGATAACGATACCCACAATCACAGGCACAACGGATTTCCAGATAAGTGCTTTCATCTTCACCTCCCCGTCTTGATCGGTTGAGTTGATGTATCGGATTTAGCTTCGCTCGACAAACTCGACAATATTTCCGTCAGGGTCTTTGACCATGGCAATACGCATGCCCGGTCTGATTTCTTTTTCAGGAATCGTAAATTCAATGCCCTTATTCTTCAGTTCCCTGCAGACCTGGGAGAGGTTCCTTATCGGAAAGGTCACGTAGCGAAATCCCAGTTGATTCTCCAGGCCGACGGCTCCTCTGGGCGGAACATTTTTCGGTTCCAGCAACTTGAAGTCACTGGTGCCGAATCGCAGCCGGTGCATGGTGCCGAACCAGACCGGTGTAATTTCTATGAACTTGAGCCCCAGTATGTTCTGGTAAAAGTTAATACTGGCCTTGATGTCACTGACGACTATACCCAGATCCAGCGAATCCTTCGCGGGTGATAACATTGTCTTTATATCCTTTCGCAATATCGCAGTCTGCACGGAAACCGCCGTACAAACAAAAGAGGGTGGGGATAACCCACCCTCTCACATCCTATGAACTAAAATCGAATATTTGCTGATTGTCTATCATGAATAATTCACTTCACGGCATCTTTCAATGCCTTGCCGGCCGTAAACTTAGGGACTTTTCTCGCGGCAATCTTGATGGGCTTGCCGGTCTGGGGATTTCTGCCCGTTCTTGCGGCTCTCTTGGAGACGGAAAAAGTGCCGAAACCTACGAGTGTCACCTTGCCCCCCTTCTTGAGCCCCTTCTTGATTGCGTCAAGGACGGCATTCACTACATTGGTTGCCTCTGCCTTGCTGCATGTGGTCTTTGCAACTACATTGACGAGATCTTCCTTATTCATTCTCCATCCTCCCTCTTTGAATTATTCGTGACCCGCCATAGGCGGCGGCATCGACCCTCTCAGGATCGACAAGACCTTTTTATGGCTGTATATATAAATTTTGAACGCTAAAAAAGCAACCTTAAATCTTGTCTTATTCGATTTTTTTTTGATCGCAATACCAACAGCCCCGCCCATGCAGATAGAGGAGGAACCGGTGGTGCGGGCTATTCTCTCCATAGATACTAAGTATTTGTTGTTGTCTTCCTGGGAATATTTTCTTCAATGGTCTTCTAGAACAACTCCGCATATTGTTTGTCACCGAGGGTGCCGATATCAATGATGACCTTCGTGATATTTTTCTCAACGGGCAGAACGGTAATCTTCAATGGTTTATTCCCTTTCGTCTCAAGGGTGTACCCGCTCTCCGCAGACGCACTCAGAATGGTCGTATCGAGTTTCATCTGATCGCACGACAGCCTGACGGCGTGATAAACGGTTTGCAGATCGGAAGCGTAGTATTTTGTAGATTGCGCACCCTCCCAGACTGCATAACCCTCGTATGACGCTCCAATATACGGGATGTATGTAACGACCGTGCGCCCGCACAGGGCGGATATTACAGCAAAGAGAACGGTCCAGCCGGCGTATATCTTTTTTGATATCGGGCCCCGGGGAAACTATTTCTTCAGCTTCGTGAATTTTGCACCTTCTAACGTCACGCCCGCCATTATCCCCTTCTGGCCGAAGACAAAGCCGACAATAGGCTGGTTCAATTTCGTTGTGTCCAGAGAGCCTTCCGCCCCGACCTTGACCACTGTCACGCTACCGTCCACGCCAGCCTGCCAGTTATCGCTGCTCCGGAACTTAGCGAGTGCAGCCTCATCCATGAATACCAAAATGATGTCCTTCCGCTG
>DATJBN010000058.1:0-6030 GCA_035515335.1 Syntrophales bacterium | reverse complement strand
CAAGGGTGGTGTCGCAGGCGAGAGTAAGTTCCAAATTTGCCCGTTCAAGTCCATTAAACATCTCAGCCTTCCATGTTACTGCTCACATTCTTTATGTAAATTTTACTCTTTTTTTAGTAAAAAATCATACGATAAATATTTAAAACGTCGACTTCTGAATCTTGGTTTTAGGGTTTCTTAAGACCGTGTTTTGGACCGGGAATCTGGAGACGATTAATCAAAAGCATACCCGCCATTCCGACCCGCCTGAGACGGCTGCCGGTGTTCTGATCGCCCCCTGCTCATTGACAAGAGCGCCCTGCGTGATAAAATGGCTTCATACGCAGGTTACTTTTGCCGGCATCCGACTGTGTAACAGGACTGGTTATGAAGTGTCGAGATAGAAGAGTTCATTGGAACCCTGCGCAAGCGGAGTGACTGAGAGAAAGTAAAAAAGGGAGAAGCGACTATGACCACAAACACAGCACTGCTCACTCAGCGGCCTGCCTGGAAGGAGCTCGAGGCGCATTATCAGAAAATCAAAGACATCCATCTGCGGCGGCTCTTTGCCGAGGACCCGCAACGCGGCGAGCGGTTCTCCGTAGAAGGAGCCGGCCTTTTCTTCGATTACTCAAAGAACCGTATCACAGGAGAAACTGTGCGACTCCTCGTAAAGCTCGCCGGGGAGTGCGGTCTTCGCCGGCGTATCGACGCGATGTTTCAAGGGGAAAAAATTAATGTCACTGAGAAACGTGAGGCGCTCCATGTGGCGCTGCGCGCACCGCGGGATCAGGCGATCTTCGTTGACGGTGAAAACGTGGTGCCAGGGGTTCACCAGGTGCTCGACAGAATGGCGGACTTTGCCGATCGCATCCGGAACGGTCGATGGACGGGATACACAGGCAAACAAATTCGTAATGTCGTCAATATCGGCATCGGCGGCTCCGACCTCGGTCCGGTCATGGCGTACGAGGCGTTGCGCTATTACAGCCGGCGTCAAATGACCTTCCGTTTCGTCTCGAACGTCGACGGCACGGATTTCGAAGAAGCCACACGCGACCTCGACCCCGAAGAGACAATCTTCATCATATCTTCGAAAACCTTCACGACGATCGAAACGATGGCCAATGCTCACACCGCCCGCGCCTGGGCCTTGAAATCCATGCGTTTTCCTGAGGCCGTCGCCCGGCACTTTGTCGCGGTCTCCACTAATGCCGAAGAGGTCGCAAAGTTCGGTATCGACACCGCGAATATGTTTGTGTTCTGGGACTGGGTCGGCGGCCGCTACTCGATGGATTCAGCTATCGGTCTTTCGACCATGGTCGCCATCGGACCTGAGAACTTTCGGGCGATGCTTGCCGGCTTTCACGCCATGGACGAACACTTTCGCACCGCCCCGTTCGAAAAGAACCTGCCGGTGCTCCTGGGACTATTCTCTCTCTGGTATAACAACTTCTTCGGATCCCAGACCGTGGCGGTGCTGCCTTACGACCAGTACCTTAAACGTTTCCCTGCCTATCTCCAGCAGTTGACCATGGAGAGTAACGGAAAACATGTAAGGCTCGACGGCGTACCGGTTGATTATGGGACAGGCCCTATCTTCTGGGGCGAGCCCGGAACCAACGGCCAGCACTCCTTCTACCAACTTATTCATCAGGGGACAAAGCTGGTCCCGTGCGACTTCATCGGCTTTTGCGAGACCCTGAACCCCATCGACAACCATCACGACCTGCTGATGGCGAACTTGTTCGCGCAGGCCGAGGCTCTGGCCTTCGGCAAGACAGAGGATGAGGTCAAAGCTGAGGGGACACCGGCCTGGCTTTTGCCGCACCGCGTCTGCGAAGGCAACCGTCCGTCGAATACTATTCTCGGCCAACGGCTGACACCGGAGACGCTGGGCAAACTCGTCGCGCTTTACGAACATAGCGTCTTTACGCAGGGAACGATCTGGCAGATCGATTCCTTTGATCAGTGGGGGGTCGAGCTGGGCAAGGTTCTGGCGAAGAGGATCGTTCCGGAAATTGAGAGTGCCGGTGAGCCGCAGCTAAAACATGACAGTTCGACGAACGCGCTCATCAGGCGCTATCGCAGGACAAAAGAGGAAGGATCGTGAACTTACCATGGCCTGTGGGACACTCGATGAATTCGGGATGGTTGCCCAGAGATTCCTTTGAGGGATGTTCCTAATGTAATGCGATGTCAACTCACAAAAAAAGAGGCTGCATGCAGACCGATATGCCCGAATGAGCTTAGGAAGCCCCCAGCGTCTTCGCTTCCCGGGGACCCACAGAATGATCCTACTTGTTCTGTTGCAGTTCAAAGGCCTTTTCTGCCTTCTTTGCGGCGGCCTCTGACTTCTTTGCTGCTGCTTCTGCCCTTTCTGCCGCTGCTTCATTTTTTCCGCAGCATTCAGCCCTTAGGGCATCAATCTGCTCCTTCACATATTCCTTTGTAGCGCAGCCATATGACATGACCAATAAAAAGTTCAACAATACTGTCAGCAGAACGGATTTCTTCACTTTGTTCACCTCCTCTCAGGACAAAGCGGACAATCGGACAATATTATTTCTCATATTACCTCCAATAACAACAAGCTGCAACTAATCATAAGATGACTGATAGTTCACTTTACCGACTTTTGACTTTCTTTGTCGGGGCGGCCCGGTTTTTCCCATTTTCCCGTATCAAAGGTTATTTCCTGACGCCGCATTTCATGTATTATATGAATAGAGGACCAGAGGGCTTAAAAAATGAGTGACCATCCTTTGCGCCGTATCGGCAGATCCCTTGCGGGTAAGCTTATCCTATCCATAGGCATCCTCATCATACTTGGCGGCGGAATCTCTTGGTACGTCCTGATCAGCACCAGCGAGAAAAACCTCATGAACCACGCCGTGGAGGACGCCGCATCTTACTCTGATCTTGTCAGGAAAGGCATTCGCTTTAGTATGCTTACGTTTAACCGGGACGCCATTCAGCAGACTATAGAGCAGGTGGCGGCAAGGAAAGAGATTCAAGGTCTGAGGATCTTCGACAGCAGGGGCAAGATATTCTCTTCATCCAAAAAAGGGGAGATCGGGAGTAACGTTGATAGCAAGGCCGAAGCCTGTACCGGTTGCCACGAAGCCGGGGGAAAACCGTCTCAAATCCTGGCTTACGAGAAGCGATGGCTGATTCACGAAAGTACCGGTGGCAGGGTCCTGACTTTCATAGAACCTCTTTATAACGAGCCTTCCTGCACGGCATCATGTCATGTCCATCCTGAGCATCAGCGGGTGCTCGGCATCCTACAGACGGATATCTCGCTTTCAGCCCTGGACAAAGCCATATTATCGCAGACGATCAATATAACTATTTACGCATTTGTCTTTATGGCGGTGAGCGCGGTCTCCCTTTATTTTGTTCTCCGGAGGTTCGTCCTGAAACCACTGTCGGCCGTTGATGCGGCGATGGAGAAAGTCGGCGAGGGGAGACTTGGACAGACAGTGGCGATAACATCCGAAGACGAGATGGGCCGGCTCGCCTCTACCTTCAATAGCATGACAAAGGAACTTGCCGATGCAAGAGAGAAGATGGAGAACTGGACAAAGTCCCTTGAGGAGGGGATCGAGAAGAAGACCGAAGAGCTCAAGAGGTCGCAGGACAAACTCATCCAGGCGGAAAAGCTCGCGTCTCTTGGAAGGCTCACCGCTGATGTGGCCCATGAGATAAGGAACCCGCTTACGGCCTTGGGGGGCTTCGCCCGCAGACTGCACAAGATCGCCGAAAGCGACAAAGAGAAGGAATACTCTGAGATAGTGTTAGCAGAGGCGGACAGGCTTGAGAAGATATTGAAGGACGTACTCACCTTTTCAAGGGATGCGAGGAGTCATCTCGAAAAGCACAATATAGAAGAGATCGTCCACGACACCCTGAAGATATACGAAGATCTTTGCAGGGAACAGTCGATACGCATCGAGACAAACACGGGAGAAGGGCTCCTGCCTGTCCTTACAGACAGGGACCAGGTCAGGCAGGCCCTGGGCAACCTTATCACCAATGCGGTGGATGCGATGCCGGGCGGGGGTGAATTGACCGTGGCGGCCGGAAGGGAGGAAATGAACAATGTGGCATATATGTTCGTGCGGGTCGTCGACACAGGAGAGGGGATTCAGTCCGAGGACCTTCCCCTTATTTTCGAGCCTTTTTATTCCACCAAGAAGACCGGTCACGGCACAGGGCTCGGTCTTTCGATCACAAGAAAGATCATGGAAGAGCACGGCGGATTCATCAGGGCTGAAAGCGCTAAAGGCAGAGGCTCCGCGTTCACCATTTATTTCCCCTACCAGAGCGAAGAAGAATCACTGCAGGTGAAGTGCTGGGAATATATGAAATGCGGAAGGGACAAAGACTCCTCAATGAAATGTCCGGCATACCCCAATCTCGGAAGGGTCTGCTGGGCAGTTGCCGGCACGTTCTGCGAAGGCAAGGTCCAGGGGACGTTTGCACAGAAATACGAAGACTGCAAGAAGTGCGAGTTTTATCAGAAGATTAGAAGAGAGGAATTGACTTGAAGCAGCCGATATCGTAACTTAGTCGGCTTTGCTCTTGGCTTCGATGGCCGCGCAATAGTTCACAAAAGACTTAAGCACATCCTTGTCTTTGTCCGTCAACCCCAGATACTCGATCCCTACATCATATAATTTTTGGCCGCCATCCTCTAAGACCAGGCATGAGGCAACTCTTCCCACGAACTTAATAATGTTATCGTTATGGAGAAATAATTCCATGGGTATCGTGCTTCCTATTTCCAAGGGCAATACACATTCGATAAGCATGCCTCCGAGACTGATCTTTTTTGCCTTGTAGCTTGCAGGGTAATCTAGAAGCGTTTTCTTCTCGTCATCGACATGAAACCGGATATTGAGCCTTGAACTTCCTATCACATATACTTCTTCTTTCTTATGATCTTCGATGAAATTCAGGAGTTCCGTTATCTTTTCTACCGAAATATTCAGGAATTTAAGGCCTGCTTTGTATATCGGGATCACTTCTCCATGGCGTCCCTGCTTGGTTTCGCCGAGTGAGGACCATACCACAGTACCTTTCAGGGAGATTGCCCGCTGCCGATCCTCTAATTTGAGCACATATTCTCCGCCGATATTGAGCCGTCTGTTGGCTTTTATGGATATGCCGCCGATACTTATATCGACAACTTCGACCTCAGAGGCAAAAATAATCTTGCCGGTTACTTCCAGCACTTTGAGCGTAAATCTCGTATATCTCCTGCTGTCCTGCATGACCACCTCTCTCAATCATCATGATTATGTACTTATCAGACGGCATCTCCGCATTTGCTCCCATTATTTCATTCATCAAAGCTTTAGTCAATTCATCAATTACAGAAAAAGGGAAGAACACAGTCAATCGGCCCTCGGGAATGTCCTGAGAAAAAATGAAAAGTCTTTTCTCATTCATCTGCACGATACAATCTTTCCCCCCTTCAGAAGCCTGTAATACCGGCCTCTCCAGTAAACTTTTCGCCCCAGAAAGCTCCAGCACCAAATGAAAAAGCTTAACATGTCCTTGATGGGCAGGAGAATCAGCCACCTGAGCCATTTTTTCTCGGCTATTACCTTTTTGTAAATTATGAAGGCAAGGAGGGACCTTAAGAACAGGACGCCTCCGACGAGTGCAAGTGAAGACACTGTCGGACCATACCACGCGAGAAAGACCAGCGCAGAGGGCAGCACGTGGGTAATCCCGTAACCCAGATAGCCTTTTGGACGCGATGCCCTGTACGTTCGTGCCCATCTGAGCTGGTGCACCAGATGACCGGTGAGGCTCATGTTTCCGACAACATCTTCCAGGACATAACGCGAAAGGATTATTTTGTAGCCCTTCTTCCAAATCCTGTTGCCGATCTGGTAATCGTCTGCGAGATAGTCGGCGATGACTGAAAGACCGCCTATTTCATCAAGCGCCTTTTTCGAGACCAGGATTGAGGCGCCAAGTCCGAAGGTTACGCCTTCAAGCCTTCTTGCCACTAGGACGGAAGGGATGAAGTCAAGC
>DATJBN010000057.1:0-6353 GCA_035515335.1 Syntrophales bacterium | reverse complement strand
CCTGAAAAAGATCGGATATCCTTCCGTACGCATTTCTGATGAGGCTATGGAGCTTCTCATGACCTATGACTGGCCGGGCAACGTGAGGGAGCTGCAGAACGTCCTTGAGCAGACGCTGCTCCTGTCGCCTTTCATGGTGGTCCTGCCCGAGCACCTGCCGGAGAGATTCCGTCCGAGCCGTGACGATAACCATCCTCTCCTGCCTCCCCTCGAAGAGGCGGAGAGAAAGCAGATCATCCAGGCGCTGCAGGCTACGTCATGGAACCAGAGCCAAGCGGCTCAACTGCTTGGGATTGACCGAAAGACGCTGCGGACGAAGATTCAGCGCTACGGCTTATTGAGAGAAGGCACTTCCTGAGGATGTTCTGGCGAAGCCATGTTCTCGACGATCGGAAAGTAGAGAACGATTTTGGTCCCCTCCCTGGCCTCACTTTTCATTTCGATCTTGCCGCCGTGAACCTTGACAATATCCTGTACGATAGCAAGGCCGAGTCCCCTGAGACCTTCATCCCTGTGGGTGCTGAAGAAGGGCTCACACACCCTCGCCAATAACTCCGGCGGTATACCGGGACCATTGTCCTCGACCGCAACGGCCACAGTACGCTCTTCCGTCACAGCACGCCCGGTGACGGCGATCCTGCCTCCTCCGGACATCGCCTCCAGTGCATTCTGGATGAGATTGAAGAGCGCGGTCTGGACGCGATATCTGTCGACGAAGAGAAGAGGAATATTGTCCTCCACCTCAACGATCAGCTGAACGCCCGACTTCTGCATCAGCGGCTCGACAAGAGGAAGCGTCTCATTCAGGAGTTCCGGTACGGTGACCGCCTCAAAATGCGGCTCCGGAAGACGCGTCGCATGGCGAACATTCTGGATAACCGTGTTGAGTCTCTGGGTCTGCTGGACTATCAGCTCCAGTTTTCTGCCGACATCCGGCGGCCACGAGTCGCGCTCCAGAAGCAGTTGTGCGAGTCCGGCAATCGAGTGCAGCGGCGTGCCCAGGTCATGGGCCAGTGTTGCCGTGAGGTAACCGAGCGCCGTCAGTTGCTGGAGCTGGTTCACCTGCTGCTGAAGCTGAACCACGTTGTGAGTTGCTTCCTGAACCCTCTCTTCCAGATGTCTCTGTAGCTCCTGGTTCCGGGCCAGCACTCTTTCGATCTCCTCGGCCATCACGTTGAAGTGATTCGCAAGATGCCCCCATTCATCAAGCCTGGCGATCGGAATCCTCTTTACATATTTGCCTGCTCGGAAGTCGTCGATCGTATCGATAATAACTCCCAGCGGCCTGCCGATCAGCCATCTGTAGCTTAAGGCAAGCACGAACAGGATGGCAAATAAAAGGCCTGCCGTGCTGAAGAGCAGCAGGCGTTTTGCGCGGGCCAGGATTTCAAGTCTGGTTTGCGAGAAGACGATCACACCGACGAAGACCTGCGTGTCTTTCTCTGAGAGAAACGGATACAAGAGCCCCAAGGCCGGCCCGCCGTCCGTATTGAGCTCCACATGCTGCGTCTTCGTTTTCTCGGCGGCTGCACCTATGATATTTTCGGGCCATTCATAGGGGACGCGCCCCGCGCCCACGATATATTCCACTTCACCGTTGACGATTGAAAATAGATCGATACGCGCCAGCCTGTCATCCGATTTTATGTGATCCTCCAATGCATCGTCGAGTGCCGATAGACCTTTGCCCGTCGGGAAATGCTGGTAGTAGGTGCTGACGGTGTCAGCGAGGTCATAGAGCCTCTTTACCTGCTGCTCTATGAGGAGGACGTTCAGCACCCTCAATTGTATCCAGCCCCACACGGTCATCGTCAGTGCCAGACCCAGAACAGTCAGAACGATCAGCCGCGTCCGCACAGTCATATTGGACGCCCTGTATATCAGTCTTTCAATAAAACGCTTCAGTGTCGGCAAAAGGCGCACCTGCTACTAATGATTGTTAACTACCCGCTCATACCAGAAAAGAAAATAAAACACAATCGCTCCCTCTGACCGAAAAAAAGGGACAAAAAAGGCACAGAGTGTTCCGTGCCTGATAATGCCGAAAGTTTGAAATGCTTCGTGATATTATTTTGAGGGAGGTGAAGCTTCAGGTGACGTCGGCCTCGTCTCCTTCAGGGGTGAAGTCTTCTTTATAATCTTCTTTACCACGAATGGACTCACCCTCGTGGCGACGTTCTTCCCGTCTCGCTTGAGGTAATTGATTTTGACCTTATCGCCGACATTGATCTTTTCCACTGGTTTCTCCAGCGCGAATTCCATGACTTCCGTTTCCCCTCTCACGGTCCTTTCGACGGATATCGTCGTATCGGAAATTTCTTTAACGATTCCGATTATGCTTACCCTTGTTTCTTTAGGTGGTTTCGAACCCGCTTTCACAGAAGGTTGGGAGGGCCCGTCAACAGCGAAGACGGCGGCACTGAACATAAATACAAGGCCTGCAGCGAGCACTATCAATCGTTTCATTTCAGGCAACCTCCTTCCGGTATTTCCAAAAATAAGGAATCTTCCGCTGTTTTAAAGGATTTTCAACTTGAATCTATTGATTCGTGCAATCTGCATACCAGGATTTGTGCTCCTCGGATATTGGACTAACTATTTACAATTACGGGGGATTAAATTGCGGCAGCCCAGACGGCTCGGAAAATATTTCACTAAAAATGGAGAATTAGACCCCAGTTGTTGAGTAATTTTTCATCAATTCCGTCATGAGAACAGCAAGCACATAATATCTATACTTTCTTTGTAATCATCGTCAGAGCTGCAGGCATCATCTCAGCAACCACCGGCAAACATCCAGGCTGTTCCCCATCGCAATCGACGAGGACGCGCTCCTCGGAGGTCGCGCCCACCTTCTTCCCGGTCAGGATCGTCACCCCTCTGATATCCTTGATGCGGCCCGTGTACAGTTTGGGGAGATGCGTGAAGACTTCTGCGAGACTTAAATCCCCGATAACAGTCACATGAAAAAGACCATCATCCACGCGTGCATCAGGGGCCACGAGCATCCCACCGCCGTGATACCGCCCGTTAGCCACAGCGATATTCCAAACCGTCACCCTCTCGTCATACGAATCATCGATGCTGATTAGTATACTCTTCTTACCGTAAAGAAAGAGAGAGATTAAGGTCGCCCAGATGAAGGAGATAAAGGGACCGAACGCCTTGCTGCTCTTGTTGATGCGCTCATCAACCTCACCGCCGAGGCCGAAACTGGCAATATTATGGAAATAGCGGACACCCGGAACGCCCAGGTCGTTGTGATAACGAAGTCGCCCTATATCAATTGTTCTTGTGTATCCTTCCTTGATAGTATCGAGAGATTCCTCGACCCCGGAAGGGATAGGCACGGTCTTGATGAAATCGCATCCCGTACCCCCTGGTATGAAACCGAGCACTGCTTCACGAATCATTTCTCCTCTTGCATCCATGAATCCATTGACTATCTCATTGAGCGTGCCGTCCCCGCCGACGCATACAATCAGCTCGGCACCGCGGGTAAGACACTTCTTCGCTATCATCTGTGCGTCTCCGGAATTTGCCGTCAGATAAGATGCAAAGCGACCGAGGCGATCTCGCGCCATGGCATGGATGCGGGGCCACTGCCTGCCTACTCTGCCGTTGCCTGCATGAGGATTTACGATAAAGACGATCCCCTCGTGTATCAAACCCCTAAACCTGCCGTTCTAAAAGTCGTTTGTAACCAGATGAGGAGGAGGATTCGGGAGAATACGTTTCCGCAATCTCATCGCTATCTTTTGATTCGCCTATAGACCCAGCAGTGAAGGAAGAAAAAGAGTGTAACCATGCCCCCGGCACGGATCATCTTTCTCGCTACCTTTCTCACGTCTTTCTGCCGGTCCACTTTCTTATCGGCGAGATACATTCCCAAGAGGCCGCGATTAATCATGTGATGGAAGCGGGCGTTCGGGAGGCGTGAGATGCTCTGGTCCGCCTGCCTGTAGAAATGCATCAGCCTTGCCGTCATAACATTGCCGTCGGGATAGTAGGAACAGAAATTCAAATCGCCGCCGGCCCGATCCTCTTCCTGATCGATAAGATAATCGAGCAGTATGTGCAGTCCCTGCACCCATGGAAAATATGCCTCCTTAATACTTGCAACCAGCGCCTGCGAACAGCCTTCACGCAATGCATTGGCTACAATGCAGAAGATGCCGAGGGTGGATCCAGCGCATGCGGCAAATTCATACCAGGTCATCGGGGGCAATTTATCCTTGTACGTATCAAACCACGCCGCAAGGCGGCTCACGCGCTCCTCCGATCTTACGTGCTTGTGCACCTGCAGTTCACAATAATAGCCGCAGAGTCCGTGAAGGGCAGGACTGATGACATTATGTGTCGAGAGCGTTTTGAGAACCTCCTGACAGGTCGCAACGAGGGACAAGAGATAACCACCGTCATCCTTTTCGTTTCGGAGCCGGTAATAATCGGTGGCAGGTGCATCCGGCATCAGAGCATGGTGCATTGACTCATGAAGGGCTCGGAAATCGTCGGGATCAAGGGACGTGCTGCGGTCACAGAGGTTGTCCAGGTAATCGCTGATGGTTTGATAAGCGATAATGAATCGCAAAGCCTCATCATAGCGCTCACCGGCGAGCAGGGCGTAAATGGACCCACCTTCACAATGGAATGTCTTCGTCTCGATGCTCATCAGCGCCTGTTTGCGGAGTTCAGGATCGGGGATCTCCCCGGCCCTTTTTTTCCACTCGGCGAGCCCGCGATGGACGTCCGGACGCACACGCAGAATGATCTTGGTCGTCATTGTCCCCAGATAAGGCAATCTCTTCACCAGATGACGCTCCTCCGTTGCCGCTCTTCTTCGTTTGTCGTTTCATAACACAACGTATTTTCCAACACAAGGGTCATGGTGCGGGGGCCTTGGAATTGCCTTGACCCTTAATTTCTTTTCATGCTACCCGTATGAAAAATCGGCGGATCGCGGGAATTCAGTCTGCATAAGCGGCGGTGCGAAAGCGGATACGGCAGTTGGAGTTGATCTTATGCGTCACAGGGGAAGCGTAATCGTTGTCGGCGGCGGTGCGAGCGGCATGATGGCTGCCGGGAGGGCTGCTGAGAAAGGCGCTCACGTGACGCTCCTCGAAAAGACCGGGAGGCTCGGCCAGAAGATACTTCTTTCCGGCAAGACGCGCTGTAATCTGACAAACGCCAAAGACATCGAACATTTCATATCCATGTACGGGCCGAACGGCCGCTTCCTCTACAGGGCCTTTCGCCGGTTCTTTCGTGATGATCTCATCGCCTTCCTTAACCGCTACGGTATTGCGACGAAGACGGAAAGGGGTGGAAGGGTATTCCCCGTTTCCGACAGGGCGCAAGACGTCGTTGGTGCATTCGAGAGATATCTCTCTGATCAGCGTGTGGAGATATTGAGAAACAGCAGGGTGACTGGAATCGAAGTCCGTGACGGTAGGGTAACAGGGGTGGCGATGCTGGATGGCAGGCGGCAGGCGGAAGCTGTCGTCCTGTCAACAGGCGGTGCAACCTATCCGGCAACGGGTTCAACGGGCGACGGTTATGCCTTGGCTGACGCCCTTGGCCACACGATAACAAAGCTCCGCCCAGCACTGGTGCCTCTCGTCGTCGAGGAAACCCGTCTCGCGAAATCCATGCAGGGGGCGAGTCTCCGGAATGTTCGTCTTACCGCGTTTCGCTGCCGCGCAAATGAGATTGATCCTTCCTCCGTCCCGGCAGACGATACAGGCCGCGGCACCGGGAGCAAAAGACCACGCGCGCCTGTCATAGAAAGTCGCATGGGCGAGATGATGATCACCCATTTCGGCGTCGGAGGACCCGTTACGCTTCTTATGAGCCTGGCAATCGTCGATGCACTCGAGCGGGGACCGGTGAGTGTCTCGATAGACCTCAAGCCCGCGCTGGTCAGGAACCAGTTGCGCAGGAGGCTTCAGCGCGATTTCGACCGGTGCAGTAGAAAGAGATACAGCAGTATTGTAAAAGGGCTCGTACCCGGGAAGATGGTCGACCCGCTCGTTGCAGCGACACAAATCCCGGCGGATAAGCCTGGATGTCAGATCAATGCGTCCGAGCGCGAGAGGCTTCTCGATCACCTCAAGTCCCTTCGCTTTAATATCAAACAACCTCTCCCCATGGCGTCCGCCATCGTGACGGCAGGGGGCGTGTCTCTAAAAGAGATCGATCCGCTCACGATGGAATCGCGCAAAGTGAAGGGCCTTTATTTGTGCGGGGAATTGATCGATATCGATGCGGACACGGGCGGATACAATCTCCAGGCCGCCTTTTCAACCGGATATCTTGCCGGCGAAAATGCGGCGGCCTATGCTGAAGGAGAATCT
>DATJBN010000056.1:0-5025 GCA_035515335.1 Syntrophales bacterium | reverse complement strand
ATCCGGAGCAAAATCGGAAATGGCATTTACGAACGAGGCCTTCGTCGCTACACGCTTCGAAACAAACGACATCCCCGCCTCGGCAAGCTCCTCAACCATCAGCTCCGCATCCGTGGGAACATCCTCAAGGATCAGTAATTTTAAATTTTCGCTCATGGTGAGACCCGAGACGTATTTGTTCTAAACCTCCGCCGCGAGAGTTAAACATTCTCTGTGTCCTGACGCATATATACACATCTAATCTAACACTTTGTTGCATCATTGGTTTTGGAAGACAATAGTGATTATTAAGTAGAAGATTGGTAGGCAAATACTACTAATATGCAGAGAATTATTCTATTCAGAAAGGGCTGCAGCGACTAAGTGGCAATAATCAGAAGCGATCCGCGATTATCTGCGCGGTCTCCACGAGACAGGAACAGGGAATCATGAAATCCGTTAAGCCCTCATGCACGGTGGCTGGCCTGTGGTCTCGAGCACGCGCATCCAAATATTACCCTCGGGATTTACCTTGGAGCCCGAGGTAACTAACTGAAAGGGGAGATGTACGTATTCGTCTTTCATCAAACCGACAAGCATGCTGGTCTTGCCCGCCATGCCGGCATGGACCGCATATTGACCCAGAGCGCCGCAATAGATGCTGTCACTTGCATTCGCGGGCACACTGCGAATCGTGTAGCTGGGATCTATATACTTCAGGTTGGTTTCCAAGCCGACTTTCTTGAGGTGCTTTTCTATCTCAGTCTTCAGGAATGTCCCGATATCAAGAAGTTTTATATTGCCCGAGGCGTCTGTCTCAATAGGGCCGTCCCCCTTGTGTATCAATTCTTGCCCGGCGCCTTCCGCAACGAGGATCACGCAGTGCCCGCTTCTCCGCAAGCGATTTTCCAGAGACTTGAGAAAACCGCAGTCGCCTTCCAGCTCGAAGGATACCTCGGGGATGAGAACAAAGTTCACGTCTCCCTGTGCGAGGGCCGCGCCGGCAGCGATGTGGCCGGACTGACGTCCCATGATCTTTACCAGGCCTATTCCCATAGGCGCTCCCTTAGCCTCCGCGTGGGCGCACTGAATTGCCTTAACCGCCTCTGAGATGGCTGTATCAAACCCGAATGTCTTTTGTATTAGGTTGAGGTCATTGTCGATGGTTTTCGGTATGCCGATCACGCTTATGTTGAGTTTTCTTTTCATTATTTCGTCCGTGATAGCCCTTGCTCCACGCATGGTGCCGTCTCCACCGATAGAGAAAAGTATATCGACGTTCATTCTCTTGAGCGTGTTTACCATTTCTGCCGGATCCTGCATACCTCGTGACGATGAGAGGATACTGCCGCCTGAAGTGTGAATGTCTTTGACAATATCCGGTGTCAGCTCCATTACCTGATGTCCGTATTTTGGGACCAAACCCTGAAATCCGTACTTAATGCCAACTACATTCTTCACCCCGTATCGATAAAACAATTCCATGAAGATTGCCCTGATCACGTCATTGATTCCAGGGCACAGGCCGCCACAAGTGACGATAGCCGCCTTTGTCTGGGCAGGGTCAAAGAAGATATTTTCCCGGGGACCCGCAACTTCAATCGAAGGAGGCGTGCCGCCGGCAAGCGCCAGGTCCTTATAATGATCAAGATAGATATTATGAAGGATGCGCTTGCTGTCGGAGGTGTAATAGCTTACGGCTACGGGTGAGGGTATCGCCCTCTCCCCGAGATCCCGGATGCTAAAATCATAGGACGCACTATGCATTATTCTTCTCCTTTGCTATGACTGAATTGGCGGCATTTATTCCTGTCATGATCTCTCCCTGGAAACCCAGTTCTGCCTCCAGCATCCCTCCGGTGAGTAAGACGTTGCGGAGCGGGGTTCTGTTGGACAACCCTCCGATACCAAGAAGCGGCCTCGACAGCATTGTGTACTTCTTGTTTACAAGTTCCTGGGACTTTCGCGAGAGCTCGATTGAGATGCCGATGTTGAGGAAATCGAGATTCTCTCTGATAAAAGGGAGAAATCTCTCAAGGGCGCAAAAAATTATCTGCGATATTTCCTTGAGCTCGTCATTCGTTAATGTAAGCGGGCTTTCCCGCAGAAATACTGTAGCGGATAGCGCCCTCCTTCCCGCAGGGGCACGTGCCTCACAATTTTTTGCACTGACTTCGAGAAGAACGAGATTATCGTCCATCACGGGCCTGTTCTTGTCAATAACAACGGCAACATATGTTGCTATCTTTTCAGGAAGGCCCTTCTCAAGGACACCCATATGCAGTGTAAAAGGATAGTATGCTGTCTTCACCGACCGGAACCTTCGCTCAACGCGTTTGAATTTTCGGTTGTCCGCAAGAAGGAGTCTAAGTTTTTCCCACTTTGTGGTTGTGATGAGGTAGCGCCCCTGGATCGACGACAGTGCGTCGGGTGTAGAGAAATCAACGTCGACAACCTTGCTGCTGACCGCAAGCCTCATGATGGAGCAGTTATCGATAAGTTGTCCTCCGGAGGCGGAAAAAGAGGTCCTCAACAACTCAATGAGCTTTTCATTGCCGCAAACGTGATGAAACATTCCCTTGAGGGGAAGTGACAGTGCATATGCCGCGCCGACAGAAATTGTGCCGTTGTTTGGCCCCGCAGAATTCGACAGCACGGCTTTCTGTGCCTCAAGAACACGGGCGATGGAAGGATTCGCCGTAATTGACTTGAATTTTCTGGAAAGAAAGAATCTCTCCTTAATGATCGCAGAGAGCCTGTTGACGAATGAAAGACCGTTGGCCAGGCTTGAACGCGTTATATTCCGCCTGGGGTTAATTTGTTCTTCAACGATCTCGCCTATTTTCAAAATGGAAGTGTAGAGCTTCGCTATATCACGCGCCTCAGCTGGAAACTCGCGTTTCATGTCGACGAGCAATTCTTTCAGGCTGCTCGGGCAATCTATCCTGTGGTCGGTAAGAACGATCTGAAGGCCGGGATTCAGTTGCTCAAGACCTGGACCTTCAGGAAACAGTATTCCTACCTCGTCAAGAAGGCTCGAGCACACCTGTGAGGGGCCGAATCCTGTCAGGGGCAGGGGGTCGATGTTGAAGGTGTAGCCGTAATCGGAGTAAACGTGTTTACAGTCACCTTCCGATAAGAGGGCGGTCTTTTTTCCGCTGTGCGAAATCAATGTTGCAGCAACGATGGAACTCAGGTCATTGCCAATTACAATAACGTCGTACATAGTTTAAGGAAGGACCCGGCGCATGAGCCGTTGACGATCGAGATATTCCCCAATTGCTTCTGAAACTCTTGAGACTGCAAAACCACCGGCTAAAAGGCCGTCACGGGAGGATTGTGGAGTGGCGTCTCCGGAATCTGCGCGCTGTCTTTTATTATCACCTTCCTCCCGATGATTTCTATTCTTCGTTCGGCGTAGAATTGTATTGCCTGTGAAAATATCCTGTGTTCTTCCTTCAAAATTCTTGCGCCAAGTGTATCCTCTGTATCATCATCGTAAACGGGGACAACCGCCTGGATGATGATAGGCCCCGAGTCCACACCCTCGTCGGCAAAATGGACGGTGCAGCCTGAGAATCGGACACCGTAGTCAGCAGCCCTTTTTTGCGCATGAGTGCCGGGGAAGGCGGGGAGGATCGCGGGATGGATGTTCATGACTCTCAGTGGGAATGTATTCAGGAAGAGAGGCGTTAGGAGCCTCATAAATCCGGCCATCACGACAAGTTCTACGGAAAACGATTTCAGGACGTCAACCATCTTGCGATCGAAGTCCTCCCTGTTCTTGAACTCAGAATGCCTTATGACTACCGACGGAATGTTGTGCTTCTTCGCTCTGATAAGGGCATATGCATCATCGTTATTACAAATAACCACCTTGATCTCTCCGTCAAGTCGGCCGTTCTCAATATTGTCTATGATCGCCTGGAGATTCGATCCGCTCCCCGATGCGAGGATGCCCAGTTTTACTTTCTCTCTCATATGATCAGATGAATGATACGGATGGCTGGTTTTCGTCCTTCCTGTCTATAAAGCCTATGGCATACGCGCGCATGCCCAGGTTTCCGAGTCGCTCTGCTATCTCCGCTGCGTCCCTTTGAGCCGTTATAACCATCAAGCCAATGCCCATGTTAAACACCCTGTACATTTCCCCATCATCGATATTCCCGAGCCTCTTCAGAAACATAAAGACAGGCGGTATGTCCCAGCTGTCTCTCAGTATAACCGCCCGACACGCCTTTGGCAGTATCCGTGGTATATTGTCGATGAATCCGCCGCCCGTTATGTGTACAACGCCCTTGATGCTGAAATTCTTGATGAGGTTAAGCAGAGGTTTAACGTAGATCCTCGTTGGACGGAGAAGCTCCTCTCCAATAGAGATGGAAAGTTCTTCCGGCCTGTCATTGAGACCCAGCCTCGCTTTTTCGAACAGCACCTTCCTGGCAAGGGAAAACCCGTTGCTGTGGATGCCGTTCGACGCAATGCCGATGATCCTGTCGCCGACACGGATTTCCGATCCGTCGATTATCTTATCAGCTTCTACAATGCCGACGCAAAATCCTGCAAGATCGTAGTCGCCTTTGTTGTAAAATGCGGGCATTTCTGCCGTCTCTCCGCCGATAAGGGCGCAGCCCGCCTCCTGACAACCCTTGACGATTCCTTCAACGATCTTAACCTCTCTTTCCGTTTCAATCGCACCGGTAGAAATATAATCGAGGAAAAAGAGCGGCTCCGCTCCCTGGACGAGTACATCGTTTACAGACATTGCGACGAGATCGATCCCGATGGTATCGTGCCTGTCCATCGCCTGTGCTATTTTTAACTTGGTTCCCACACCGTCTGTTGACGACACAAGTACCGGATTGTTGTATCTTCCCGTATCCAGTCGAAAGAGCCCTCCGAATCCACCGATGGAACTCATCACTTCCTTGCGAAAAGTCGATTTCGTAATAGTCCTTATCCTATCAACAAAGAGGTTGGCCTTGTCGATGTCAACTCCCGCATCTTTATACGATAATCTCTCTGCCATATTCCTTCCAGTTACCT
>DATJBN010000055.1:0-4509 GCA_035515335.1 Syntrophales bacterium | reverse complement strand
GCCTCCACACCTATTTGTCGTTTAACAGACGTCCCCGCAGAATGCAATACAGCGAAGGATGTCCTCTGCCGTATAAAATCTTTATTTGCACATGGCAAAAGGATTAGAAATGGATCTCGGTCCCAGCGCAACTATTTTTTGTGTTGCAGTTTGTCTTATCGGAACCTATAGTGATTATGATGCGCCGAGATATCCTGCTTTCTCAAGCGGCAGTCATGTCCCTTGTGGTATACACATTGAGACCGGGCGCAGAGAGAAAGGGTATGGGCGATGGCTGGTCGCCATAAATTCAGTCTACGTAATCTTCAAGCTGCGTTTGCCGAGATATTTGGGCTCGGGGACAAGGTGTCTCTGGTCGTATTTTTCTCGGCCTGCCTTATTATTGTTACTGCCGTTTTTCTCTTCATTTATTCAGCGCCGCCCCACACGATTTCCATCACGAGCGGTCCTGAAGGCAGTTTCTTTGCGACAAATGCCGAAAAGTACCGCAAGATACTCGCCCGCAACGGGGTGAAGCTGAAGATACTTCCTTCGAACGGCTCTCTCGATAATCTCACGAGGCTCCGCAATCCGTCATTTTCTGTAGACATCGGATTTGTCCAAGGCGGGCTGGCCTCCGGTTTCGGCGTAGACAACCTCGTCTCCCTGGGAAGCATTTCTTACGAGCCGCTCCTCGTATTTTACAGGGGAGCGAGGCCAGAGGAAGTGCTTTCTCAGTTTACAGGCAAGCGGCTCGCGATCGGTTCCGCGGGGAGTGGAACCCATTCTCTCGCATCCGCACTTCTCGCGGCCAACGGAATTGTACCGGGCGGTTCGACCCTGCTATCTGAGATTGACACGGAAGAAGCGGCTCAGGCATTGATAGATGGCAAACTTGACGCCATCTTCTTGATGGGGGATTCCGCATCGCCTCAGCTGATTCATAAACTCCTCCAGACCCCGCAAATAGACCTATTCGACTTCAATCAGGCCGAGGCCTACGTGCGGCGCTTCCCCTACCTGAATAAACTCGATCTGCCCAGGGGCTCCATTGATTTTGGAAAAGACATTCCTCATCATGACGTATACCTTATCGGTCCCACCGTCGAGATCATCGCGAGAAAAGGTCTCCATCCGGCATTATCCGATCTTCTGATAGAGGCCGCGCAGGACGTACACGGAAAAGCGGGCCTCTTCAAACAGAGAGGCGAGTTCCCCGCCCCTCTTGAGCACGAGTACAGCATAAGTGACGATGCCGTCCGCTACTACAAGTCCGGAAAAGGCTTTCTCTACCGGTATCTACCGTTCTGGATGGCCAGTCTTCTCTCCCGCGTCATAATCGTTTTCGTACCCGTGGTGGTTCTTATGATCCCTGTCCTCCGGACAATACCAGCCGTTTACAGGTGGAGGATGAGGATGCGTATCTACAGGTGGTACCGCGTGCTTCTCTCTCTCGAAAAGGACTTGATGGCAGGCATAGGGCCGGAAAAGAGAGAGCAATTGCTTGAGAGGCTTGACGCCATCGAGGGGGAGGTCAACAGGATGAAAGTTCCGGCCGCCTTCGCGGATCAGTTCTATGTGCTCCGCGGTCATATCGGTTTCGTCCACGACCGGCTCGTGGATAATACACATTCCCACACACCCCCCGTTTAATTATTTTGCTATCAAAAGGGCCAACAGCGATGACATCTGAAGATCACGGGAATGACGAGGCTCAATCCATGCGAACGGCTCTCGTCATCGAGGGTGGAGCAATGAGAGGGGTCTTCTCGACAGGTCTTCTCGATTGCTTTCTTGAGGCCGGCTTCGATCCCTTCGATTTCTACGTGGGCGTCTCCTCGGGGGCGTCAAATCTCGCCGCCTTCCTTGCCGAGATGCCGGGCCGCAACAAAAAGATTTATGTCGACTATTCGCTCCGGCCCGAGTTCATCGACGCCTTTAGATTTCTCTCGGGCGGCCATCTAATGGACCTTGACTGGCTTTGGAACACCACCATTCGTGAGATCCGCCTTGACCTCAAGAAAATCTATGAAAAGGGAAAGCCCTTCCTCGTGGTACTCACGGACGTGCAGTCAGGCGATGCCGTTTATAAAGAAACGAGCGCCAATGATCTTGAGCACCTCCTCAAGGCATCGAGTGCCTTGCCTCTTCTCTATCGTGCCTGCCCCCTTCTGGATGGCCGCCAGATGACGGATGGCGGTGTGACTGATGCGATCCCCGTTGGCAAGGCCATCGCCCTGGGGGCAAAGAGAATAATGGTTGTCCGTTCCCGCCGACACGGTTACCTCAAGCATAAAGACCCCCTGGATTTTTTTATTCGCTGGCATATGCGTCGGTATCCTGCTCTTGTCAAGGTCATGGCCGGACGCGTCACGCGCTACAATGAATCTATAAGGTTGATAGCAAACCCGCCTGGCGGCGTGGTTGTCGTTGAGGTCTCGCCGCCTAATGACTTCCACGTGTCGCGGCTCTGTCGGGATAAAACCATCCTCGAGGAAGGATATGATCAGGGCCGTTCCGCAGCGGCTGATGCAATTGAACGATGGAAAAGTGCATAGTCTTTTTGCATTTTGACTTTTACATTTTAAACTCTGCATTCATATGTCTTACACTATTGCAGCAGATCTGGTACTCATCACTCACCTCCTATGGATCGCCTTTATCATCCTCGGTTGTCCCGTGTTCCTCTATCTGAATCTGCACAGATGGCGTGTCATTCACCTTCTCGCCCTCTTCGTCACCGTCGGAATGCAGCTCTCGCACACAATATGCCCCCTCACCCACCTCGAGGTCTATCTGAAATCCAAGGGGCAGTCCGTGCATGTCTACCCGGGAAAATTCACGATCAGTGCCATCGAAAAGTTAATCTACGTTCCTGACCTGACTCTTGAGAAGATTACTTACGCAACAATCGTATTTCTTGCCTTCGTGCTCTCCACATTCTGGCTGAAACCGATCACGCTGAAAAAGCAAACGAAGGGTTAGGCATTGAATTGTGCGCCTCTTTCTGGTATGGGCAGATTGCTATGGCCTTCTTGCATATGATGGAAGAACCTTACATAGACGTAGGCATCATAGAGGCATACGTGTGTGTGTCGGGTGCCCTCAACGGCCCGTTCCTCATCAACGGCACTCTACGCCTGGACGGCGCCTTCAGTGCCCGCACAGAGGCTGGTAAGATCATCTTAGCTGATGGGAAAGGACGCACCCTACTCCGTGAGAAAGAGGTCCGATGTGCTCCACTCGAATCGTCAACCTTCACCCTTTCCGATGTAACCATTGGCGTGAGGTTTCACTGGGAACGAAAACAGGAACAGACGTTCCGCGGAGAATTGATAATCATCACGGATAAGGATGACCTGATAACGGCGGTAAACAGGGTCCTCCTTGAGGATTACATAGCAAGTGTGATCTCGTCAGAGATGAACCCTGAAGCACCCCTGGAATTTCTCAAGGCGCATGCGATTGCCTCCCGGAGCTGGCTCCTGGCGATGCTGAAAGGGAAAGGCAAGGTGAAGCGCTCTCCCGAAGCGGGTTCCGCACCGGAATCGCACGAGGTCATAAGGTATTACAATAGGGTCGATCACGAACGCTTCGATGTTTGCGCGGACGATCACTGCCAGCGGTATCAGGGGGTAACCAGGATTGCATCGGAGAATGCGAGGAATGCGGTCACGGAGACGCGAGGCATTTTCCTCGTCCACGGAAACGAAATCTGCGATGCCCGCTATCATAAGGCCTGCGGTGGCCTTACCGAAGACTTCGCAAACACATGGGAGGATGTTTCAGTTCCTTACCTCACATCTGTTCCGGACTCGGGAACACCGCACGACCCCATACGGACGGAGGAGGAAGCAAGGAAGTGGATCATGGCTGAGCCGGACGCATACTGCAATACCCATGATAAAGATATCCTGCGCCGAATACTTTCCGACTTCGATCGAGAGACGACTGATTTTTTCCGCTGGAATGTGGCATACGCACGCACGGAGCTTGAGGAGATCATCAGAGAGAAGTCCGGTATCGATTTCGGAGACATCACGGACATTATCCCTGTTCTCCGCGGTCCCTCCGGCCGTATAGTGAAGCTGATGATAAAGGGGGCAAAAAAGACCGTAACCGTCGGGAAGGAGCTCGAGATACGCCGCTGGCTTTCCCGAAGCCACCTCATGAGCAGCGCCTTCATCGTTTGTAAGGAACAGGATGAGTCCGAATTGCCGGCACGTTTTATCTTTCAGGGCGCTGGCTGGGGACACGGCGTCGGCTTGTGCCAGATAGGGGCGGCCGTGATGGCCCTCAAGGGCTTCAGCGCTCCTGCGATACTCAAACACTACTTCCGTGGAGCGGACATGGAGAAACTTTACTGAGAACAGGACATGGGGAAATCATCCATCAGGACTTCAGTAATCCTGGGCGCCGGTCTGGGGACGCGGCTGCGCCCTCTGACCGAGGATTGTCCCAAGCCATTGCTGCACCTCCGGGGCCGCCCCATAATAACGTACGCCATGGATCATCTCAAGGCAGTGGGAA
>DATJBN010000054.1:0-2961 GCA_035515335.1 Syntrophales bacterium | reverse complement strand
ATGATTCCAGAGGACAGGTTTTGTGCGGCAGGCGATGATGAAGATGGTTGATAAACCCAAAAGACATGCTCATTCCTTGCCTCAGTTGGCTACGGATAAGATACCAACTGCGAAGTCAGACCGTGACAGGAAGAGGCTGCCTGTCCCCGTCAGTCCGCTCATCCATTCCGCATTACGTGCCATATATGCAGGAGGGCCGAAAAGCATATGGGAGTCAGACCTGTACGGCCGCCCATTGTACAAGTACGAAACGAAAGCAGGGCGCATAACGTTCTTCTTTGCCCCTCCGCCTGATTTTGGCAGCCGCTTTCACCACTCCATAGCGTTGTACTACACGCCCCGCCTCGGCTTTATCTATTCAGGAAGCCTCCGACAAGCGGTAAATAGCCTATCGGTCGAGACGGCGGACGTGTTCCTGATCCTTATGTCGCGTATCGCGGAGCTGCAGGATCCCCGGAAGGGCATTGCCAGAATCAGTCTTGACGAAATTGCGCAGTTGCGCGGCGTCTACGTGCGGCATGGCAGCAAGCAGAACCTCTATGAAGACTTCAGGCAGGAGGTGCTGCGACTAGCAGACATGCGCCTAACCATGGCCTGGAAAGACTACAAGACGGGAGGGGAAGTCACCTTCGGTAAGGAGCGACCGGACAGACTCCTCGACATCCTAGACATCGAATACAAGCGTGGAAAGGAGAAGTGGACATCTTTCCGCTTTCGCTGCGGCCAAGCGCTTTCGCATTTCCTCGACCATGAGGGACTGTTCTGGATCGGATATTACAGCAGGGCTCTATTGCACCTCAGTCCGTATCACGATGCCCTGACAAAGAAGCTGGGCACATACTGGATACTCGTCGGCACCGTTGCCGGGAAGAAGGGGTCATTGCCCAGCGCCACGCCGAAGACGATTCTGAATTTTTGCGGTGAGGAGATAGACCAGAAGCATCCCGGGTACACCGTCGATGCATTTATCGAGGCACATCAGCGCCTTGAAGACTTGGGAGTGATAGAGAGTATTCCGGTCTTGGAACCGACTGTGCGGAGCAGGGGATACTTCGAGGAATGGCTCAATACGGCGCTTACGGTGAAATTGTCCGAAGACCTGTGGCGGATCGCAGATAGTAAGGAAAGGCCGAGATTGCCTCACGGGAAGATGAAGCCAGCCCGGAAGGAGAAATATCGGCAGATATCTGCTCCCCTCAATATGCCCAAGACTGCTGATGAGCTGATAGCGAAGCAGACGATCATCAGGAGATTCAGAGCCGATCACTACCTGCGCCAGGCGGAGCTGGCGCGCGCTGTGGGCGTGACAAGACAAACTCTCTCCAGCTATGAACGTGGACTGCACGCTCTGCCGGGAGAGACGGCTATCAAAATCCTGAGCATCTGGCGGCAGAAGGTGGAAGCATAGCCCCTTAGCCGCAGCGCCTGCCCTCTATATCCATATTTAGTGAAATCAACCCAACCTCCCTGAAAATCAAACCCATCGTTTCAGTTTGTTAATCTTGATAAAGGACGATTATCAAGGACAATCCCAGTTTCCTACTCGTTTAACATTGCTAAGTATATCTAATCATGGCCGCCAGAACATGAGAGCGTTTGTTAATATGAGCGAAAACTGACCATACAATGCGCATCGACAGGGGAGGGTTTATGAAAAATCAAGACAGAATCGGAATCCTGCAATGCAAGCTCGAAGAGCTTGGACTGTGTGGCGCCTTGCTCTGCTATTCCCGGAATATATTGTACTACACGGGAACGGCGCAGCCGTCGTATCTCATCATCCTGCCTGACGATTATTTTCTGTTTGTCAGGAGCGGTATGGAGTTCGCCCTCGAGGATGTGTTCATAAGCAAGGAGAAGGTGCGGGAGGAGCGCCGTCTCGCAAACATATTCAAAGAAGTATTTTCGGGGAGGGAGCCGAAGAATAAAAAAATCGGTACCGAGCTTGATATCTTGACGGCTGAACAGTTCAAGGAGATGGCGAAGATATTTACTGGATATGAGTTTGTAAACATATCAGCTTCTGTTCTGGAACAGAGGAAGACGAAGGACTCTTTCGAGATTGAAAAAATCAAAAGAGCCTGTGATGTGATTGACCAGGGGCATGTGGCGGTGCTCTCCGTTCTTAAGGTGGGTATGTCTGAACTGGAGCTTGCCGCCGCCGTTGAGAATGCGCATCGGCTCGCGGGACATGAAGGCATTTTCTTCATCCGGCAACCAGATTTCTTCATGAGCAGGGGACCAATCTCGTCGGGGTCGAATCTATTCAAGATCAGCGGCGTCGTTTATACCGTCACAGGCGTGGGACTGAGTTCCTCGGTGCCCGCCGGCCCGTCGCTGCGAAAAATATTAAAAGGAGAGCCCGTGATCGTAGATATCCCGACACTGGTTGACGGCTATCATGCAGATCAGACGAGGACATATTGTGCGGGAAAGGCATCCGGAGAGATCAGATCAATGTACAGTGACCTGCAAACCATAGCCGATCATCTCATCGATCTGATGAGGCCGGGTATGAAGTGCAGCGAAATCTATGCCGCAGCGGTTGCGAAAGCAAATGCCCTCGGCAGATCGGATCACTTTCAAAATTTCGGCAAAGGGAAGAAATCGCGGCTGATCGGTCACGGGATCGGCCTGGAGCTTAATGAGCCTCCCGTTCCTTCAGAATATGACCAGAGCGAGATCGGCGAGAATTACGTTATTGCTCTGGACATACACATGATGGACGAGGTTGTTGGTGTGGTAAAGCTGGAAGATATGATCCTCATCAGGGAAGGGGGAAATGAAATCCTGACGAAGAGCCCTCGGCAGATCTTCGAATTGAAATAGAGAAAGGATGATGGAGCAGGAAGCCGATTGTAACAAATACATACGCGCAGCTTTTTTCGTTAAAGCAGAACGTTGAATGCCAACGGAATCAATAATATTTGTGGTGAGCAAGAGACAAATTCCATTGGAACT
>DATJBN010000053.1:0-4695 GCA_035515335.1 Syntrophales bacterium | reverse complement strand
GGTCGAGCCGGATTTCGTTCTGGGGGTGCTCGCAAAAATTCAGGAGTTTGATCCTCCCGGGATTGCGGCCAGAGACATCACCGAGTGCCTTCTCGTTCAGGCCAGAATTCTTGGTGTCCTCACCCCGCTCATCGAGTCGATCATAAAAGAACATCTGAAAGACCTGGAAACGAAAAATTATGCCAACATCTCACGGAAGCTCAAGACCCCGATGTCCGAGGTCCTGCAATCCGTCTGCATAATAAGCAGCATGGATCCCAAACCGGGGAGCGTCTACACGGAAGAGAGGATAGATACAATCACGCCCGACGTGTATGTATTCAAGGCAGGGGACGAATATAAGATTATCCTCAATGACGACGGGCTGCCGAAGCTCCGGATAAGCAACTTCTACAAGGAAATCATGGGAGGAAGCAACAGCTATCCCGATGCGGAAAGCAGCAGGAAATACATAAGGGAGAGGATGCAGTCGGCCACCTGGCTTATCAAGAGCATCCAGCAGCGGCAGCGAACAATATACAAAGTAACGGAAAGCCTTCTCAAACTCCAGAGGGATTTCTTTGATTACGGAATCAATTACTTAAAACCGCTGGTTCTCCGGGACATCGCGGATGATGTGGAAATGCATGAATCGACGATAAGCAGGGTCGTGACCAACAAGTACATGCATACGCCGAGGGGCATATTTGAGCTGAAATATTTCTTCAGCAGCAGGATACAGAAAACGAGTGGCGACGCAGTCGCATCAAAGAGCGTTAAGGAGGAGATCAGAAAGATCGTCAGCGCGGAAAATCCGAAGAAGCCGTACAGCGACAGCGACATAGTCGACCTGCTGACAAAATCGGGAGTATCAATTGCTCGAAGGACCGTTGCGAAATACAGGGAAATGATGGGGATCCTGCCCTCGTCTAAGAGAAAGAAATATTTCTGACGGTATTTCGGGGTATCTCATGCCTCATGATCGCCTGCCGTTTTCTTTTCACGACATATATCGCTGTTCGGGGCTTCTGCATGGTTCTCAAGAAAAACAAGTTGACCTCGGACTGTTTAGGAATTAGGATACGCGCCCTTACACGCGAGAAAGAAAGGGCGGGAAAGGCGCAATCGAAAGTTAGGGGGTATAGTTATGAAGATTTCCGTAACCTTCAGAAATACGGAAGGGGATGATTGGCACAAGGAATATATTGATCAGCGACTGAAGAAACTCGAAAAATACGTCGATACGCCGGTTGAGGCGCGTGTCATCCTTTCCGTTGAGAAGTTTAGGAATGTGGCTGAAGTGAATCTGACGACGAGCAGGCAGACGCTCAATTCCAAGGAAGAGGCCAAGGAAATGAGCCTCGCCATCGACAATGCCGTCGAAAAGATCGAACGTCAACTGAAGAAGCACAAGGAGAAGATACGGGGTCATAAGGGGAATCCTGCAAGACTTGAAGGCGCCGCGCCGAGAGAGGCATATGCAGACGAGGCGGAGGAATCGCTGGGCACGAGAGAAATAGAGATCAGGAAGGTTGTGCTAAAACCCATGTCGCTGGAAGACGCTATGATGGAGATCGATACATCGAAGAATCGTTTTGTCATATACAGGGATTCTTCGAGCGAACGAGTATGTATTATCTATGTCCGGGACGACGGAAAATATGTCCTTATAGAGGCGAGCAGTTGAGGTTAGTGGAAACATCATGAAGATTTCGGAGATCTTCCGGAAAGAATATATCATCGAAGAACTCAAGGCGAAGACCAAGAGAGAAGTTCTTGAGGAATTGTCCGGTGTGGTTACGCGGGATGACGGTGCGCTTAATCATGAGTTGATTGTAAATACCCTGCTTGAGAGGGAGAAGCTTGGCAGCACGGGGATCGGCGACGGCATCGCCATACCCCATGGAAAGCTGTCCGACATCAACGAACTTATCGTAGCTTTCGGGAGAAGCAGGCAGGGTGTTGAGTTTGATTCCATGGACGGCAAACCGGCCACGCTTTTCTTCCTGCTTCTGGCGCCGGAGAGCACGACCGGCCTCCATCTGAAGGCTCTCGCGAAGATGTCGAAGATGCTTAAGGATGCCGCTTTCAGAAAGCAGCTTATAGAGGCGAAGTCGAAGGACGAGCTGTATCTCATAATTGCGGAGAAGGATGACGCAAGCTGATTGTCAGGGAACGTATTTCCATGGCACCGCTCCGGTTGAAAGATGTTATCGAAGGCAGAGAGGAACACCTGGGCGTCCGGCAGATGGCGGGTTCCCGGGGTCTTGGCAGATATATAGGCGGCGTCAGGGTCGAACGATACGACGACACCGGCGAATTCCTGAGGGCTGAACATGAAGATGCAATCCTTGTATTGACGCCGCGCTTCGTTTCAGAACTTACGGCATTGGCCCACTTATCCCGCGAAAATATTCTTCAGGCTGTCATCTCTAAGAACATCCCCCTAATTGCAGTTTCCGAGAGTGAAATCATACCCGATATCCTGACCTACCTTTCGAAACTCTGCGGCATCGCCGTTTTTGCATCCAGCCATGATGAATTCCTTCTGGAGAGTCGGATATCGGGTCTTCTGAGAGAGAGGATCGGTAACGCGATTACCGTTCATGGTACGCTTGTCAATGTCTCGGGTGTGGGCGTAATGATCGTAGGAGATAGCGGGATCGGAAAGACTGAATGCTCGTGCGAACTCGTGAAGAGAGGACACCGATGGATTGCGGACGATGCGGTTGAAATCGAAAGAAGAGGGAGTTCGCTTTACGGCAGCGGCCATGCCTCAGTCAGGGGCCTGATTGACAGGAAGAGGGGAGGCGTCCTCTTCGCGGAGGAACTTTTTGGTGCCGCAGCGGTTGACGCTGCTTCGGAGATTGGCCTCATCGTGGAACTGAAGAACATCGGCGGGGGCCGGGAGACGTTGGGATGCCGCACTAGGGATGGTATGCGGCGCATTATGGGCATTGGGCTGCCGTGCAGAGAGATTTCCGGTTATCCTGCGGCCTGTGACATGTACCTGATGATTGAGTTTGCAGTCAATGAACTTATAAAGGAACAGGAGAGAGGCTGCTCATGAAGAACCTGCGCGTAGTGATCATCACGGGGTTGTCCGGCTCGGGCAAGAGTACCGCCCTCCGGGCGCTGGAAGACATCGGCTTCTTCTGCGTGGATAACCTGCCTGTTGTCCTTCTTCCCCGGTTCCTCAAGATTCAATCTGATGCGGGGAAGGACATCACAAGTGTGGCAATGGTGATGGACCTCCGGGAGAAGAGCTTTCTCGAGAAATACAAGAAGGTCTTCAAGGAGCTCAAAGACGAAGGTTACAGGATTGAGATACTCTTTCTCGATGCCGGCGACGATGCCCTCTTACACCGGTTCAGCGAAACGAGGAGGGTCCATCCGACTTCGGTTAAAGGCTCTATCATGGACGGCATCAATCTCGAGCGGGAGAAACTGGCGCCTTTGAAGCAAATGGCCGATAAGGTTATAGACACGACGTCATACAATGTGCACCAGTTAAAGGACGTTGTGCAGAGGCAGTTTCTCTCTTCATCCGCAGTCCAGAGGATGGTCATCCACGTGACATCCTTCGGATATCGCTACGGCATACCTCCTGACGCGGACATCGTACTGGATGTGCGGTTCCTCCCCAACCCATATTTCGTGGAAGAGCTGAAATTCTATGACGGTCATAATGAGGATGTGGAAAAGTACGTTCTCGAGTCCGAGGAAAGCAGGATATTCATCCAGAAGCTTTTTGAATTGATGACGTTTCTCATCCCGCTTTACGAGAAGGAGGGGAAGGCCAGGCTTAATATAGCTCTGGGATGTACCGGAGGCAGGCACCGGTCGGTCGTAATGGCGAATCGACTAGGCTCGTATTTTTCAGACAAGAACTACATCGTCACAATAAATCACAGGGACATCAATAAGAGCTAGGAAGTTGCCTGGGAGCGTGCCAATCCTCTAAAAGGAGACGGCCGTCTTCTTGGTGACGTTGTCCGCGATCCAGTGCGGATCCCACCATTCCTGAGGGTTCGCGAACTGACCTCCAATGAACATTCCAAAATGCAGATGGTCGCCGCCCGCAAGTCCCGTGGATCCTGTGTTTCCCATGACATCGCCTTTTTTCACTTCCTGTCCCTTCTTCACGGAAATGGAATTCAGATGACCGTAAAGGGTGAAGAACCCGAAGCCGTGATCGAGGACAATAAAGTTGCCGTAGATGCCGAGGTAGTCGGCGTGTACTACTATGCCGTTATTGGCTGCCTCCACCGGGGCGTTTGTCGTTGAGGCAAGATCGACGCCCATATGGGTGCTCTCTCCCACCACCTTGCCCTGATACTGATACTTCCTCTTGTCACCAAAGAGTGCCATGGGCGAGGCATTCTTCATGCGCAGGAAGGTGCCCTCCCATAACTGCTTTGGGGTCGACGTCCTGCAGATCTCACGTATTGCGTTGTCGTTGTCTTCTCGCATCTTTCCGTTGACATACATGAATATCTCGATCGGGGTCTTTCCAGAGAGGCTTGGAGCCTGGCTTTGGAACTCCGGCATTTTCTGCTGCAGGAAGCTGTCACTTAAGGTCATCTTGTCGCTCCGGAACTTCTTCTTTCTGATGAGACAGGGGAGGGAGGCCGTGGTTTCATTCCCTCCCTGGTCGCGCGCGGTGACCTTGATAGACGTGCGGCCCTGCTTTGAATCCGCGGGTATAGAAAAATA
>DATJBN010000052.1:0-5667 GCA_035515335.1 Syntrophales bacterium | reverse complement strand
TACCAAGGTGATCAGTGATCTTGACCTTGACCTGGGCAAGAAGAACGAAGCCGATATGGAGAAACTCATCAAAAGCATCCAGGAAAGGACAGAGGTCAAGCTCGAGTTCAACAAGGTAAGCAGGAACAATATTGATTTCTTCACAGTGTCGTTCCAAGACCGGGACCCGAAGTTGGCGCGGGATTATGTGAATACGCTGGTCGGGAAGTATATTGAAGAGAACCTCAGGTTCAACAGAGAGGCGTCGACCGGCACAAACAGTTTTCTCCTGGACCAGATCAATCTAGTAAAGGCGAAAGTTGGCAAGCTCGATGCGGAGATCGTGCGGCTGAAGGAAAAGGATGCAGAGATCGAGCAGTCGAAGAAAAAAGAAGAAGAGATCGCGTTACAGAACGAGAACCGGCCATCTGCTGTTGATGTCAGACGCCTAGAACTGAAAAAACTGAAAAAAAGGCTCAGTTATCTTCTTACCCATTATACACCGGATTATCCTGAGGTGAACAAGGTTAAAGCAGATATCGAGTCGCTTAGTGCGGAAATAAAAGCGTCGCCGCGAGAGTCTGCGGGCGATATTGATTCCGTGAAACGATCTGCTGGTAAAAGCAATGTCAACGCGGCGGCCTCTTCAGATGTGAAGACCCGGCTGACCGAACTCGAGCGTGAGCGCGACACGAACCAGAGGATCTACGAAGAATTGTCTGCGGCCTATGGCGTATCGCAGGTGTCTACGCAGGCGGAAATGCAGGACAAGGTGGGCACATTCAGGATTGTGGACCCCGCCATCCTGCCTATTAAACCCATCAAACCGAACCGTATCATGATCATGCTGTTGGGAATTCTCGCCGGGATTGCGGGTGCCTTTGGTCTTATAGTGTTCCTTGACATGTCGGACAAGTCCGTCAAGAACGTCGGGATGCTGAAGAATTTCGGCTTGCCTGTGCTTGTAGTCCCGCATATTCTGACCCCGAACGAATTGAAAAAGGCCAGAATAAGCAATGTCTTCTTCTACGGTCTTTCCGGACTTTACGTATTGCTGCTTGCAGCCGTCATTGTGCGGGAAGTGATCAAAACGCTCGCATAGGGAGAGAACGAATGGGTGGAGTAAAAAAAGCTCAAGAAAAGACGACCCAGCTAACAGGATCGAACAATACGGATGGCATGGATCGTGAGGCGATGCCCCTCCTTATGGACCCTCGGAGTCGGAGAGAATGATGTTCAAGCCTACCAATCCATGCCTCGTAACCTTCAGCAGCCCCGATTCGCCCGTTACTGAGCAATATAGGAAACTGAAGACCCTGATCCTGAAGATGACCAGGAATGAGTTCCGGAACACACTCCTCGTGACCAGCTCCGTCGGCGGAGAAGGCAAGAGCATCACGTGCGCGAACCTGGCCATCATGCTCGCCCGGGAATACGGGCATACGGTTATGCTGGTCGATGCTGACCTGAGGAAGCCGGCACTCCAGGAATATCTCGGGCTCAAGTCCACATTTGGCCTTTCCGATTGTCTGAATGACAGGGTAGATCTTGGCAAGGCAATCGTGAAAACCGGCTTGCCGAAGCTCTCGTTCCTGTCAGCGGGGAAGCAGGTGGCAGATCCAGCGGAGCTCCTTTCGTCATACCGGATGAAGGAGCTCCTGACGGAACTGAAGAACCGATACCAGGACCGGTATATCATCATCGACACTCCGCCTACTCTCCTGTACGCTGAAACGCTGGCATTGAGCGCGCTTGTCGACGGGGTTGTCGTCGTGGTTAAGGAAGGGGTTGCTTCTCTGCAAGGTGTCCGCGACACGCTGGATGTCCTGAAGGGCGCAACGCTGCTGGGCATCGTCTATAACGACGTGAGTAATGCGAGCCTGGATGGAAGTTACCGCAACTACAAGGATCATTACAAAAAATATCAGAAGCAGTGACCCGGTCCCCAACATCAGTTAAGCAGTGCCCCTCCGGGACCAACACGTAAACAACCTCGCTTTAGACCATATTTAAATCTTAACCCAACGATTATTTACACCGCCCCTTCCGATGTCAGCATCCGAAACGAGCGAGAAATTGCGAAGGTCATTTTTCTCGTCTCATCTTCATCGCGGGAATAGTACAGGATATGACGCGCCCGCGGCATGGCAGCCAAGTCGTGCAGAGAGAGCCTTCGACAATTCCGTATTCTCAAGCGTTTCGAAGAATAACCAATCTACTAATTAAACCTTAGAAAACCGGCAATCATCTCAATCTCCATGACATCACCCAAGGTAAATCAAATAAAGAAAGCGGAAGACATTCCTGCTGTCTCCGAGCAGCGCTCCGCCGTATTATATGACGAAGAATTCGACTGCTACGTAGAAGAATACTTCAATGAGTTTCTTGCGTTCGAGCGAAAGAGGAGCGAACGTTCAAAAAGACCATTCGTAGTGCTAACACTGGATTTTACCGGCATCACAGATATGACTAGCAGGCGTGAATCCATTAAGTGGGCTGTGAATACACTGTCCATGATCACCCGGGAGACCGATATCAAGGGATGGTACCGGAAACCGGAAGTGCTGGGCGTTATCTTTACGGAAATAAACGGTCTCGATACGGAGACCTTGCAGAAATACATTTTAAAAGACTTGCAGGCCAGTCTGGCTAAAGAACAGCTTGATTTTATACGCATGTCACTTCTCGTCAAGATATCAGTTCACCGGTTTCCCGATGACGGGCGTCCGAACATCCCGCGTGGCCTCGCAGATAAAACGTTCTATCCCGAATTACCCAAAAGAGAGCGAACACAAACAATCGCTCTCAAGGTGAAACGGTTCATGGACATTGTCGGCAGTATCGCGGGTATCGTGCTTTTTTCTCCCTTTCTTATCTTGATTCCGATAGGGATCAAGCTCACGTCACGAGGGCCGGTGCTGTTCCAGCAGGAGAGGGTTGGACGATATGGGGAAAAATTCAGCTTTCTGAAATTCAGGAGCATGTACGTCAACATTGATGAGGACGTGCACAAGAAGTTCGTCCACGACTTGATCTCCGGAAAGGCATCCGGCCAAACCGGCGACAATGGCGCCGGGCAGAAGGTGTACAAGATCACGAGGGACAAAAGGGTGACCCGCTTCGGGCACATCCTCCGGAGAACGAGCCTCGATGAACTGCCTCAGTTCTTCAATGTGCTCTCCGGAGAGATGTCATTGGTAGGGCCGAGGCCTCCTCTTCCGTACGAAGTTGAGAAGTATGATATATGGCACTGGCGCCGTGTTCTGGAGGTTAAACCGGGGATCACCGGGTTGTGGCAGGTCATGGGGCGGAGTTCAACCACCTTTGATGAGATGGTGCGCCTCGACCTCCTGTACGCAAGGACCTGGTCACTGTGGATGGACATCGATATTCTGTTGAAGACGCCGCGTGCTGTTCTTACAGGGAAAGGCGCATACTGATATTTCGCTCTGGCGCGGGGAGACGAAATTAGGAGAATATATGATCAACATCGGTGTTATAGGATATGGTTACTGGGGACCGAACATCGTAAGGAATTTCAGTAGCCTTGACGATACAAGGGTCCTTTGCGTATGCGACAGCAACCAGGGAGCCATGGAGCGGGTTCGCAAATCCTATCCGCATGTCGCGGTGACGTGTGACTACAACGATATAGTCACCTCGCCGGACGTCGATGCCGTTGCCGTGATCACGCCGGTAGCCACGCATTTCGAACTTGCCAGAAAGGCGCTCGAGAGCGGTAAGCATGTGTTCGTGGAAAAGCCCTTTACCGCGACGGTGGCGCAGGCGGAGGAGCTGATAACGCTGGCAGAGAAAAAGAAGCTTACCATCATGGTGGACCATACCTTTATCTTCACCGGCGCAGTGAGAAAGATCAAACAGCTCATTGACGAAAGAGCACTGGGAGACCTCTACTATTACGATTCGGTGAGGGTGAATCTGGGGCTTTTCCAGCGTGATGTGAACGTGATCTGGGACCTCGCGCCCCATGATTTGGCTGTCATGGATTACCTCCTCGATGAAAGGCCCGTTGCGGTCGCGGCTTGCGGAAAAGCGCATGTGAACGGGATGGAGGACACTGCCTATGTCACCGTCCACTTCAATAATAACCTGATAGCCCATTTCAATGTCAATTGGCTGTCGCCGGTCAAGGTGAGAACCACACTCATAGGGGGCGAGAAAAAGATGCTCGTCTGGAACGATCTGGAGGCGGATGAAAAGATCAAGATATACGACAAAGGGGTGGAGGTGAGGACCAAGGAAGCAGAATATAAGATGCTCGTCAACTACCGCTCCGGGGACATGTACGCTCCACGAGTAGAGTCGAGCGAAGCTCTTAAGATAGAAGCGGAGTATTTTGTGCAATGCATATTGGAAAACAAAACACCGATCAATGACGGACATGCTGGCCTGCGGGTGGTGAAAATGCTCGATGCGTGCAATGAATCGCTCAGGAACAAGGGTAGTGAGATCTCCCTATGAAATTCGTTTCCATCGCGGACGATGTCCGTCTCGGAAAGGACGTCAAGATCGCCAATTTCGTCAATCTCTATGGGTGCACGATCGATGATAATACGAAGATTGGCACCTTCGTGGAGGTGCAGAAGAACGCCGTTATCGGGAAGAACTGCAAAATCCAGAGCCACACCTTCATCTGCGAAGGCGTGACAATCGAAGACGATGTCTTCGTCGGCCACGGAGTGACGTTCATCAATGACAAGTACCCGCGCGCCACGAACGGAAGTGGCGGCCTGCAGAGCGAGGCTGACTGGAAAGTGGTTCCGACAATCGTAAAAAAGGGCGCCTCCATCGGCTCGGGGTCAACGATACTGTGCAATATCACAATCGGGGAGAAGGCAATCATTGGTTCCGGTAGTGTCGTAACAAAAGACGTCCCGCAAAACACCATCGTCGCGGGAAATCCGGCAAAGATCGTTAGAAGGATCGAAAATGAATGATCAGATTCCCTTCATCGATCTGGTAAGTCTGCACCACGGGATGAAAGAAGATCTCGTCGCCGTCTTTCGTGATGCTCTAAATACCGGCCTATTCATCGGCGGGCCGTCGGTCGATAAATTCGAAGAGGATTTCGCCTCTTTTTGCGGTACGAAATACTGTATCGGCGTCAATAGCGGCACCGATGCTTTACGGTTCGCCCTGATAGCGGCAAGGATAAACAAAGGCGACATTGTCCTGACCGTCCCGAATACCTTTATCGCCACGACAGAAGCGATCTCACAGGCAGGAGCTGATCCGGAATTCATTGATATTGACGAACGGTCCTATAACATGGACCCGGAGAAGCTTCGTGAATTCCTGGAGAATCATTGTACTTTCGATTACGGAACAGGCAGGACTGTGCATCAACGCACGCGGAAGCCAGTCACCGCCGTAATCCCCGTGCATCTCTATGGTCAAACTGCGGACATGGACCGAATCAGGGACCTGGCAAAGCAATATAATCTGGCCGTCATAGAGGACGCCTGCCAAGCGCACGGCGCTCTATATTTTTCGAAGCACGAGAATTGCTGGAAAAAGGCGGGGACTATGGGGATCGCGGCGGCGTTCAGTTTCTATCCGGGCAAGAACCTCGGGGCCTGCGGCGAAGCGGGCGCGGTCACTACGAACGACGAAGGCATTGCCAGGACGATCCGCAAGCTCCGCGACCACGGTCAGAGCACAAAGTAT
>DATJBN010000051.1:0-4826 GCA_035515335.1 Syntrophales bacterium | reverse complement strand
TCTACCTGACTCTGAAGGTGGACAGCCGCGAAGGACAGAAAGGGCGGATGGGGAAAAAGGTCAAGGCTGTGGAATAGTCGATCCCTCTCACAATCCCTGAGTTCCGGTCTTAACTCACGACCAATGCCTCCTCTGGGCAGGTCATGATCGTGTCGTCCTCGTTTTTGATCATCTCCGTTGCAAGGAACGCGTTCGGGAGTACATTGTTTGCGTAGTACCTGGCGGCGGCTATCTTCCCTTTGTAGAATGTCGTATCACCACTGTCAGCGGATAATGCTGTGAGCCTTCTGCTGGCAATCAGCGCCTGCTCCATCAGGCATTCGGCCACTTGAACCTCTGCACATACGAAAAGTGCCTTCATCGCGTTAATCGGTATCAGGCTGCGTTTAGCATCAAATTCTCTGTACCAGGAATCATAGGTTCGTTTCACTTCTTCGATACATTGATAACCGCGGGCGAGTTGCGCCATCTCTTTTTCGAACCCCTCTCTACGCTTGTTTGCCTCGACGAATTCGCCTATACCATCCAT
Source organism: Syntrophales bacterium (assembly GCA_035515335.1). Classification (GTDB taxonomy): domain Bacteria; phylum Desulfobacterota; class Syntrophia; order Syntrophales; family UBA2185; genus Fen-1135. Next base: position 4,297 of record DATJBN010000051.1, on the reverse strand, counting down.
CCAGCGTTGAAAGGGTGCGCCGTCCTTCATACGCATCTTCCGTCCCACGAGGTCGTTTGCCTGGATGAACGATGTCCCTTCCCAGATGCTGAGTATCTTGGAATCCCGAAGATACTGCTCTACCGGGTATTCCCGGGTGTAGCCGACTCCGCCCAGGACCTGGATAGCCTGGGTGACCACGCCGACGCTGGCCTCGGAGCCGTAGCATTTTATGAGCGGAGTAAGTACATCAACGAGTTCACCACACCTTTTTGCCTTCTCCCTGTCGGTGGAATTATTCTGGATGTCGAGGTAATAGCATGCCTTGAATACCATCGCCCTGATGCCTTCCACATGCGCCTTCATATCGAGGAGCATCCTTCTTATGTCTTCATGCTTTATGATCGGGACGCGTTCCGCCGACTTTAGTCCAAAAGGCCTTCCCTGGATCCGTTCTGTCGCAAACTGCGAAGCGAAATAGTAAGCAGCGGCGGCCTGGGCGTTGGCATTGTGGCCGGTTGCTATCCTCGACTCATTCATCATGTGAAACATCATGGCAAGTCCGTTGGAATACCCTTTTTCATCGGGCGCTGCGCCGAGACGGACTCCGTAACACTCATCCTCGTCGCCGAAATTGAGAAGCGCCGTCGCCTGCGCGTGGAGCCCCATCTTATGTTCAAGCCGCGCAGTCTTGACGTCATTGGGTTTTCCGAGGGAACTATTCTTATTCACCCGTATCTTGGGAACGATGTAGAGTCCTATGCCCGGAGACCCTTGCGCACCTCCCTCCGGACGCGCAAGCACCATATGGATCGTGTTCTCGCAGTGGCCGCCGTCGCCGCCGGTTATGAACATCTTAGTCCCTTTGATCTTGTATATGCGCGGATCGCCGGTGGGATATGCCCTTGTTGTAATGTCACCCACATCGGAGCCGAAATTCGGTTCCGTAAGACACATGGTGCCCTGCCAATAGCCCGCGAGCATCTTCGGAAGGAACATAGCCATGTCCTCTTCCGTGCCGAACCGCAGAATCAGATTTGCCGCGCCGCTTGTCAGCTTGACGTAGGACGTGAGCGCCGGGCAGGCGGAGGAATTGAGTTCGCCAACGGCCTTGTAAAGGATAAGGGGCATGCCGGTCTCGAGCTTGATGCACTCGCTGCTTGATCCCCATCCGTTTTGCTGTAGAAACCGATACGCATCCGCGAAGCCGGGAGTGGGCGTAACTACGCCGTTCTCCAGGCGTGCCCCGGTCTTGTCACCTACGGCGTTTATGGGATTCACGATCTCTCGCGCAACCTTGTAGACTTCGTTCAAGACCATGTCGATATCATTGACGCTGAAATTTTCCTTGAACCGGTCACATCCAAACACCTCGTCCGCAGGCAGCCACTCCTTCAGGATAAATTTCAAATCCTTGAGATCGTACTTGAACTCCATTATTCTCCTCCTATTCCATGACCCCTGTCCCCTGTTCCTTATGCCCTATTTGGTGCATATCCGAGTGCTGAGTTGGCAACGATCATGGTGTGCATATTGGAAGTGCCCTCGAGGGTCTCAAACTGTTTTGCATCCCGAAGGAACCGCCCGCACGGGTATTCGTCGGAATATCCGTAAGAGCCGTGAAGCTTCATGCATTCATTTGCTGCATGGACCACTACCTTTGCTCCGTAAAGCTTCGACATCGATGTCTCCATCACGTTCGGAAGGTTCCTGTCTTTAAGCCATGCCGCCTTGTAGACAAGGGCAGCGAGCGCTTCATGCTCCACCTTCATCTCTGCGATCTGCTGCTGGATGAGCTGGAATCTGCCTATCTGTTGTCCGAACTGCGTTCTCTCATTTGCATATTTTATGGATTGTTCGAGAACCGCGGCGGAAAGGCCGAGTGCGCCTGCTGAGCATCCCAGGCGGGTGGCATTCAGCTGCGCCATGCAGATCTGGAACCCTCTGTTTATCTTCCCGAGGACGAGATGTTTGGGGGCTTTTACATCCTCGAAGGTTATTTCAGCAGTGTCCGAGGCCCATAATCCCACCTTGTCGCGGATCTTCCTGCGGGTGATGCCGGGGAGACCGTAGTCCATGATGAGACACGTGATCCCGTGCGCACCTGCGTCCTTGTCAGTCTTCACGTAGAGGAGGCCGTGGTTACAGACGGTTCCGTTGGTTATGAACATCTTGGTGCCGTTTACGAGAAAATGATCGCCCCGATCGTCGGCGCGACAGCGCATGCTGGCGACGTCGGAGCCGATGTCGGGTTCCGTCATGGCGAAGCTGCCTATGTATTCGCCGCTCAAGAACTTCGGGATGTAATATTCTTTCTGCGCTTCCGAGCCGAACTTCTGGATCGTGAGCGACGGGCCCCAGCACTGCATGTTGAAGGCCATCCTCCAGGATGTATGGACCCGTGATATCTCGGCGATCGCGAGGCTTCCTTCGAGAAATCCCATGCCGTTCCCGCCATACTTTTCGTCGATGCAGAAGCCGAAGAAACCGAGGGCCGCCATCTTTTCGAAAATCTCCCTCCGCCAGTACTGATTCTTTTCGTCCTCGTCGATATAAGGCCTGATTTCGTTCTCGGCAAAATCTCTTGCCGTGTCCTGCAGCATCTGCTGCACCGGTGTGAGTGCAAAATCCATCCTGTTCTCCTTATCTCAATGTTACGTTCTCTCGACCACAAGAGCTATGCCCTGTCCGCCGCCGCCGCAGATGGTCTCGAGTCCATGGCGGGCATTGCGTCTCTGCATCTCGTAAAGCATCGTTGTCAATCTCATCGTTCCGGTTGCACCGACGGGATGGCCGAGAGATATCCCGGAGCCGTTTACATTTACCTTCTCTTCCATGTCTTTCTCGCTGATTCCGGAGAGTCTGGCATCGGCCAGGGTCTGAACTGCGAAGGCCTCCTGTATCTCTATCAAGTCCATCTGTCCGATCGTGAGGCCCGTTTTCCTGAGGGCCTTCTCGACCGCGACGGGAACGGCAGGGTAGGTGAGGGTAGGGTCCGTAGCGGCAACGGCACAGGACCGGAAGTACGCCATGGGCTTTATGCCGAGTTCCTTTGCCTTTCTATCGGACGCGAGGATGACTGCAGCCGCGCCGTCGTTTTCAGATGAGGAGTTGCCCGCGGTGCAGACGCCGTCGGGATAAACGGGCTTCAACCTGGCAAGCCTTTCGATTGTCGTATCACGACGTGGTCCCTCATCGGTCACGAAGAACACGGGCTCACCTTTTTTCCCTGAGGGCAACGGAACGGTGACAACCTCGTCTGTGAATTTTCCTGCATCCCAAGCGGCGATTGCCTTGCGGTGGCTGCGATATGCCCATCGGTCGGCCTCTTCACGGGTTATATTTTCTTTCTTCGCCGCTGCCTCTGCCCAGGACATCATCGAGTTCAACTCCCCATAGCGGTGGATGGGCTGGGACATCACCCTGCCTCGCTGTAGCCTGTCGTAGAGCGGGATACCCCACATGGAGAGTGCGCCGTGACCTCTCGGCATGTAGCCGTGCTTGTCGTGCGTCCTGCCGCCGAGTCCCCACTTGATGTCTCCGGGTATGTAGAGCTCGGCCTGGCTCATGCTGTCCATGCCGCCTGCAATTATGATCTCGGCGTTTCCCGTTTGTATCTGCAGGGCGCCGTAAAAAATGGTTTCGGCTCCGGAGCAGCACCGTCTATCGAGCACGCAGCCGGGGACGGTGTCCGGCCATCCCGCATCGAGTATCGCCATGCGGGCGCCGTTGGCGCATTCGCCGTTCTGGTAGGACGTCCCCATGATGACGTCATCGATGGCAGCGGGATCGATACCGGCCTTTCTCACAACGTCATTCAGGACTAGACTCCCCAGCCGGTAGACCGGAATATCTTTCATCGCGCCGCCATATGCGCCTATCGGCGTGCGGGCGCAGCCGAGAATCACCACATTTTCCATTTCTTGTTGCTCCGCATTTCTCTTCTAAAAGTTTTGATCATTTTGCGAACATCTTCCTTAATTCCACCTTATTGATCTTGCCTACGCTCGTTCGTGGAATGGCATCGACGAATTCATATCTGTCGGGAATGCTGTATTTCGGGACCTTCCACTGGTCAGCCATCTTCTTTATGTACCCCTTTATGTCATCGGCCGTTATCTTTCCTTTGAACTCGGGCTTCAGGGTAACGACCACCAGGGGCCTCTCGCCCCATTTGGCATCGGGCACGCCGATCACTGCGGCCTCGGAAACATCGGGATGCATGCTGACCAGGTTTTCGAGGTCGAGCGAGGAAACCCATTCTCCGCCAGTCTTGATCACGTCTTTCAGACGGTCGGTGATCTGAACGTAACCCTGA
>DATJBN010000050.1:0-5798 GCA_035515335.1 Syntrophales bacterium | reverse complement strand
AATTGTGAAGTATCGAATGCGCTAAAGAATCGCTAAAGAATTTTGGACAGTCTTAAGAAGATAACATATCGATATTTAAAGACTAACATGGTGGAGGCGGCGGGAATCGAACCCGCGTCCGAAAATATTCCACTGCAGCGTCTACATACTTGTCCTCTGTTTTATTCTCGCCCTCGAAAACTCCCGGAGGCAGGATTTATCGAGAGCCATCCCTTTAGGTTTTCGCCCTTTTCACTCCGGGAAAGTGAAATCAGCTATCCTGCCTTTATGACGCCCTGTTCTGACCCGACAGGCGAAATCAGTAGGACGTAGCCGTCTATGCGGCTAAAGCGTAATCGAACTTGTTTGCGCTTAAATGTTTCCTACCTGTTTTACGAGGCCTGGTAGGAACCTCGGTATGCGACTACAGCTTCCATATCCCCGTCGAAACCTTTGCGCCCCCATGGTTGAACCGGATATAGAACTTCCTTGTAATATAGGTGTGGACGTGATTTTAGTCAAGGGAATTTGATGTATCGGAAAATCTGGATTGCCGCGCTCACTCCGTGAGCTCGCAATGACAACTGGATTTCCGATCGAGTCGGGAATGACATAAAGGATTTATTCTCTACGGCGGAGGCTGCGGTCCATTTCCCTTCGATCCTCTTTGACTTTCAGGCTTTCCCGCTTGTCATACAGCCGCTTGCCTCGCCCGATTCCGATCTCCATCTTCACTTTGCCGTTCTTGAAATATAATTTCAGAGGAATGAGGGCAAGGCCTCTTTCCCGGGACTTTCCGTAGAGCCTCTTGATCTCGCCCTTGTGAAGGAGGAGCTTCCGTACCCGGAGGGGGTCATGGTTCTGACGGTTGCCGTAAGTGTAAGGGCTGATGTGCATCTCATGGACGAATACCTCTCCGTCCTTCACCAGGGCATAACTGTCCTTGAGGTTCGCCTTCCCTTCCCGGAGGGCCTTCACCTCCGTGCCCAGAAGCGAGATGCCTGCCTCATACGTGTCCTCTATGAAGTAGTTCAGGCGCGCTGTCTTGTTCTGGGCGATCAGTTTTTCTGCGGATGGTTTCTTCTTTGCCATGTTCTTTCAACGATGACGTGTCAGTAGATCAAGATTCCTCGTTGCGATGCTCCTCGGAATGACACGAGAGGTGTCACTTCATATCCTTCATGTTCTGCGGCAGGTAATCAGGCTTAACGTGTCTCAACGCCTTATACACATTGTCGCGGATGTTCTTATTGTCGCGCTCCAGTTTCGTGAGGAGTTTCTTTATATAAACCCGCCGCGACGTCTTGCTCGTGGGGCATCGATTTTTGATGGCCGGTAGACGCCGCTCCTTCACATATTTCTTTATCAGGTCCTCGCCGATGTAGGCGAAGGGCCGAATGATGTGAAGCTGGCCCCCGAAGATCGTCTGTTTCGGCATCATCGTACTTATCTCCCTCCCATAGAAGATATTGATGAGGAAGGTCTCGATGATGTCATCCCGGTGATGGGCCAGAGCGATCTTCGTGCAGCCCCGCTTTTCCGCTATCTGGAAGATCCTTTTCCTCCGCAGACGCGAACAGAGAAAACAGGGATTCTTTTTATTATAGTCGCTGTGGGAAAGAGGGCCGAAGTCCGTCTTCTCCATGTGGTAGTTGTACCTGTTCTTTTTCAGGTATTTCTCAAGGGCAGCATAGTCAGCATATGTCGGGTCAAACCCGGGGTCAACGTTTACGGCAACGATGGAAAACTCCGGCACGTAAACCATTGGAGAATTAAGAAGGTCGAGGAGCGCCAGACTGTCGGCGCCGCCGGAAACGCCGACCAGCACTCTGTCGCCTTTTTCTATCATTTTATAATCCAGGATCGCGTTCTCAAGCCATTTTTTTAGATGATGAAAAAGCTTCGTTCCCTTCTTAGCCGATACAGCCACTCTTTCTCCTTTTAACAGTTGCCCATGATGTACACAAGTTTTTACAATTAATCAAGGTAGTTCATTTTCCGACAACATCCTTGAAATTTAGGTTGGATTGGTATATGCAAAAGGGACATACTTACATCATTACAGGAGGCCCTATGACTGAGATTATCAATGTATACGCGAGGGAAATTCTTGATTCGAGGGGTAACCCGACAGTCGAGGCCGAAGTGACACTTTTTTCAGGTATTACCGGACGCGCGGCCGTGCCGTCAGGCGCTTCCACAGGAGAGCATGAGATGCTCGAACTCCGCGATGGAGATAAGAAACGCTTCCTCGGCAAGGGCGTGACAAAGGCCGTCAGCAATGTCATCAACAAGATCGGGCCGGAAGTCATCGGTATGGACTGCCTCAATCAGAGGGAAGTCGATTATGCGATGATCGGCCTCGACGGCACTCCGAATAAGGGCGCGCTCGGAGCGAATGCCATTCTGAGCGTGTCGATGGCATGTGCGAAGGCCGCTGCGGAATCCGTTGAACTGCCGCTTTACAAGTACATCGGCGGCACGATCGCCAAGGACATTCCCGTCCCGCAGATGAATATCATCAACGGCGGCCAGCATGCGGATAACAACGTCGACATCCAGGAGTTCATGATCACGCCGCTTGGCGCGAAGAACTTCAAGGAAGGCCTCCGTATGTCTGCCGAGGTCTTTCACAACCTGAAAGCTGTCCTCAAGGGAAAAGGTCTCAACACATCAGTCGGCGATGAGGGCGGATTCGCACCAAACCTGAGATCAAACGAAGAGGCCTTCATGGTGATTGTGGAAGCGATACAGAAGGCGGGATACAAGCCCGGCAAGGATGTCTGCATATGCATCGATTCCGCGGCAAGCGCCTTCTTCGAAAAAGGAAAGTACATCATGTCAGCCGAGAAGAAACCGAACAAGTCCGCCGCCGACATGGTCAAGTACTATGCAGAGATGGTGAAAAAATACCCCATCGTGTCGATTGAGGACGGACTTGCGGAAGACGACTGGGAAGGCTGGAAGCTCCTCACTGATGTCCTGGGAAGCAAGGTGCAGATCGTCGGCGACGACATATTCGTGACGAACAAGAAGCGTCTGGAGAAGGGAATCGCCATGGGTGTCGCTAATTCGATTCTCATCAAGCTCAACCAGATTGGCACGCTGACGGAAACGATGGAAACGATTCAGAGGGCGAAGGAGGCCGGTTACACGACTGTTATTTCGCACAGATCGGGTGAGACGGAAGACAGCTACATGGCCGACGTGGCTGTTGCCGCGAACTGCGGGCAGATCAAGAGCGGGTCGCTTTCACGAAGCGAGCGCCTTGCCAAATACAATCAACTTCTCAGGATAGAAGAACAGCTCGGCGATGCAGCCGTCTATCCCGGAAGATCGGCACTGTACAGCATTAAGAAGAAGTAGTCTCAACCCTATATTAGAACATAAAAGCCGTTGTCCCAAACCTCTTGAGGCCGGGACAACGGCTTTTTTTCGAGCTAAACCGTCTTTCGCTTAGTCTACTTGTTCATCAGGGCGGCATGGGCAGCCGCCAGTCTTGCGATCGGAACACGGAATGGTGAGCAGGAAACGTAATCCATTCCTACGCGATGGCAGAGGTCAATGGACTTCGGATCGCCGCCGTGCTCCCCGCAGATACCCACCTTCAGCTTGGGACGGGTGGAACGCCCTTTCTTGGTGCCCATCTCGACGAGCTGACCGACGCCTCTTTCATCGAGACTCTGGAACGGGTCCTCAGGCAGTATCCTCTGCTGGAGATAGATGGGAAGGAAGCCGCCGATATCATCACGCGAGAAGCCGAAAGTCGTCTGAGTGAGGTCGTTCGTGCCGAAGGAGAAGAATTCGGCCGTCTTTGCGATGTCATCCGCGGTGAGCGCTGCCCTGGGAATCTCAATCATCGTCCCGACCATATAATCGAACGTCACGCCTTTTTCCGCCATGACCTCCTTCGCCATGCGGCGGATGATTGCCTCCTGATGATTGAATTCCGTGGCCGTACCGACGAGAGGCACCATCACCTCCGGGTAGACATTGACACCTTTCTTGGTCAGCTCCGCAGCGGCCTCGAAGATGGCGCGGGCCTGCATTTCCGTAATCTCCGGATAGGCGATGCCGAGACGGCAGCCTCGGTGGCCGAGCATCGGGTTCAGTTCGTGCAGGGACTCTACGCGCGCCTTGAGTTTCTTTACTGTAATGCCGAGTTCCTTCGACAACTCTTTAATCTGTTTGTCGTCGAGAGTGACAAATTCATGCAGGGGCGGATCAAGTAGACGTATCGTCACAGGAAGATCATGCATGGCTTCGAGTAGCCCCATGAAGTCCTGCCGCTGAAAAGGCAGCAGCTTCATCACCGCCTTGCGGCGATCGTCTTCTTTCTCCGCGATGATCATCTCACGCATAGGCATAATGCGCTCCGGACCGAAGAACATGTGCTCCGTACGCGTGAGTCCGATGCCCTCGGCGCCGAAGATCCGCGCCTGTGCCGCATCCTGCGGACGGTCAGCATTGGTACGGACTCCAAGCCTGCGAAACTTGTCGGCCCATCCCATAAGCGCGGTGTATTCCTTATTGGCTGCGAGGTCAGGCTTTACTGACGGGATCCTTCCCTCGTATACACGGCCGATTGAGCCATTGAGAGAAATCCAGTCGCCTTCCTTTATCGTCCTCCCGCTTACATTCATGAGCTTCTTGTTCATATCGATCTCGAGCGCTGAACATCCGACGATACAGCATTTGCCCCAGCCGCGGGCCACGAGAGCCGCATGGCTTGTCATCCCACCCTTGGCCGTGAGTATACCCTGGGCAACATGCATCCCCTGCACATCCTCGGGAGATGTCTCATTGCGCACGAGGACGATCTTTTTCCCTTCCTTCGTCCACTTCTCTGCAACGTCTGCGCTGAAGACAACCTGCCCGGTTGCACCACCAGGACCTGCGGGCAATCCCCTTGCGATAACGCGTGCATTCTTCTCCTCAGCAGGATCGAGCATGTCGTGGAGAAGCTCATCCAGTTGCGCTGGCCTCACGCGGAGGACTGCTGTCGCCTCATCAATAAGGCCTTCCCGCACCATTTCCACAGCGGCCTTCACTGCCGCAGGGCCGTTGCGTTTCCCAGTACGGGTCTGCAGCATCCAGAGGCTGCCTTCCTGAATGGTGAACTCTATGTCCTGCATATCCTTGTAATGTTTCTCGAGCCTGTCTCTTATCCCTGCCAGTTCGGTGTACAACGCAGGCATTGCCTCTTCGAGGCTCTTCATGTCCTTAGTGTCTTCCGTCTTGTTCTTTATGTTGAGCGGGTTAGGCGTGCGAATGCCGGCCACAACGTCTTCACCCTGCGCGTTGACAAGCCACTCTCCGTAGAATACGTCTTCGCCTGTTGCCGGGTTTCTCGTAAAGGCAACACCAGTTGCGCTCTTTTCACCCATGTTGCCGAACACCATGGACTGAACACTCACGGCAGTTCCCCATTCATCCGGAATGCCCTCGATACGCCGGTAGGAAACGGCACGCTTTCCATTCCAGCTCTGGAACACGGCGCCGATTCCACCCCATAGCTGCTCATACTGGTCATCGGGAAATTCCTTGCCGAGAATCTTCTTAACCTTGGATTTGAAAGTGCGGATCAGTTCCTTGAGATCCGCTGCTGTGAGATCTGTGTCCTGTACAACACCCTTCTTTTTCTTCAGCCTGTCCATTGCATGCTCAAGCTGCACGCGCACCCCTTTGCCCTCCTCGGGCTCGATCCCTGCCGCCTTCTCCATGACAACGTCGGAGTACATCATGATCAAACGACGGTAAGCATCATAGGCAAAGCGCTCGTTCCCCGTCTTTTTTATGAGACCTTTTATTGTTTTTTC
>DATJBN010000049.1:0-12721 GCA_035515335.1 Syntrophales bacterium | reverse complement strand
AGCCATGTCGAAACTTAACGAGCGGCCCGTTATCTTTGCGCTCTCCAACCCTACGTCGAAGGCCGAGTGCTCGGCCGCCGACGCCTACACCTGGTCGGAGGGTCGGGCCGTCTTTGCCAGCGGCAGCCCATTTCCGCCTTTCACCTACAATGGCCGGACCTTCGTGCCGGGCCAGAGCAACAACGCCTATATCTTTCCCGGTATGGGACTGGGCATCATTGCCTGCGAGGCAAAACATGTAACCGACACCATGTTCTTCGCTGCTGCCAAGGCCCTGGCTGGCCAGGTGGAGGAGAGCGACCTCGCACAGGGCCGCATCTTCCCTCCGCTGAACCGGATTCAGGAAGTTTCTGCCGTAATCGCCGCCGCTGTGGCCGCGGTGGCATACAAAGAAGGGCTTGCTCATAAGAAAAGACCCCTCGACATCACGGCCTTCATCAAGTCGGAGATGTATAAGCCAATTTATCAAAGCTACGTGTGACCGGCGCTCAAGGCATAAACGCCTTCCGATCCCTTCGCATTCTTGACAGCCAAATACGCTTCCCCTATACTGATGACGTAATCGAGACGAAAAGCGACTACCATCAGGGAAAGTGAATGATCAGGCAGCCGATCGATTTCTGGAGCGCCCAAGGGGGTGACGTGCTCACGGGTCTTGAGGCCCGGACGGAGGGTCTCACGGCAGCGGAAGCCGAGCAGCGGCTCATGGACTACGGGGCTAATCTCTTGAGGCCTCGGGCGCGGTCCGGCAATGCCGCTCTTTTCCTTTCGCAATTCAAAAGCCCTATCATTCTGACCCTCATCTTTGCCGCCCTTCTGTCATTCTTTCTTCAGGACCACGTAGACGCCGTTATAATCATTTTCATAGTGGTGGTAAGCGGTCTTCTCGGATTTTGGCAAGAGAAGGGCGCAGTTGATGCAGTCGAGAAACTGCTATCCATCGTCAGGATAAAAACGACGGTGCTCCGCGGGGGGACTCCTCTCGATGTTCCGCTCGAAGAAGTCGTCCCGGGGGACATCGTTATACTGAACGCAGGCGATGCGATCCCCGCTGACTGTCTCATACTGGAATCGAAGGACCTCTTTGTTGACGAGGCAACCCTTACTGGCGAAACCTATCCTGTCGAAAAGGAACCCGGACGCTTGCCGGCTGACACGCCGCTTGCCAGACGAACCAACTGCCTCTTCATGGGCACCCACGTCATAAGCGGCACAGCGAAGGCAGTCGCAGTTTTCACGGGCGTGCAGGCTGAGTTTGGAAAGATCTCGGAAAGGCTCACGCAGGGCTACATCGAAACAGAGTTCGAACACGGGATCAGGCATTTCGGGTACCTTCTTCTCGAGGTAACGCTGGCCTTAGTTTTTCTCATCTTTGCCGTCAACGTCTTTTTCCATCGGCCCGTGTTGGAATCTTTTCTCTTTTCACTGGCCTTGGCAGTGGGACTGACCCCCCAGCTTCTTCCCGCCATCATCAGCATTAATCTCGCCCACGGGGCAAGGAGGATGGCGGAACAAAAAGTAATAGTGAAGCGGCTTGCCGCCATAGAGAACTTCGGAAGCATGGATGTGCTCTGTTCGGACAAGACGGGAACCCTGACCGAGGGAAAGGTCGGAGTCCATTCAATTCTCGATGTGGATGGGAATCCGAGCGAGCGTGTATTCTTTTTCGCCTACCTCAATGCATTCTTCGAGAAGGGTTTTACAAACCCCATCGACCTGGCGATCCGTTCTCACAGCCAACCAGATATCTCGGGATATGAAAAAAAGGACGAGGTCCCCTACGACTTTTTGCGCAAGCGCCTCAGTATTCTCGTCGCAAAAGACGGGAGACACATGATGGTCACCAAAGGGCCTGTCCCCAGCATTCTTGAAATCTGCAGTACGGCGGAGATGGCGTCCGGTACGCCGGTTCACATTTCCGGCCTGAGAGACGGGATCATGAAGAGGTTTGAAGACCTGAGTAATGATGGTTTTCGCCTCCTCGGCGTTGCCTGCAAGGATACGGGAACTGAAGCGACGATACATAAGGATCAGGAAAGCGACATGACGTTTCTCGGCTTTCTCGTCTTTTTCGACCCTCCCAAGGCCGGGATGGCCGACACAATCGACCGCCTGAGGGAACTCGGAATATCCTTGAAAATAATCTCCGGGGATAATCGACTTGTTGCCCGCAAGGTAAGCGCGGACGTCGGCATGCGGGATGTGAAGATCATAACCGGGAGCGAATTGCGCGAAATAAGCAATGAAGCCCTCGCACGCCGGGTGGAAGAAACTGATATCTTTGCCGAGGTCGGACCAAATCAGAAGGAGCGGATCATCCGCGCCCTGAAGAATGCGGGGCACGTTGTGGGGTATATGGGTGACGGGATCAACGATGCGTCGGCGCTGCACGCGGCCGACGTCGGAATCTCCGTGGATACCGCCGTTGATGTGGCGAAGGAATCCGCCGATATCGTCCTTCTGGAGAAGAATCTTGCCGTCCTGGTCGAGGGGGTGCGGGAAGGAAGGACGACGTTTGCCAATACGATGAAATACGTATTCATGGCCACGAGTGCGAACTTCGGCAACATGTTCAGTATGGCAGGCGCCTCGCTCTTTCTCTCCTTCCTTCCCCTGCTGCCCAAACAGATACTTCTCACCAATCTTATGACGGACTTCCCGGAGATGACGATTGCTGCGGACCACGTGGATAAAGAGATGGTCGAGCAGCCGAGGCGGTGGAACATCGCGTTTATCCGCAAATTCATGTTCACTTTCGGCCTTGTCAGTTCGATCTTTGATTATCTTACCTTTGCCGCGCTCCTCTTTATTCTTCATTCAACGCCCGATCAGTTCAGAACCGGATGGTTCATGGAATCCGTAGTATCAGCCGCAATAATCGTGCTCGTAATAAGAACCAGACGGCCCTTCTTCAAAAGCAGACCGGGGAGACTGCTTGCCATCGCCACATTTCTTGTCGTTCTTGCAACGCTGATCCTGCCTCTAACGCCCGTAGGCGAGGTCTTCGGTTTTGTCCCCCTGCCCTTCTCATTCATCGTCATGATGTGTCTCATCGTGAGCCTCTACATCGCAGCCGCCGAACTCGCAAAGAAGATATTCTATAAAAAAGTGACCTTCTAGCTGCATTCCTATAAATTCTTGACAGACTATATTTTAGCATTAAAACTATAATTAGATGGCTTTTATGGAAAATTCCCGGAGAGGTGCAACGATGAAGACTATTCTAATATGCTGTGCGGTGGTGATACTGGGTGCAACATTAATTCTCGCCGGAGACGTACCGGGCGATGAATACGGTACAGGGCAGATCCTGTTCAGGAAGAACTGTGAGTTCTGCCACATTCTCAAAGGAGATGACTATTATCCTTCTGCTTACCAGCGTCAGTTCAGGCCGAAAGATTTCACCGACCCGGACTCATGGAAGGGTCTCGACGCCGAAAAGATTGCCCAGGTGATAAAGAACGGAAAGGGGGCAATGCCTCCCGTGAAACTGACACCCGAAGAGACCAAGGCTGTAATCGATTTCATGACCCACAAGTTGAAAAATTAGTCGCGGCACATATCTGCTGCGACAAACCGGCTGCGACAACAATGAAGACCCGCAGCGAGGATAGCACCCTTCGCGATGCTGCGCTTGCGCCGGGTTACAAGACGGGCAAATAATTCGACGCACGAGTCCGGCCGGCGATGATCGGAACTACCGGGGCTTAACATTATTTCTTTTCAAAAAGGAGCACGCTCATGTGGGAATATACAGACAAGGTTAAAGAGCATTTCCTCAACCCGCGCAACGTAGGAGAGGTCGAGAATCCCGACGGCGTTGCCGAGGTCGGGTCCATCGCGTGCGGCGATGCCCTGAAGCTCTCCTTCAAGCTGGATGAGAGAAAGAGAATCAAGGACGTCAAGTTCAAGACCTTCGGCTGCGCGAGCGCGATCGCCACGTCATCCGCGTTGACGGAAATGATAAAAGGGAAGACCCTCGACGAGGCGATGAAGGTGACGAACCAGGACATCGCGGCCTATCTCGGGGGGCTTCCCCAGGAGAAGATGCACTGTTCCGTAATGGGAAAGCAGGCGCTGGAGAAGGCAATCGAAAATTACAAGGGCGGCCCTCCTGTGGAGCCCGAGGCGAAGATCATATGCGAGTGCTTCGGGGTTACGGAACGCGAGATCGAGCAGGCGATAAGAGAAAACAATCTCACGACGGTCGAGGAAGTGACGAACTACACGAAGGCCGGCGGCGGCTGTGGGGGCTGCCATGATGCCATCAGGGAGATCATCGAGAGGGTCCGGGCTGAGGCTCCGCCCGCGAGGCCGAAGCTCTCCAACGTACAGAAGATAAAGATGATCGAGGAAACCATCGAGCGTGAGATACGTCCATCCCTCAAGAAGGACGGCGGAGATATCGAACTCGTCGACGTTATCGGCAACCGCGTTCTCGTTGCCACCAGGGGAACATGCGCGACCTGCAAGGCTGCCGAACTCACGCTCACAAATCTTGTCCGGGCAAAACTACGGGACTTCGTATCGCCTGAACTCACAGTAGAAGAGGTGACCCAATGAAGACTGTCTATCTCGACAACAATGCGACAACTCAAGTGGCGGAAGAAGTCCTTGAAGCCATGTTGCCCTACTTCCGCGACTTCTACGGAAATCCGTCAAGCATGCACACCTTCGGCGGCCAGGTGGGCAGGAATATCCGTGAGGCACGTGAGCAGGCGGCAGCGCTAGTCGGCGCCCAGCCGGAGGAGATCATCTTCACGAGCTGCGGCACGGAGGGCGATAATGCAGCGATCCGCTCGGCACTGATGACCCATCCCGACAGGCGCCACATCGTCACGAGCAGGGTTGAGCATCCGGCCGTGAAGTCGCTGTGCGCCCATCTCTCTGGGCAGGGCTACAAAGTCACGGAGCTACCCGTCGATAAGGACGGCCTTCTCGACATGACCCAGTATGAAAGATCCCTGACGCCCGACACCGCAATTGCAAGTCTCAAGTGGGCGAACAACGAGACCGGGGTCCTTTTCCCCGTGGAGCGGGCGGCGGAGATTGCAGCGGAGAAGGGCATCATGTTTCATACCGATGCCGTCCAGGCGGTGGGAAAGATTCCCATCAACATGAAATCAAATGTGATCGACATGCTCTCCATATCCGGACACAAGCTTCATGCCCCGAAGGGCATCGGGTTCCTTTATGTCCGCAAAGGGACCAGATTCTCGCCGTTCCTCATCGGTGGACACCAGGAAACAGGCCGCCGGGGCGGCACGGAAAACACGCCCGGCATAGTCGGCCTGGGGAAGGCCTGTGAGCTCGCTGCAGCCAATATGAAGACCGAGAATCAAACGGTGAAACGGTTGAGGGACAAACTCGAGGCCGAGATCCTGTCGAGGATACCCAACAGCCGGGTGAACGGGTCGAGACTTTACAGGCTCCCAAACACGACGAACATCAGCTTTGAATTTGTTGAAGGCGAGGCCATACTCCTCCTCATGGACGACTATGGGATATGCGCGTCTTCCGGTTCAGCGTGCACCTCCGGTTCGCTACAACCCTCCCATGTGCTCCGGGCGATGGGCGTTCCCTTCACCATGGCGCACGGGTCCATAAGGTTCAGTCTCTCCATCTACAACACAGAAGAGGAGATGGATTTCGTTATTGAGAAACTTCCATCCATAATATCGAAGCTGCGCGGCCTTTCGCCTTACTGGACAATGGGCGATCAGGCATGCTCTGTCCAGTGAAGGAGACAGTAATGGCAGATGAAAGGGCAAAGACGGAACAGTGCAAGACTGACCTTGCCGTTGAGCGCAAATTTCGCGACGAGATACCATCAATTGTCGAAGAGCTGGCATCGTCCTGCATCCGCCATGATTGCTTCGACCACGTCGGTCCGGAACCCATTCCGTCGCGGGAGGCAATCATCGACACCGTGCACATGGCGTGCCGAATCCTGTTTCCCGGCTATTTCATCCGCACGCGCATCGACGAGGTAAACGTGGGATACTATTTCGGCCAGGAAATTACGGCCCTTTTTGAGGCCCTTTCCGAGCAGATCATGCTCGCGATAAGGCATGACTGCATCAGGCACGGAGAGCCCTGCACACACTGCGAGGAACGCGGCCAGCAGGCGGCCGTCGGCTTTCTGCGGGGCATGCCGCAGTTGCGCGTCCTCTTAGCCACGGACGTCCAGGCGGCCTACGAAGGGGACCCTGCCGCCAAAAGCTTCGATGAAATCATCTTCAGTTATCCGGGACTCCTTGCAATCACCGTGTACAGGATCGCCCACAAGCTCCACATGAACGACATCCCTCTGATCCCCCGCATCATGACCGAGTATGCGCACAGCAGGACGGGGATCGACATCCATCCCGGCGCCGCAATCGGTGAGAGTTTCTTTATCGACCACGGTACAGGCGTTGTGATCGGAGAGACGACGACGATCGGCAGGCGTGTGAGGATCTATCAGGGTGTGACACTCGGCGCCCTGTCCCTGGGTCGCGACGAGTTGGAAGATCTCCGAAATAAAAAGCGTCATCCAACGATTGAGGATGATGTAATCATCTACTCAAATGCCACAGTGCTCGGGGGCAAGACGGTGATCGGAGCCCGTTGTGTGATCGGTGGAAACGTCTGGATCACGGACTCCGTTCCCCCCGATACCGAGGTTTTCCTGAAAAAACAGGATCTCGTAATAAAAGAGAAGAAATAGCTAATAATATAGGCGGCTTTCATATAGATACGTGGGCATTGCAGGCAGGTTCATCTTCGCGTTCCCTGGTAGCTTCTTCCTACTATTATTCTTCCATTTTATGATTATTGCTTCCTTGCTGAGATCACATTAGTGTTAAGAAAATTTTGCGCCGGTCTCAATAACTGTGATCTCGCCCATTCTACCGCGGCACATCCTTTCTCGACGCAATTCATCTTGAGGATTATCTCACCAGGAAGTCACTTGGAGCGAACGAAATTCTCAAGACAACAAATGATCTGAGTATCGGTGCAGGGGCTGCTTGTGGAAAGAAGACTGCATAAGTCACGGATGACATCGGGTACGACGTACAGGGCGGACAAGCCCTCCGGTCTCTATGCGAAGGCAAGACCGCGCCGGCGGCGCGGGAACTACCCCGCAAAGAGGATAAAGAACACGAAGCGCCTGCAGGTACTGAAAAAGGCGGAGCAAACAGGAGTCCTTCTCATCGCTCCAGAGACCGGCAGATTGCCGGAGGAGATGGGGAGCCTCGCACGATATATATCCGGGAAGGCGGGAGGCCTCGGAGAAGTAGTCTCCGCACTCTGCGAGGGTCTGCGGGCCCGCGGGATCAACTGTCATCTGGCCACGCTCAATCTGAAGGCGCGCTTCAGAGAGGAGAGCGGGATGGATGAAAATGTATGGCGTCAGGTCAGGTACCATGTCGACCCCGACAGGATCCATCTCGTCAGCTCATCGATCTACGCCAATCTCCCCAGCCCATATGCGGGAGACCCTCTTCTTAATGCCGCCGAGTTCCAGAAGGAGCTCGTCAACAATGTGATCAAGTCAGTGCGGGCGAGGTGCGGAGGAAGGCTGATCATCCATAGCCATGACTGGATGGCAGGAGGAGCCGTCACTGCCTATGCAAAATCTCGGGACTGCCCCGTATTGCACACCGTCCACAACGTCCACACGGGACATATCCCGATAGACTCGCTCTTCGGCGTAGATATCAGCAGCCTCAACTGGAATATCTACTTTTCCCATGAAAACGGAAGGCCCTGCATCGATTCCCAGGCTACGGCGATCAAGAGTGCCACGATGGTAAATTTCGTGGGCGGCAAGTTTCTCAGGGAGATCATCGAGGATTATTTTCATGACAGGTCATTTATCCCGACGAGCGTAAGACAAGAGGTTAAGGCAAAGCACGACAACGGTGCGGCCTTCGCCATCATCAATGCTCCCTCGCCCAGGATGTATCCGGAGCATTACGAACACCTCGTCCGGAGATACGGCCCGGATGATGATGTGCTTGCGGCAAAGAGGGAAAACCTTGTGGCATTCCAGAGACGGACAGGGCTCATCGTCAATCCTGATGCTATTCTTCTCTTCTGGCCGTCAAGGCTTGACGAAACCCAGAAAGGGTGCGAGCTCCTCGAGCATATTGCCCTCAAGTTCGTCATCGAGAATGGCGACGTAGAGATCGCCGTGGTGGGCAACGGTGTGGATGGAGATCGGAGCCACGAAGAGATAATGGGGAGGATTGCCTGGGCCTCACGCGGAAAGATTGCCTACCGGCGTTTCAGCGAACCGCTCTCCATGCTCGGTTATGCTGCAGCCGCCGACGTCTTCGGCGCATCCCTTTATGAGCCCTGCGGGCAGATAGACCAGATCGGAAATCTCTTCGGCGCTACGGCCACGAACCGGGACACCGGCGGTTACCATGACAAGATAAAGGACCTCGTTGCGGCCCATGATGAGGGAAATGGATTCCTCTTCTGTCACTACGACCCGGGCGGACTGTGGCATGGATTGTCGAGGAGTGTTGCGTTCCACAGAAAGCCGCCGGAGATAAGAGAAAAGCAGATAAAGAGGATCATGAGAGAGGCGAGGGAGAGGTACAGCCTGGACGGCATGGTAGACCAGTACCTGAATGCCTACGAGAAGCTGAATGGCGGACCTCTTTACTAGTGCGCCATTAGAGGAAATAGAGATGGCAAATGCCTTGAAGATACTGCTCGTCGAGGACAATAAGACAGACGCCGTGTTGATTGAGGGGATGATCAATGAAGGAAACGCAAACGATTCTGGAGACAGGAGTTATTCCGTAATCCATAAAGAGTTGCTTCGCGACGCCATAAAATACTTGGCAGAAAATACGGTCGATGTGATCCTCCTCGACCTGTCGCTGCCCGACAGCAAAGGCCTCGATACCGTGAAAGAAATAGGCGAGAAGGAAAAGAATACACCGATCGTCGTCCTCACGGGCCTCGATGACGAGACCGTCGCAGTACGGGCGCTCCAGCATAACGTTCAAGATTATCTTAACAAGAACCGGACGGACAGTACTCTTCTCCACCGCTCCATGAAGTACGCAATCGAACGCTTCAATAATTTAAGGGAGAAGGAACGCCTGATAAAAGAGCTCACAGAGGCTCTCGAGAACGTAAAGACGCTGAGCGGGCTTCTTCCCATCTGTTCCAACTGCAAGAACATACGGAATGACGACGGATACTGGATACAGGTTGAGTCGTTTCTGAAGAGTCATTCCTCTCTCAATTTCACGCACAGCATCTGTCCTTCTTGTGTCGATAAGCTGTATCCGGAGTTCTCACGGAACAAGAACGTTCTTGTGGAGAAGCGGAAACATCCGCGGAAGAGTGTCCACCTTCCTGCGCTGGTCTCCGGATCCACTTTCGATAACAAGCCCCTATTACAGACCGCATCAGTAGTTGATCTATCCATGGGCGGGCTTATGATTTCAATGCCAAGCGCCCATGAAGTCAAAACGGGTGGGAAGGAAAAGGCCTTCCGGATGTCGATTATCTTTGCCGTGCCGGAAACCAAGAAGCCCATCACTCTCGAGTGCGAATCCCGGTATATGTTGCAGTCCGCCGAGGAAACGAAGATAGGGCTGTCTCTCGTCAACCCTGACTCCGAGATGTATCGCGCTCTTCAGAACTACCTGATGAGCTCAATTTCAGCATAGATCCGCCAGTTCCACCGGTACCTATTTCATTATCTACGGAGAAGCTCCTCAAGCGCGGTTGAGTCGCCATGTTCGAAGACGGGATCATCGATGTGACTACGGGAAGTGTCTGGACGGGCATCTGGAGGCTTTCCTGGCCCATGCTGATCATGATGATCTTCGGGTTCATGGTGGGATTCACCGACGTCTACGTTGCCGGTCTCATCAGCCCCGATGTACAAGCCGCCGTCGGCTTTATCACGCAGATCTATTTCCTCGTCATCATAGTCGCGAATGCCATAAGCATTGGGACGCTGGCCTTGATTTCCAGGGCAATCGGGGCTAAGGAAACAGAAAGGGCGGTTGACGCGGCGAGGCAATCACTCGTCCTCGGCTTTATAATCTCAGCCGTGTTCACCATACTCTGCATCGGTTTTTATCGCGGCATAATTTCCGTAGCCGGCTTCCCGGCCGCGATCAAGGGCATCGCCGAAAATTTTCTCCTCGTCTTCGCCTTCGCCCTGGGACCAAATTACCTCCTCATAATCACGAATGCGATCTTCCGCGCAGGGGCGGAGGTAAAGAAGCCGCTCATCACGATGTTCGCAATCAGCATGATGAACATGGCCCTCGACTTCTTCCTCGTTTTCGGTATCGGTCCTTTCCCCAGGCTCGGTTACGTCGGAATTGCCTATTCAACGGCCATCTCCACCCTGGTCGGGACCCTGATGAACCTTGGTTTTCTGGGTTTGAGTCCGACATGGCGTGCCGTCTACTCCGATCTCTCAACGGTGTCTTCGGAAACGATCAAGACCATCTTCAATGTCGGATGGCCTGCAGGATTTCTCCAGGTGGCCTGGAATATGGCAAGTATCGTCATCTATAATGTCCTCGGGAGATTGAAGGAGGCAAGCATAACGGCGCTCGCCGCCATCGCCAACGGACTCCGCATCGAGGCCGTGATCTTCCTGCCCGCCTTCGCCCTGAACATGGCCGCATCGGTCATCGTCGGCCAGAACCTCGGCGCCGGTGATCCGGAAAGGGCGGAGATGATGGGATGGAAGCTTGCCGGTCTCGGCATTGGCGTTACCACCGTCATGGCCGTCATCATCTTTATCTGGGCGGAGAGTTTCGCTTCCACGCTGACCGCGAACCCGGCGGTACTTGCGGAGACGGCGCGTTATCTGAGATTCAATATGGTCGCCGAGCCCTTCCTTGCCTTGAGTACCGTCATGGGGGGCGGTCTTCAGGGGGCAGGCGACACGAGGGCAACGATGTGGGTAATCATCGTCTCCATGTGGTTGATCAGGCTCCCTCTTGCCATATTCCTCGCGCTCTTTGCAGGATTCGGCGCAACCGGGGTCTGGACGGCAATGATGGTATCCATGGCCATACAGGGGCTGATGATGGCCTGGTGGTTTCACCAGGGAAGATGGAAGAGAATCGAATTGAGATAGAAAGGAAAGATGAGATGCTCCGCCTGTGCAATTCAATGGGAAAGAGGATGGAGGTTTTTCACCCCGTAAATCCCGAAGTAGTAAACATATTCACCTGCGGCCCGTCGGTCTACCAGCGGGCGCACATCGGAAACATGAGGACATTCTCATTCGAAGATGTCCTGGTGAGGTACCTCGAATTCTCGGGCTGCAAGGTGAAGCGGGGCATGAATTTCACCGACATCGAGGACAAGGCCGTGGCTGAGGCCGAAAAGAGGCACACGACGGTAAAGGATTTGACGGAAGACAATATCAAGGCCTTTCTCGACGAAATGGCGCTCCTCAAGATCAAGAGGCCGGACTACCTTCCCCGGGCGTCGCGTTCCATCGGCGCGGCCGTTTCCATCATCCGGCTTCTCATCGCGCGCGGGGTGGCATACCGGTATAAGGGCAACGTCTATTTTGACCCCCTGAAATTCAGGGGCTTCGGAAAGATCTACGGACTCGACATGACCCGATGGCCGAAGACAAAGAGGCGCTTCAGCAAGGATACCTACCCCGGCATGCGCTGGAACCTCGGAGACTTCATACTCTGGCACGGCCGCAAGGAGGGCGAGCGGGATTACTGGAAGACGTCGATAGGCGAAGGGAGACCGGCGTGGAACATCCAGGATGCAAGTATGATTAACAGGTATTTTCACGAGACGCTCTCGGTATACTGCGGCGGAATAGACAACCTGATTCGCCATCATGACTACACGCGCGCCATCCTCGAATCCGTGCGACCTTATCCGATGGCAAGATTCTGGCTCCACT
The DNA here is from genome assembly GCA_035515335.1 of Syntrophales bacterium. Lineage (GTDB taxonomy): Bacteria > Desulfobacterota > Syntrophia > Syntrophales > UBA2185 > Fen-1135. Next base: position 810 of record DATJBN010000049.1, on the reverse strand, counting down.
GCGAGCACCTCTTTGTAGATGGGAAGAAGATGTCGAAGAGCACCGGTAACATAATCTACACAGATATGCTTCTCTCAAAAGGATACAGCCCCTCAGAGATCAGATTCTTTCTCATCTGCAACCACTACCGCGAAAAGATAAATTATACGGCGAAGAATATTCAGGCTGCACGGGAGAGCCTAAGGGAGCTAAGAAATCTGGTGCACCGCATTACCGCCATGTCTTCTCGCGGAACCGGGAAGGCCTCCCCCGCCGGCGCACGCATCAGAAGCGCCTTCGTTTATCACATGGACAATGATCTGCGTCTCGGCGACGCTTTCGAGGCGGTGAGGAGTGAGCTTTCGCTCATAAATCCGGAAGACCTCAGGCCCGGCCAAGCTGAAGGCATCACAGGCGTGCTGGCGGAGATAGACCGGGTCGCAGCTGTGTTGTTTTAGTGGTCAGTGGTTAGGGATTCAGGGACAAGGGCATTTGCGCATTTAGAGCATCATATAGAACATTAAGACATTGTGATAAGGAGGATGCCATGAGAACAATGTTAGCGACACTGATTGCGTCCGTATTGATTCTGGCCGCGGCGGGCACGTCCTTCGCTGTGCCCGAGATCGTTGGGAAGGAAGTTACCTACAGCGCCCAGGGTGTGGAGATGAAAGGCTACCTCGCCTATGATAAGAACATCAAGGGAAAACGCCCGGGGGTCCTTGTCGTCCACGAATGGTGGGGGCTCAACGACTATGCGAGGAAGAGGGCGCGTATGCTTGCCGGTCTGGGATACACCGCATTCGCCCTCGACATGTACGGTGAAGGCAG
>DATJBN010000048.1:0-5503 GCA_035515335.1 Syntrophales bacterium | reverse complement strand
ATCATCCGCCGGTCCAGAGGTTTTGCCCCGATACCCATCACACTTGCGAAATCTTATCCTCCCATCCTTGCCTTGGGCCCGCAGATGAAGACGACCCTCTGCGTCTTGAAAGGAAACCTTGCTTTCCTGAGTCCCCACATCGGGGACATGGAAACCCCCGAGGCCAGGGATTTTTACCGGGAGACCCTTGGTCTGATGCAGAAGATCGCAGAATGTGAACCTGGTATCGTTGCCTGCGATCTCCACCCTGGCTACTACACCACGATGTTTGCGGAAGGGTTTGCGGCATCCCATGTCATCCGCGTCCAACACCATCATGCCCACATAGTACGTTCTATGGCGGAAAATGGCATCGAGGGAGAGGTTATCGGCATTGCCATGGATGGGACCGGATACGGAACGGACGGCACGGTGTGGGGCGGCGAATTTCTCATTGCATCCGAGTCGGAGTTCACGCGCATTGGTCATATAACGAATTACCTTCTTCCCGGGGGCGAGAAGGCCATCAGGGAACCCTGGCGGATCGCCATAAGTCTCCTTAAACAGTCATACGGCGACGATTGGCCGTGTATTGCGGAAAGTCTGGGTTTAGTTCCAGAGAAATCCCTCTATAAGACTATGGACAGGATTATGGAGCAGAGATTCAATTCTCCCCTGACGTCGAGCTTGGGAAGGCTCTTTGACGGCATTGCCGCTATTTTGGGGCTTCGCAGAAAGGTCACCTTCGAGGGACAGGCGGCGATGGAACTCGAAGCTGCGGCGAAGGGCAGCACCGGCAGTGCTTTGCAATTCCAGATCGAAGATGCTGGGGACGCCATTCGTCTTGATTTCTCGCCCCTGGTCCGGGGAATCGTCGAGGGTCTCCACGCAGGAAAGAGAAAGGATGAGCTCTCCGCGTCGTTTCACCTCACCTTGCAGGTTGCCTTCTGCAAGATGGCTAGGAAGATACGGACAAATACAGGGTTGAACCGGCTTGTCCTGAGCGGCGGGTGCTTCCAGAACCGCATCCTTACTGAGGGGACAATAGAGGAACTTAGGAAGGCGGGCTTTGAAGTTTTTTTTCACCGTACAATACCCACCAATGACGGCTGCATCTCTCTCGGGCAGGCTGTATGTGCAGGGGCACAAGCGACGCGGTAATTGATCGAATGCTGCTCCTAATATCACTCAAAATCAGGGAGAAGAGATAGTCAGGCATATTGAAGAGATTGTGATAATGCCGCCGCCCTTGCAGGGCGTCTTCTGAAGATGGGGTGACGCTTGGCGGCAAGGTTGACGATATGGCTGATCATTTCCCCATGCGAGTAGCCGGCAAATTCAGCGGCGCACGCCATACTGGCTTCGGCGCTCACATCGGAATTTGGATTAACATCGAGCACGTAATAAATGCCGTCCCGAAGTCTGACATCAAACCGGGCATAGTCGCGGCAGCCGATGGTCTTGTACGCCAGAATACTCGTCCTCCTCAGCCTTCCGTACTCGGTGTCAGTGAGGGGCGCGGGCAATCGGAGGCCGATATTTACATAGTGCGATGAGCCCGGCATGAATTTGGAATCGTACGTGCAGAGACGATCACGCACATTGTCGAACAGGGCAAAATCCATTTCGGCAGGCGGCAGCATGCGAATATTGCCATTACCCCAGAGGGTGACATGAAATTCCCTCCCGTCAATGAAGTCCTCAACGAGGGCGGGCTGACTGAATGCGTCAAGTATATATGCAATCCGATCGAGCAGTTCATCAGGAGAAGTGACAACGGCATCCGTAGTTACCCCATAACTGCAATGTTCCCTGGAAGGCTTCACAATCGCCGGAAAACAGTTCCAATCACCGATATCGAGGGAATCATAAATACGCCAACGCGGCGTCGGCACGCCGGCTCTTTCCAACAGTCTCTTAACCTTTTCTTTATGCCAACAGAAGCGCAGCACTTCGGGCGTTGAGCCTGTGTATGTGAAATCCAATTCCTCGAGCGTCTCCGCAGCAAGCGCTTCGCTGTGCGGCACGCCGGGAATCTCTTCGCACCAGTTGAATACGATATGATGGTCCGGGTCGTAGGAGTTCAGACATGAACTGAGGTCGTCATTGAAGACAGGCACATTGGCGACAGGATGTCCCTGCTCTTCCAATGCTGTCTCAAGATTTGCAACTTCCTTAAGTGTGAGATCTATGTCGGCGGGATCCCATGCTTGATCTATATTGTGAAGCAATAGGACTGGTAGATCGGTGCGACCCCTCGCTAAAGGCATATTGCACTACCTCCTTTTTACAGGTTCACGTGGAGCAGTCAGTGATGCTTCATATCTTTAGAAGTCGGACCCAGCGCCCGCTTAAATCGGGATACGGCCTTTGCTCCCGGAAATCGACAGTGCAATTGTTCCATGCCCTGACAGCTCCACGGACGTGAGAAGGTCCGTGGTACGGAGTCCTTCAATATTATCTGTCGGGCTGCTTTTTTATTTTCGCCTCGTTTCTGTATTGAATGTTGTTTTCTTAATAAAAAATTTTTCCGAATTTTTCAAGGATTTTTTTATAAATTTGCAAATTTTTTTTGCACGAGAAATCCGGAAGAAAGAAAATGAGGAGAGCTGTGACAGACAGTGAAATAAATTTTACTGAAGAAATATCGAGAAGGCTCTCGAAGCAGCGGAGAGAACAATTTGCGAAGAAGGCGTGGTGGTGGCCTTTTCGCCGTTTCTCAAGCAGGCTCCGTGCGAGTTTGATAAATTCATCATGATGAAGATCATTACGGCATTACCTCTTTGTTATCTTCAAAAAGCGATCAAGTTTATCTTTTTCTCTGAGCACGGATGTCTATGAGATCGCGCGTCTGCATCAACGGGCAAGAGCATTCCGGTAAGCCTTTATTTCTTTTTCCAGCCAGCGGGTCCACTCTTCTATGCCTTGTCCAGTTTTGCAGGAGACCTCAATGATCTTGATTTTAGGGTTCAGTTTGACGACTCTCTCCTTTGCCGCATCCATGTCAAAATCGGCGAGACCGAGATAATCTATTTTATTGATTATAAGGATGTCGCATACGCTGAACATCATGGGATACTTGAGGGGCTTGTCGTCACCTTCGGGAACACTGAGGATCATTGCCTGCTTGTGGGCTCCCGTATCAAACTCAGCGGGACAGACGAGATTACCGATATTCTCAATGATGAGAAGATCGAGCGCGGTGAGGTCTATCTCGTTGATGGCCAATTTGATCATGGAGGCATCCAGATGGCAGAAACCCCCTGTCTTCAGCTGGACCGCCGGGATTCCCTCTTTGACAACCTTCTCCGCATCGACCACGGAATCTATATCTCCCTCGATCACAGCGATTCTCACGGCCCCTTTCAGCCGCCGGATCGTGTTTATGATAAGACTCGTCTTTCCGCCTCCGGGTGATGCCATCAAATTCAGCATGAAAACTTTTTGCCCTCTGAGCGTATCCCTTATCTCATCGGCAAGCTCTTTATTGTCGGAGAGGATTTCTTCCTTGATTTCAATCAGGCGTATGTCTGCCATCGTTTCGCTCCTTATTATGAGATCGTTATATCCTTTATATAAAATTCACGGCCTGAGACCAGCGTGACCTTAGCCCCATGACATTCAGGGCACGTGAAATCTTTCGTGTCACTAAGAGAAACCTGGAAGGTCTTCTTGCATTCAGTGCACTCAAAAATTATGGGCGCTCTTTCAATCTCAAGTATAGCCCCTTCCGCGATGGTGCCTTTACTCAGATAATCAAAGTAGTGCTGGATGCAATCGCCGACAAGTTCACTGAGCTCGCCTATCTTAAGCCCGATGGTAAGAACCTTCTCGGCTTCATTCGTCTGGGCGTGTTTCAGGACGATATTAAGGATACTCTCTGTTACTGATAGTTCGTGCATTTCCCAGGCCTCTATTCGAGAACGGCTGTCCTCCACTTTAGAAAAGTCTATTACATGAACAGAGCAAATATCAATCGAAAAAATGGGCTGCAGAAGAAGATGAAGGCGCCTGCTCATGCGTGGACCTTCTTTGTTATTGACACAGCAACCCCTTTCTTATACTAGTCAAACAGATATCTTGCGCATAGGAATTATAGTTTTTAGATATAGAAAATGGAACTTATTATCAATTTTGCAGATTTTTTTGTTCACCTTGAACGGCATCTCGCTTCCATCATTCAGTTCTTTGGCAGCTGGACCTATTTCATTTTTTTCCTTGTTATATTCTGTGAAACTGGCCTTGTAGTGACACCCTTCTTGCCGGGAGATTCTCTTCTTTTCGGACTTGGTACCTTTGCCGCCATGGGTGTGCTCCAGCTTGAATGGCTGCTGGTTCTGCTTGCAATCGCTGCCATAGCGGGAAATACGGTTAACTATTCGATAGGCAAATTCGTTGGTCCGAAAGTTTTTTACAAGGACAACGTTCGTTTTCTGAACAAGGAATATCTTGACAGGACCCATGATTTCTATGAAAAGCATGGGGGAAAAACAATAGTTATCGCGAGATTCATACCGATTATACGCACGTTTGCGCCTTTTGTGGCGGGCATCGGAAAGATGTCATACCTCCGTTTCGTCATTTATAATGTCACGGGCAGTGTTGCCTGGGTTGCGCTCTTCATCTTGGGGGGGTATTATTTCGGCAATCTTCCCGCTGTCCGGCGTAACTTCACATTTGTCATCTTTGCCATTATCGTAGTATCTGTACTTCCTGTGGTCATCGAATTTTTTCGCAGCCGGAACAGATTATCGTAAGGGGAACAGGATAGAAGAATTGTGTTAGCAAAGAGATATTAAGAACCATGTAGATGGGAAGGAAAATACATGAAAAAGAAGATGATGCTATTCCTCATTCTCGGCCTCATCCTTTGTTCCGTGGCAACAGCCGGGGCGGAAAGTCAGAGCGTTGTAAAAATCGGCAGTGATTTCACTATTGAGGAAGGTACGAAGGTTCACAACGTCGTGGTCATAGGCGCGCAGATTACGGTGGAGGGTACCGTTGAAAACAACGTGACAGCCATCGGGGGTTCTATTGTCCTGGCAAAGACAGCCGTTGTCGGCGGGAACATCTTCTGTCTGGGAGGGATCATTGTCAGGGGGAAGGGGTCAGAAGTTCGTGGCAGCATTACGGAGATCAATTCCAATGATATCTCTCAGGCCGTGACAAACGCCCTTAGCGAAGAATGGGAGGGGTGGTCATGGATCTTTGCCGTGATTTCCATGTCTATTTTCCTCGGCCTCCTGATCATCACCGTCGTGACGATCCTACTGATTCCGAAGCCGGTGCGTCTGATTTCGGCAGCCATCATGGAGAAGCCTTTCAAAGTTACTGTGTGGGGCCTTGGCGGGCTGGTGTTGATTGTCCCGTTGGCAGTGTTTCTGGCGATTTCAGTCATCGGTATAGTCCTGATTCCCCTGGAGATGACCATTGTTCTCTGCGCGGCGCTTATCGGGTTCATTTCGGTCTCACAGCTTGTCGGAAGAAAATTATTTGCCGTCCTCAAGAGGAATGATCAGAGCAT
>DATJBN010000047.1:0-11172 GCA_035515335.1 Syntrophales bacterium | reverse complement strand
CAAGGCGTTATCGACTTCGCTCAGCAATCACACTGTCGGCCTCCTAGTTGCAGTGCCATACATATTTGCCTTCATAACGATGTTTCTTGTCGGAAGAAGCTCAGACCGGAGCGGAGAGCGCCGCTGGCACACCATCTTCGGCATGATTATGGGAGCGATAGGTTTGGGCGGCAGCGTCCTATTTGCCAACATCAGCATCTTTGTATCAATGATGTTCTTCACACTTTCCGTCATGGGTATCTATGCCTCCTTCGGTCCATTCTGGTCGATCCCTCATTCCTTCCTGACCACGAGGGCTGCGGCCGGAGCGATTGCCATGATAAACAGCATCGGCAATCTCGGCGGCTTCGTAGGGCCGTATGCAATGGGATACATCCGTGACGCCACAGGTTCGTTCAATGGCGGCCTGCTCTTCCTGGTCGGTTGTCTATTGGCCGCGTCCGTGTGCCTGATCCTGCTGCGCAAGTCGGGATAGATGGCTCTTCCTCAAGGCATTCACACATGCATCTTTTACCCCACACCAATAAGGTATTGACTAAAGTCTTTGATTCTGATTAGTTTACAAACACTGATTTGATTGGTTTGAAAGCCTGGTTTGAGCCAGGCTTTTTTATCAGTGCCGTGATGCAGAACATAAGCACAAAATTTAAACCGAGAACATGGGCCAGAAACCCACACCTCCAGACCATCATGGGTTCGCTGAAAATGAGAGCCCATGGGCGAAGTCCTATGATCGAATCCGCAAAGGAGACAATCGTCGATGGTGGCGACGGCGTTCGTCTCCTTGGCTACCGCTCTCAGCAATCATCGGGGAGAAGTCGCGGCCTCGTAACGTTGATCCACGGCTGGGAAGGGAGCTCGGATTCCACATATGTACTTTCCATGGGTAATTATCTCTATGACAGGGGCTACGATGTCTTCCGTCTCAACCTCAGGGATCATGGCGAGAGCCATCACTTAAACCAGGGCCTCTTTCATGGCGCTTTAATCAGGGAAACATTCCATTCGGTACGGAACATCGCCGGGCTTTCCGGCAACAAACCCTTTTACCTCGTGGGCTTTTCTTTAGGCGGGAATTTCGCCCTTCGTATTGCTGTGAGACATTCGTCATCGCCAATCCCGAATCTCACACAGGTCGTCGCCATAAGTCCCGCCCTCGATCCTTATAAAGCAACGGTAGGCATCGACGAGAGCCTCTCAATCTACCGAATCTACTTTTTAGACAAATGGAAGAAGTCCCTGCAAAAGAAGCAAGCGCTCTTTCCCGATCGATATGATTTCAGCTCCATCCTGCATCATAAGACCTGCATGGACCTCACGGAGGCCATAATGCCGTACTTCCCGGACTTCAAGACTTACACAGAGTACTTCAATCAGTATACCTTGAAAGGTGCTTATTTCGACGCTCTTTCCGTGCCGGTGACAATCATCGCCTCTCTCGATGATCCTATAATCACTATAGAGGACATCCGCGGGTTGAAAACAAACGACCATCTTGCAATTTCCCTTCAGTCTTATGGAGGGCATTGCGGCTTCATAGATTTCTTTCCCTTCAGTTGCTGGTATGAAGGGGAAATAGAGAGCATCCTGAGAAGCCGGGAAGAATAGCTATGAGTACGGTAAATACCGAGACCTTGTCTAACAGGGAACAGTTTCTATCTTTAGTCGTGGAAAAGCTGGGCAAGGCGCCCATCGACTTCAAAGAGAAACTCGATTTCATTAACAAAAGTAAAAGCGCCGCGGAGCCCCATTCTGCAGCAGGTGTTTTGCTCCTCATTCACCATAACGGAGACGAATTCATCTTTCAGCTCATCAAACGCTCTGCCAGGGTTGCGCAGCCCGGTGACTTGAGCTGTCCCGGCGGCCTGCTCCACAATATCATCGACCCCCTCCTTACACCTCTGCTCTCAACGGGAATAATCCCTGTTATGGGAGGAGAGCCGCTGCGATATGCAAGGGCAAGGGACAGCGAGACATTCAGGATCATAAAACTGTTTCTTGCCAATGCCATACGGGAATCATGGGAAGAGACGGGACTCAGTCCGTGGAATATAGATTTTCTCGGCCCGCTCACCACTTATTCGCTCCTTCTCTTCAGGCGGACGATCTTACCGCTCGTCGGTTTTGCGAAGAAGAGATGGGACTTCTGTCCGAACCTGGAAGTCGAAAGCATCGTGGAGATTCCCCTTGCCGCCTTTCTCGATGAAAGCAGCTACGCCATTTACAACGTCGAGACCGCAAGCGAAGTGAGAACGGCAAGACAGCGGCCGAACGGCTTCCCCTGCCTGATCGCGCGCGACAGGGCGGGGAAAGAGGAGATACTATGGGGAGCGACTTTTTACATAATCATGAATTTCATGAAGATGGTCTTCAACCTTGACACGCCCTACCCCGGCTCGAACAGGGTGATTAACAGAAAACTCGGGCCCGACTACTTGACAGGTCATCCGGACAGGTATTAATTTGTGTTGACAAGATTACGTCAAGCTACTACTTACGAACGCAATGAAACGACGCAAATCTGATTCCATAACACCGAGGGCATCGCAGATACTCCCTTTCATCGTGATGGACGTCCTGGAAAAGGCCCAGGAGATGCAGAGGAAGGGAGAAGACATCATCCATCTCGAAGTGGGTGAGCCCGACTTCGATACGCCGGAGTGCATCAGAGAGGCGGGCTACCGGGCCATGAGGGAAGGCCAGACCCATTACACCCACAGTCTGGGGCTTCTCGAATTGCGCGAGGCGATCTGCGAACATTATTTGAGGAAGTACGGCGTCACCGTATCGCCGGACCAGGTTGTCGTGACATCGGGCACCTCGCCTGCCATGCTGATCCTCTTCGCCACCATCCTGGGTGCAGGCGAGGAGATCATCATCTCCGATCCCTATTATGCCTGTTATCCCAATTTCATCCAGTTCTTCGACGGCGTGCCGGTAACGGTTAACGTTTACGAGGAAGAAGGCTTCCAGTACACACCGGAGGCGATAAACGAAAAGATCACTGAACGCACCAGGGGGATCATGATAAACTCTCCCTCCAACCCAACGGGCAACCTACTCAGCCCCGAAAGAACGGCGGAGATCGCGTCGCTCGGCGTTCCCGTCATCTCCGACGAAATCTACCACGGCCTTGTGTACGGCGAGAAAGAACATAGCATCCTCGAATTCACGGACGACGCGTTCGTCTTCAACGGTTTCTCGAAGGCCTACGCAATGACGGGCTGGCGGCTCGGCTATCTCATTGCGCCTAAATCCTACATCAGGCCGATGCAGAAGATCGTGCAGAACCTTTTCATATCGGCGAACTCCTTCGTTCAGTGGGCGGGCGTCGCGGCCCTTCGCGAGGCGGGTAGCGAAGTCGAGCGCATGAAGAAGGTCTATAACAAGAGAAGAAAATTCATCATCAAGAGACTGAGGGAGTTGGGCCTCGGCGTCAAGGTGGAGCCTACCGGCGCATTCTACGTCCTCGGGAACGTAAAAGCGCTTTCAAATGACTCATACAAGCTCGCGTTCGATATCCTCGAAAAGGCCCGCGTCGGCGTCACGCCCGGCATCGACTTCGGCAAGAACTGTGAAGGTTATCTCCGCTTCTCCTACGCGAACTCCCTTGAAAACATCGAAGAAGGCATGAAGCGCCTCGAAAAATATCTCATGGAGTACTACGGCCGGTGAAGACAAAACGAAAGATCGAGGCCGTTGTCTTCGACTTCGACGGGACGCTCGCGAAACTCAATATCGAATTCCCTCTCATGCGCAAGGCGATCCTCGACCTCATCGGCACCTACGGCGTACCGGTTAACGGAATTGCCAATATGTATGTCCTGGAGACGATCAAGGCCGCGCTGGGCCTAATACTCGAAAGGAAGCCAGGGAAAGAAGAAGAATTCCTCGAGCAGGCGCTCGGGCTCGTCAAGGCAATCGAAATTGAAGCTGCAAAAAAAGGCGAGCTTATAGGCGGGACGAAGGACATGCTCGTTACCTTAAAGAAGAGAAACATCAAGATCGCGGTGATCACGAGAAACTGCCGGGCCGCAATCACCACCGTGTTTCCCGATATAGAAGATTATTGCGAGACCGTGATAACAAGAGAGTCGACGCCCAATGTAAAACCCCACCCTGATCAGCTTCTCATCGCCCTCCGGTCCCTTGGAGTAGAACCCGAATCGTCGGCCATGGTCGGGGATCACCCGATGGATATCAAGCTCGGCAAGGATGCACGCGCTTTAGCGATAGGCGTGCTCTCCGGATACTCGACATCCAAGGAGCTCAAGGAAGCGGGTGCGGACATCATCCTTGAGAAGGCGCCCGACATCATCGGCTTGCTGCCTTAGGTATTTACTTCCCGAAATAATACGACCAGATGCGGCCTCCCGCAAAGAGCCGCGCCGAAAAATCATGCACTTGTATCTTTTCGCCATTCTTTTCTTGACATAATCACTACTTATCGATTAATTTTAGCCTACGAGTAAGACACACATCCACGCTACGCATCCTGTCTTACATCAAAAGGGTTCGTTCTTCATGGTTACGGAAAATAGTAAAAAACATCTTGAGCACTGGAAGGAAATCTATCCGGAGAAGTTTGTGAGTGAAAACGAAATCTTCGGTCGCATAAGACGCGGTCATCACATTTTTGTCACTTCCGGCTGCGGCGAACCCCAGTATCTAATAGCCGCGTTGACGCAATACGTTGAGTCACATCCCAAGGCCTTTTTCGATGCGGAGATCGTTCAGGTCTATTCTCTCGGCATAGCTCCGTACACCGACGAGAAATTCAAGAGCAACTTCCGTCACAACTCATTCTTCATCGGCAACAACACGAGGGACCCGGTCAACAGGGGTACAGCGGATTATACGCCGATATCCCTCTCCGACATTCCGGCTCTCATGTCCGCCGGCATGGTGCAGATAGACGTAGCCCTTATCCAGACGTCGCTCCCTGATGAACACGGGTTCCTCAGCCTCGGTGTCAGCGTCGATGTCGTAAAGACCGCAACGGAAAGGGCATCCGTAGTCATTGCGCAGGTCAACTCTTATATGCCCCGCGCGCACGGTGACGGCTTTATCAATATCAAAGATGTGAACTTCATCATCCCGCACGATGCGCCGATCCTCGAAATCCAGCGCTCATTCTCAGAAGAGAAGACGCAGTCGCTCGACCGGATAGGTTTCCATGTTTCACGCCTCATCCAAGACGGCGACACTCTTCAGGTCGGATACGGGAGTATTCCCAACGCGATCATGGCTCATCTCTATGATAAGAAAAATCTCGGCATCCATACCGAGCTTCTTTCGGACGGCATCATAAGCCTGATCAAGGCCGGCGCAATCGACAACTCGAAGAAGACCGTTAACCGCGGAAAGACCGTGGCCACCTTCTGCATGGCCAAGAAGCAGACGTACGATTTCATCCACGACAATCCGTCCATCCTTTTCCGGACCGTCGATTATACGAACAACCCCATGGTCATCTCCCGGAACGACAACATGGTCGCCATCAACAGCGCCCTTGAGATTGATCTTACGGGACAGGCCACGTCCGAATCGATAGGCAGCATGTTTTACAGCGGCATCGGCGGATTTCACGACTTCATGAGGGGAGCGCTCCTCGCAAGGAACGGCAAGACGATTCTCGCCATGAAGTCGACTGCGGCTAATGATACAATATCGAGGATCGTACCGACCTTGAGCCCGCAGGCAGGGGTGACCCTCAACCGCGCGGACGTCCGCTACGTCGTTACCGAGCACGGCATCGCCTATCTTCACGGGAAAAACATCCGCGAAAGGGCCATGTCGCTCATCTCCATCGCTCATCCCAAATTCCGGCCGTCGCTCATCGAAGAGGCGAAGAAGCGGGGGCTGATCTACAAGGATCAGGCATACATCCCCGGCGAGCGGGGCAGATACCCGGAAGACCTCGAGACATACAGAACCGCGAAGACGGGCGTGCAGCTTTTCTTCCGGCCCGTCAAGATTACCGACGAGCCTCTCCTGAAGGACTTCTTCTATTCGCTTTCCGACAAGAGCCTTCATCGGAGGTTCATGTCTTGGCGCACCGATATACCCCATGAGCGTCTCCAAGATTTCGTCATCATCGACTACACAAAGGAAATCTCGATTGTGGCTGTCACCGGAAGCCGTGAGAACGAGATCATCGTGGGTCTGGGTCAGTACGGAATCGACGAATCAACACATACGGCCGAATGCGCCGTTGCAGTGCGCGACGATTATCAGCAGAAAGGCATCGGTACGGAGCTCTTGAACTATCTCACCTATCTCGCCAAGCGTGAAGGTTTGCTCGGATTCACTGCGGAAGTCCTTGTTGAGAACACCGCGATGCTGCAGGTGTTCGAGAACGGCGGGTTCGACATCACCAAATCAGTCGAAGCCGGCGTGTACCATCTGAAGATGGCCTTCAGGATACCAGAGAGCGGCCGTGAGATGTAAGAATATTGAGTGCATTCGATGCTCACAAGTATTTATGACCAATAATAAAATTATTATGAGGTAAGACAAATGTACAGGCTCGTCGTAACATCCATGCATCCCAATGCAGGCAAGACAAGCATCATAATCGGTTTGGCCAAGGCGCTGAACAAGAAACTCGGCTACATAAAACCATTCGGCGACAGACTCCTCTACCGTAAGAAGAGGCTCTGGGACTATGATTCCGCGCTCATGAACAACATCTTCTCCCTCGGAGAGGACCCCGCGGAGATGAGCATCGGCTTCGATCATGCGAGACTCGTATACATATTCGATAAGGAAACGATTACAAAGAAGGTCCGGGAGCTCGAGGAAAGTGTCGGTAAGGATGTCGACATCCTTTTTGCCGAGAGCGGAAAAGAGCTGTCGTACGGCGTCTCCGTTTACCTCGATGCCATATCCATTACCAAGGCGCTCGCGGGCGAGCTTGTCGTTGTCATCAGCGGAAAAGAAGACACCATCATCGATGATATTTCGTTCCTCAAGAGCCATGTAAATCTCGGCGGAGCCAACTTCAAGGGAATCATCATCAACAAGGTACCCAACCTGGAGGATTTCACGAACATCCACCTTCCCAAGATAAAACAATTGGGCATCAACGTACTCGGCGTTATCCCCTACTATGATGAGCTGCCGCGGCTTACGGTTAATTTTCTCGCCGACCGTCTCTTCGCCAAGGTCATCTCCGGCGAATCCTACCTCAACCGGCCGATCAAGAACGTCATCGTGGGCTCGATGGCTGCGACCGCCGCGGTAAACCTCCCCGTATTCAAGGAGGAGAGCAAGGTCGTCATAACAAGCGGCGATCGGGATGACATGATCAGCGCCGCTCTGGAAGGCGACACGGCCGCTGTAGTCCTCACCTGCAACGTTGAACCGACGAAGGAATTGATCAAGAAGGCAACGGATCGCAAGATTCCTCTTCTTCTTGTATCGCCTGATACGTACCAGATCGCGAAACAGATAGATTCCCTGGAGCCGTTGCTCCAGAAGGAAGATGCAGACAAGATACTTCTCTTGGAACAGATGATCAAGAAGCACGTCAACCTGCAGGAGTTTCAGAGGTCATAGGGTACGCCGCTATGATCAATCCTGAGGTTTTTAGAGAGTATGATGTCCGGGGTGTCGTCGACAGGGATCTGAACTTCGACTTTGTCTATAACCTCGGACGTTCCATCGGAACATTCTCGATTTCCCGGGGCGTCCATACCATGACCCTCGGCATGGACTGCCGCCTCAGCTCTCCCGCCTACCATGAGGCAATAAGAAAGGGGATCAATTCTACAGGCGTCGACATCATCAACGTCGGACTCTGTGCAACACCCGTCCTCTATTTCGCGATACGGCATCTGAACGCGGGCGGCGGCGTAATGATCACGGGAAGCCATAATCCTCCCGAGTTCAACGGCTTCAAAATATGCGTCGGACCGGATACGATCTACGGAGGCGACATCCAGGAACTCCAAAAAATAATGGAGGGCGGAAGGTATGCATCGGGAGACGGCGCCCTTCGCGCGGAGGATGTGGCGCAAGCCTACCAGGATTATCTGTTTGCGAACGTCAAAATAAAGAAGGGATTGAACATCGTCGTCGACGGCGGCAACGGCGTGGGGGGACTGTTTGCCCTTCCCCTCTTCAAACGCTTCGGCTGCCGCGTGACAGATATCTACTGCGAACCTGACGGCCGCTTTCCCAACCACTTTCCCGACCCTACGATCCCTGAGAATCTGACGGAGGTCATCTCGCTCGTGAAAGAGAAGAAGGCCGCTGTCGGCATTGCCTACGACGGTGACGCCGATCGGCTTGGCGTAGTGACCGACAAAGGCGATGTCCTCTGGGGCGACGAACTGCTTCTCTTGTTTTCCAGGTTCATCCTCAAGAAGATGCCGGGCGCAACCATCATAGGCGAGGTCAAGTGTTCACAGAAACTGTACGACGACATTAAGAAGAACGGAGGCCGGCCCATAATGTGGAAGGCGGGCCATTCACTTATCAAAGGCAAGATGCGCGAGGAGAAGGCGCCGCTCGCGGGCGAGATGAGCGGACATCTGTTTTTCGCCGACAGATATTTCGGGTATGACGATGCGATCTATGCCTCGATCAGGGTTCTTGAGATCATATCCCAGATGGGAAGCATCAGCGACATTCTTGCCGACGTCCCCCGGACATTCACCACACCGGAGATCAGGGCGGATTGTCCCGACAACATCAAATTCAAAGTAGTGGATGACGTACGGGAGCATTTCCGGAAGACGCACGACATCATCGACGTCGACGGCGTGCGTATCCAGTTTGGCGACGGATGGGGACTCGTACGCTCATCGAATACACAGCCGGTGTTGGTCCTGCGCTTTGAGGCATTAACGGAAGAGCGCCTGCACACTATCAGACAAACAGTGGAAGGCGTTCTCAGCGATCTGATGAAGAGGCATCGCCGTTAACGCCCATCACTTTCCACCCGTCTTTTTACCCAGAGAGCGTGCACAAAGAAGACAGAAGACTGCTGCTGCTATAAAGGCGACAGGCGTCATAAGAAGGGCGTTCTGGAGTCCCCAGAGGTCCGAGAGCCACCCGAGAAGAGCGGGCGAGATCGCGTCCCCTAGGGCGTGTATGACAAGGATATTCACCGCAAAGGCGCGTGCGCGTATTCCCGGATCGGTCACATTGACTATGACGGTATTGAGAGGGCCGGTATTCAGGAACAGAAAGAATTCCGCAAGGAACATTGCCCCGAGGCTCGTGACCGCGGAGGCGCTGATCAATGCCCAAACCGCAAGCGGCGCCCCTATGACAAAACCCCAACCTGAGACAATGAGGTAGCCCTTCCCCGTCCTCTTCTGCAGTAAATCTCCAAGCCAGCCGCCGACTACAGTCCCCAATACCCCTGCAAGAACCGTGATGCCTCCGAAATACACATTCGCCCTTTCCAGATCGAGCGCGTGGGCGCGGTAGAGAAAAGACGGTACCCACTGCGCAAGACCACCCATCGCAAATGTCATTGCGGTCATGGCGAACGTGTTGAGCAAATAGGGCGGGTTCGAAAACAGCGTTACATAATCCGCCTTTGTCGGCGAGAGAACCGCTTCCGCCCTAGCTTCCGTCGCGCCGCGAAGAGGCTCGCGAAGAAGCCAAACGGGAATCGCGAGGAGAAGACCTGGAAGACCGACGATGAAGAATGCAGCCTGCCAGCCGAACCTCTCCCCGAGGACGCCGCCCAGGAGGTAGCCGAAGGCGCTGCCCACAGGAATAGCGAGATAGAATGTGGAGAGTATGCGCCCCCTCTGTTCCCTCGGATAATAATCGGAAAGAAGAGCCGGAGATACGGTACCGAAGCTTGCCTCACCGATCCCGACGGACACGCGCGCAAGAAGCAGCGAACGGTAACTCGTAGCAAGACCCGAAAGAGAGGTCGCCACGCTCCATACTGCCAGGCCCGCCGAAGCGAGCCGCACGCGGTTCACACGGTCACCCAGCCATCCGAGCAGCGGTGCGGAAAGCATGTAGCAAACCATAAAGGCGCTGCCAAGAAAACCGAGGGCTGCATCCGACAGCGTGAAGGCATCTTTGATCAGTGGAAATACGGCGTAGATTACCTGCCTGTCTACGTAGTTCAACAGGTTGACGAGAAGAAGCAGTGTCAGTGCATAGTAGCTGTATTTGGCTGTCTGCCGCTGGTTCATCAATGGCCATCTCGGCGTTGAGATAGTGTCTTTCTGCTTCGGACATTTTTTAGCATGCACTCTGCCGAAATGCAAATCCTGTTATGTCAAACGGCACCCGGTCTCTATCCCGCCTCAAATAAAGTTCTCCATGATTGGCGTTGACAGCCGATTCCTGCTTCTCTTAAACGATCCAAAGGTCATTTTTAGTGTTCTCCCATGCAAAAAAGGAATGAGAGGTTTTACCTATAGATATGCCTACCAAAAATTATAGACCGAGAACTTTGACATGAACTTGATGGAATTGATACGAAATTAGCTAATTCCATTTCGATTCTTTGCACATCACTTTGGCGAGGGCAGCTCGACTGCCGCACATTGGAAAGACCGTGGAACTGAAACCGCAAGAGACCATGCGACAACAGAAAGGAACGTAAGGAAATGGGTACAAGTAGAAAGACAAACAACTGGATACCAAACAAACAGAAGCTGACGCCATGCATATGCCCAAGGTGCAGAGCACAGCACAAGAAGATGATCTTCTGGACCGGAAATGTCCCCGCGAGAAAGTTTTGTCCGTCATGCGAACAGATTGCAGAACGCGATTACACTATGGAAGCCTATTCGCTGGGATATATGGATAAAGACGAATTACTGTCTTATTGAGCCTTCACGCTCAAACAAAGATAGTATCATCATCCATGACGACTCATCATAAGTTTGTTACTGACGAGACAAAGAAGTTGTACTAACAGGAGCGAGCCTGCCGCGTGGCAGTGTAAATAGAATCCGGTCAATCAAAGCCTGCCATTACGTCGGCGGGAACTTTTCGAGAGCTTCGGTTCCCGCCATTTCTTTGCACCTCCCTTACTAAATCAATGTGCTCCGCTCAGGTACGTCAAGCGAACGCCAAGACGCGTCTTGCACGCCCTGGAGCGCCGCGGGCAGGTAATTGATTTTACCGCCCACGTACCACTCAAATCTGGAAAGTCAAGTCATTGATATTATTAAGGGAAGATGGTCG
>DATJBN010000046.1:0-6904 GCA_035515335.1 Syntrophales bacterium | reverse complement strand
CCGCCAAACAATATACCCTTGAGGTTCTTCGCAGCCAAGAAGGAAGCAAGACCTGCCTTATCCAAACTGCCGCTGGTCCCGATCGAAACCGATGCAAAAGGAATCCCTCGGTCGGCAGCCGGTCCAGTTATTATTGCCGATCGAAAAAAAGGAGAGGTCTTTCTCAGTTCCCTCATCGCATCGGGAATCGGAAGCCGATGAATATTTGCTGCAGATAGAATTTGAATCTTCCCGTGATTTACATGCAGCAGGCATTGTTCAGTCGCCGTTCCTTTTATCACCAGGTAATCAACGCCCGAGAATTTCATATCCGGGCCGGTGCGGAGCATGAACGGGACATGGCAGATACGTTTGAGCACAGGTGGCGTGAAGGACGCCACCATGAGTGGTGACGCCGGAGCAAAGCTTCCGGTCAGCGGGCCTGTTCCTAAGACGAGAGGATCTTCCTGATGCTCCGCAATGATTATAGCGTTTACGGCTGCTCCGCCGAGATACTTCTCTATCAATTCGCCATCCAGAGAAACGACCGCGGTTGATGCAGTCGAGAGATCAACGACTCCCACTTTCATATTGTATAATGATTCGAAGGGATTCATATCCTGCCCTCGCCCGGAACCGCCTTCTGCCATCGAAATCTCACCTTAGCCGCGCCATAAGGGCAGCGGTCGATGCACCTCACGCACATGATGCACTCGGTCATGGGAATTTTGGGCGACACTCCCTCGCGGAGTTTGTCGGCGTCGATGATCCCCACGGGACAGACTTCCGCACACTGTATGCAGGAAAATTTTTTGCACTTCGTGGCGCCGATTGAGATCTTCACAATACGCAATAGCGCCGTAAGTCCGAGCACAGCGCCCACAGGGCAGAAATACCTGCACCACGATCTCCTCTCCCCGATATCGAGGCTCGCGAGTACTGGGATGACGGCCAGCTCGGCGCTCTTGAACATGGACTGCACGCCGTAGGATCGGCAGAGGGTGCCGATTGGACAGACCGTGCAGAATACTTGAAAGCCGAATGCGTAGCTCCCGCCCACGGCGCCAGCCAGCACACCGTACTTCGTCATTCTGTTTTTCAGGAAGCCGGGCCAACCGATCCTCTTCGGAATTATCTTGTCGACAAGATCAAGGACAAAGCCGAATGGGCACACCCACCCGCAGAAGAGTCTTCCCGCAACCATGGTGAGAAAAAGGAGCGCCAGTGCCGATGCAGCGCCCACGAGCACGATCGCCCCCGTGGAAGCGATATTCTGCAGCGTGCCCGTAGGACAGGCGAAGCTCACACTTCCCGTCTTGAAGTAGCAGAATGTGCCGATGAAGACCATGACGAGTAGCAGAAATGAGAGGAGCTGGGAGGTCCAGCGCAGTCCCTTTATCCAGCGAAACGCTTTGCCGCGCGTGAAAGTGAGGGCCTTCTCCGGGCAGTGTTTCACGCAGAGCGGATCACCTTCGCAGAGGTCGCACTTATGTATCTCCTGATTTCCTGCATCCTTGATAGGAGCCGCCGCCGGACAGGCCATGGCACAGAGGCCGCAGTCGGTGCAGAAGAGCCTGTCTATGCGCACGATGCCGTCATCGCCCCTTTCTATTGCCCTTGTGGGACAGGCAGTCACGCAGAGCGGCTTCCGGCAGTGCTGACAGAGGATGGAAAAGTTTTTCCCTCCCTTCTCGTCTCGCACGACCTTCACGCTCGCAGAGGCAGGCGCGACCTTCTCCCTGTTTCTCGTCGAGCAGATCATCTCGCAGGTGCCGCATCCCGTACATCTGTCAGGATGGAAGATGACAAAGGAATGGCGCCGCGGCATGAAGTAGCCGAGGAAGGTCTTCTTCTCCGCGCGGAGGGGCCGCACATCGTCGAGATTGAGAGAAAAATCCTGCTCCATCTTTTTCTGTTCAGTTAACTGTTCATTCATTTATGTATTTCTCTGGAGATAAATCTCCCGCCGGCACGGCGGACAGATGTCAAGCAGCCCGAATACATTGGGCGGTTCTTCTTTCAGTCTGGCAAACACGAAGTCTTCCACGGGTACCGCCACAAAGGCCCTGCCGCAGCACTTGCAGGTCTTCGCGTTCTCCATGATGTTCTCATCCATGGCCGCTTCCCTGAGCTTCCTGATCAGGTCGCGGCAGCTCACTCCCTGCGGACACGTATCGGTGCCGGCATTGCATTCCGTGCAATACCAGATGTTCCTGTCGTGAATTACAGGGTCGCCGACGAGGGTCTTCTTTATGATGCCCCGGGGCGACATCTCGTTCGAGAAGTTTATGTACATCTCCGCCATCGGGCATGCGGCGACGCACCTGCCGCATTCGACGCAGAGGTCCGCGCCGGAGAGTCTTTTCGCTTCGTCGATCTTATCCTTGCCGTCTTTCATCGGGTTCCTTTTCTATTCGCGCAGCGCACGCCTTGAACTCCGGTATCTTCGAAACCGGGTCGAGAACCGGGTTGGTGAGAACGTTCGCCCTCGCTTCCGTAAAATGAAACGGCGCGAAGATAGAGCCTCTCGCAACCCTCTCCGTAATTCTGGCAGCAGTCACTATGTTTCCACGCCTGCTTGTTATCCTTATCCTGTCTCCGTCTTTTATACCCGCCGCTCTCGCATCTTCGGGATGAAGCTCTACATATGGCCCTTCCATCTCTCTTTTGAGGAAAGGCGACCGCCGTGTCATCGTCCCCGTATGATAATGGGCAAACATTCTCCCCGTGTTGAGCCAGAACGGATATTCCCGATCGGGTTTCTCAAAGGGCCGCGTGTATGCAGGCGCTATGAAGAGGCCCTTCCCCCGCGTGAATCGGCCTTCATGAAGGAATCGTGTACCTCCGTGGCCGCCGTCGGGACACGGCCACTGCAGCCCGGCCTTCTCCAATCTATCGAAACTCACACCACCGTATGCAGGAACGAGCTTTGCAATCTCGTCCATGACCTCGCGCGGATGTGTGTAGGAAAAGTCGAGGCCCAGGGCGTTGGCCACAAGACAAATGATCTCAAAGTCGCCCTTCGCATCTCCGGGCGGCTTCACCGCCTTCCTCAGGAGCTGGAATCTTCTTTCCGTGTTTGTATAGGTGCCGGTCTTTTCGGCAAACGCCACGGCAGGCAAGATAAGATTGGCGAGCTTCGCCGTCTCCGTGAGAAAGATATCCTGGACTATAAGGAAGTCGAGCTTGGGTAGCGACTCCAGAACGTGGTTCACGTCGGGATCGCTGATTGCAGGATTTTCCGCCATGATGTAAAGGGCGCGGATTTCCTTTCCCGCGGAGCCGATCATCTCTGTCACAGTGAGGCCGGGTTTCGCGGAAAGCGCCCTTCCCCAAGCCTTTTCAAATTTTTCCTGAACGGCACGGTCGGTTACATTCTGGTATCCCGGATATACGTTAGGAAGCGCCCCCATATCGCAGGCGCCCTGGACGTTATTCTGCCCGCGTAGCGGATACACGCCCGAGGATTCTTTTCCGATCTTTCCGCAGAGCATGGCGAGGTCGCAGACGGCGTGGACATTCGCCGTCCCGCACGCGTGCTGCGTGATCCCCATGCAGTAGATGATGGCGCTGTCTTTCGCTTTCGCATAGACCTCGGCGACTCTTTTTATGTCACCTTCCGCGATGCCGCATTCGTTCGCAGCTTTCTCAACCGGCCATGAATCGAGAAATTTCTTGAGTTCGGGAAAACCTTCCATCCGCTCGCTGATGAATTTTTCGTTCGCAAGACCGGAATCGATGATGTGCCGCATCATGCCGGCAAGCAGGGGAATGTCGGCGCCCGGATTCATTCTCAGATGAATCTCCGCATTTGCCGCGACGGCCGTCCTCCTGGGGTCCACGACTATAACATGCGCCCCCCGATCCACGGCCTTGTATACTTCTCCCATTATTATGGGATGGCTCTCCGCCGCGTTCGAGCCCACGATGAGGATACACTCAGCTCCAGCAAGGTCGGAGATGGAATTTGTCATGGCGCCGCTTCCGGTAGTCTGCCCCATACCCGCTGCCGTGGGCGCATGACAGAGCCGCGCACAGTGATCGACGTTGTTGGTCTTGAAGGCCATGCGGATCAACTTCTGGAAAAGGTAGTTCTCTTCATTCGTACATTTGGCAGACGATAGCCCGCCTATCGCATCTCCTCCGAAGCGCTCCGCCGTTACCTTCAGTTTCTCGGCAGCGAGTGCTATCGCTTCCTTCCAGGATATCTCTTCGAACCGGTCTCCTCTTCTCACAAGCGGTGATTTCAATCGCTCAGGATGATGAACGAATTCGTGGGCGGACCATCCTTTAATGCAGAGCGTGCCGCGGCTGACCGGGTGCTCCCTGTCGGGCAGCGTCGCTGTGACTTTGCCGTCTTCGACCTTGAGCAGGAGACCGCAGCCTACCCCGCAGTAGGGACAGATTGTTTTTATGTAATCAGGGCTCATCGTCTTCTCTCAAAGTATTGATCCAGTCCGGGAGCGCCTGTCCTTTCGCAGGTTCCCTGTGAAGATCATAGAGGATCGGAGATCTTCTCTCCGGATCAAGCCCGGCCTCATAGCCGTACGTCTCACGGAGAAACTCGCGCATCGAGAGCTGCAATGCGACGAGCGGAATGTTCACCGGACATGCATCCTGACATGCTCCGCAGGCCACACAAGTGTCGGATAGATGAAATGCCCGGA
The DNA here is from genome assembly GCA_035515335.1 of Syntrophales bacterium. Lineage (GTDB taxonomy): Bacteria > Desulfobacterota > Syntrophia > Syntrophales > UBA2185 > Fen-1135. The sequence continues at coordinate 2,258 of DATJBN010000046.1, read as the reverse complement.
TGAAATGATAGGACATCATCTCGGCCGGTATAACGCCCTTCTCGACCCAGACCTCGTCTTCAAGCTTGCAAGGAATGCAGACACAGATGGGACACGAATTCCGGCACCCATAGCACTTAATGCAGCGGTTCAGCACCCTCGCCCATTTTTCCATTCTTGCCGAAGCATCTCCGGCAAGCAATCCTTTCACGACATCGTCATCGTAGGGATCGACGCCCGAGATGGCCTCGCCGGCATCGAGCCTCTCTGGAAACGGACGGCTACAGATGCAAGAGCGTGCCTGGTCGGCCGTGCAGGCAATGCCGATCGTTCCCAACCTCTCCCTCTCAATCTGGTTTCGCTTCATAAGCTCTGTCAGCGCACGCTCATCGCAGCCGCGTGCGACGACTGCCAGCCTGTATCTTTCCCGTGAGGAACGCAGGATGGAGATTGCCATCTTTGCGAGGAGCCACTTGGGTTCAATGACCATGGCATCCACTTCTTCGGGTCTCTCAAAGATGTGCGGCCGGATTATGTCCCACTCACCCTTAATCAGGCCGAGGACGCCGTCTGCCTGCTTTTTTACGAGCATCGTTTTCGCTATGTCTCTTACCCTATTCAGCATATTTCCCTATGTCATTCCGAACGGACGTGAGGAATCCTTGTCCCGAGCACATTCGCTTCGCTCGGTACAGGCTCCGCGATGGATCTTAGATTTCTCGCTGTCCCTTCGCGGGTGCTCAGGGCTCCGGCTCATCGAAATGACCAAGAAAGGTTTCATTTTCAGCGCATCAACGCCTGTGTGGACGGCATCGCCTTCAATTCTTCAAAGAATCCCTTCACCACGTCGGCATATTGATGGTCTTCATGCGCAGTCCCAAAACTGAGAAGAAGCCTCTTGCACCCGACCCCTGTTGCATCGAGGAGCGTCTTCAGGACCTCAAACCGCTTTGCAGCCGCATGATTGGCGTCATTAAACCTGCATCCGCCCAGGTGACAGCCCATAACCGCGACACCCGTAATTCCCGAGGCAAACGCCCGAATAACGGCATCCGGCTCCACCATAGCCGCACATTCGACGGGAATCATGCGGAACTCGCAAGGAAGCTCGATTCTCTTTTTACCCGCAAGGTCGGCGCCGATGAGCCCGCACCACTTGCATGCAAAAATCAGTATCTTCATAAAGACGTCTCCCTGCCGAAGGCCTCTTTGATCATCTCCGCCACAGACCTGTAATTGTGCTCGGGCAACTGGACCGTTCCATTCGGGCAAGCGGATACGCAGTTCCCGCATGCCTTGCAGCGGAACTTGTTGACCCTGCTTACCGACTTTCTTCCCATCCTCTGCAGGCTGCAGGCCGCAAAAGGACAGACCGCCACACAGTTGCCGCATCCCGTGCATTTTTCCGCATCGACCGCAGCATGTCCGAATTTTTCTCCCGGAACACGGTTGAACGACAGGGCCGAAACATTTTCCTTCGCAAGCAGCGCAGCTGCCTTAGCGGCTGCGCCCTGCCCCTGCACCATCGCATTATCTGAAGCCACCGGCCACCTGGCTGAGCCGCAGATAAAGACGCCGTCAATCCTCGTCTCCAAGGGATGGAGCGGATATATCTCGGAGAAGAAGCCGTGACGGTCAACTTCGATGCCCAGCATTTGAGAAATCTTTGCATTATCGTCGTTCGGAACAAGAGGCGTCGAGAGGACGACAAGATCGCAATCGATCCTCCTGTCCATCCCGTTGATGCTGTCGAAGACATCCACACCTTCTACAGTTTCTCTTCCCACGATCTCCGGAGGGTTCTTTTCGTCAAACCTGATAAACTGCACACCTTTGGCAAGGGCATTCCTGTAATAGGCCTCCAGAGTAACGCCGGGCATCATGACGTCGCGATGGAGGACGTACACATCCGCATCCGGGTTTTCTTCTTTTGTCCTCACCGCGTTCTTCAGGCTTGATGGACAGCACATAGTCGCACAGTAGGGACGCTCGCTGTTCCTTGCGCCCACACACTGGATGAAGACCGCCGCCCTGACCGCGCGCGGTCCTTTGATGAATTGCCGCTCCAGCTCCATCTGGGTGATAACGTTCTTCACCTTCCCGTAGCGGTAGAGGCCTTGGGGAAGCCACACACGCGCTCCAGTCGCCATGATGACTGCTCCCACTCGGAGCCTTTTGTCTCCTGCTGCTGATGAGAGTTTCACTTTGAAGTCGCCGGCAAACCCGGTAATTGCGCTTATCCTGGCCCCTGTGTAGAGACGGATGAGCGGGTTCTTTTC
>DATJBN010000045.1:0-13188 GCA_035515335.1 Syntrophales bacterium | reverse complement strand
GCTGCCTCTTCTATCCCCATGACAATTCCGAGGCTGACGCTCTCACGATTGGTGTAGAGGAACCCGCCGCCGAATTTCCCCTGCGTAACCTTCCCGACAAAGAGGCGTGCCGCACCTTCATTCCCCTCCAGACCGAAGCGCTCATTGATGGTTGTGGAATCGAGGGTGATTACTTCCTTGATGCCCAGTGCGAAGTTTGAGTTCTTTGCGGGCTTGCGGAGTCCCGCCTTTTCGGAGACCAGCGAAAGCACCCCGTCACAGGCAAGAACAACATCGGCGCGAAGTTCGTCGCCTCCTGCAATAACACCCGCGATTTTTCCATTATCTTTTATGATGTCGTCAATCCGCGTCTTGGAAAGAACCGTGCCCCCCTTTTCCTCTACGCGCTCTCCCAGCCATCTGTCAAACTTTGCCCTCAAGATAGTGTAACTGTGATGGGGCTCATCTTTAAGTTCGCGGCCTGTATAGTGCATGGCAACGGCACGGTCCTTGGCCAGCAGTGTTACACCTTCGTGAGCTATGAAACGCTCAAAAGGGGCATTGTCAAAGAGATCAGGGAACAGGCTGCGAACAGGGTTCAGATAGAGACGACCACCCGTCATATTCTTTGCGCCAGGATAGTCCCCCCGTTCCAGGACGAGCACCTCAAGGCCGCTCCCCGCGAGCGTATATGCAGCGCCCAGGCCGGCGAGCCCCGCTCCAGCGATGATTACATCAAACTTGTCCATTTCTTTTACTACTCTTCTATCCGAACTTTATTCTTATCAATCTTCTATGATATCTCAAAAGCATCAACGTGAGGAGATATGTTCGAAATCCTTTACGGTGTTGATGTTGAGGAACATCTCTCCCTTCGGATCATAGCGTTTGATGGCATCTTCCTTGATGATGAAGGTCTTCAGACTCCGGTAGAAGCCTGTTATCTTGAGGTCGCCCTTATCCATGAGCTTTTTGACGAGGGGAAGACATCTCTTCGAGTAAACGGCATGGAGGGGCTGGAGGCCGCCGGAAGGGCCGGGCACCACGATATCGTATCTGTCTCTATATTCGATCATGTACTCTATGAAGGAGGTATTCAAGAAAGGCATGTCGCACGCCGAAACGAAAACATGGTCGTAAGATGCCCAGAAGAGTCCCGTATAGATGCCTCCCATGGGGCCCTTGTACCTGATTATATCGGAAGCAATGATGCAGTCCTGGTCAAGATAGTCGAGAGGAGAATTGGTTACGATGATAATCTCCCGGAATAATTTCCTGAAGGTCGCCATGGCTCTGTCGATCAGCCGCTTGCCTTCGAACTCGAGGAAGGCCTTGTTCGTCCCCATCCTCTCGCTTTTCCCGCCCGACAGTATAACACCGGTCACAGAACTCATGGATACCTTTTTAATAATTCTCCGCTAAAACCTCATAATATGCTTGCGGATGCTTGCAAGCCGGACATTGATCCGGTGCTTCCGTTCCTTCAAAGACGTAGCCGCAGTTCATGCAATGCCACTTTACCGGCGCCTTCTTCTTGAATAGTTCTTTCTTCTCAATGTTCGCTATTAATTTTCTGTATCTCTTCTCGTGGAACATCTCCACCTTTGCAATCTCCCCAAACGAGTCGGCGATTTCGGTGAATCCCTCTTCCCTGGCAATCTTCTCGAAGTCGCTGTACAGGGCCGACCATTCCAGTTTCTCTCCGTCCGCTGCATGTGTTAAATTGGTCTTGGTGTCTGCTATGACGCCTGCGGGATAGGCAGCGACGATCTCGACGTCGCCTCCTTCGAGATGCTTGAAAAATACCTTGGCGTGCTCCTTTTCGTTTTCAGCGGTTTCCAGGAAGATGTGGGATATCTGTTCAAGGCCTTCTTTCTTTGCAGCGCTCGCGAAGTAGGTATATCTGTTTCTTGCCTGGGACTCGCCCGCGAAGGCCGCCAGGAGATTCTTTTCCGTCCGTGATCCTTTGACCGACTTTTCCATACTCATTTATCCTCCGGTATTGTATTATTAGCATTATACATTTTTGCCTATTTTTCTACTTGACTGTACTCCTTAAAGCAAGGGTTTTTTCGCCTTGGGAAGTGCCGTTTCAGCTGGCCTGCGCGAGAAATTTGTCTTGATAAAATTCTAAACGAATTGTAGGACTGATGTTGCGAGAAACGATCGGAGGCATCATATGTATTGGGATAGAGACATCGAGACCATGGACCGCGGAAAGCTCGCGGCGATGCAGCTCGAAAGATTGAAGAAGACTCTCACGAAGGCACAAACATCCGTCTATTACGACAAGGTGTTCCGGAGAATCGGAATCGATGCACGTGACGTCAAATCGCTCTCCGATATAAGAAGAATTCCTTTCACCACGAAGGACGACCTAAGAGAGCACTGGCCCTATGGTTTCCTAGCCGTACCGAAAGACGAACTGATCCGGATGCACGCATCATCAGGCACCACAGGCCGGGCAATTGTGGTATTTCATACGGCTGCGGATGTGGAGGCATGGGCCGATGTCCTTGCGCGCTGCGTGTACATGGCGGGCATGCGGAAGACGGATGTCTTCCAGAACATGATGACGTACGGCCTCTTTACCGGCGGTCTCGGTTTCCACTATGCTGCGGAGAAGGTCGGTGCCCTGGTGATACCCGCGGGGGCGGGCAACAGCAAACGTCAGATTCAACTGATGCGTGATTTCGATACCACTGTTATCCACATAATTCCGAGTTATGCACTCCACCTATCGAAGGTTTTTGAGGAATTGAAATTGGATCCCGTGAGGGACACGAAGCTCAGGATGGCCTTTATCGGCGCTGAACCTCATTCTGAGATGATGAGAAAGAAAATTGAAGAGCTTTACGGTTTAAAAGCGTACAACTCCTACGGCCTCTCGGAGATGAACGGGCCTGGTGTGTCTTTCGAATGTCCCTGTCAGGACGGGATGCATATCTGGGAAGATCATTATCTGGTGGAAATCGTGGACGCAAAAACATTGGAACCCGTTCCCGACGGTGAAGAAGGCGAGCTGGTCGTCACTACGCTGGTGAGAGAAGGCATGCCCGTCATCAGGTACCGGACGAAAGACCTGACGCGCATCGTGCCGGGAAAATGTGAATGCGGAAGGACCCACAGGAGGATCGACCGCATCAAAGGCCGGACCGACGACATGATGATTATCAAAGGGGTCAATATTTTTCCCATTCAGATAGAGAAGAAGCTGATGGAGATACCCGGTGTAGGCAATAACTTCGTGATTATTCTTGAGAGGGAAGGCTACGATGATATTCTGACGGTCAAGGTCGAAGTGCAGAACGAGGTGTTTACCGGTGACTTGAGGCCCCTCGAAAATCTGCGGAAACGCGTTATTGATGAGCTGAAGGCGGACATACTGATCACGCCTCGGGTGAAGCTGGTCGAGCCCGGCAATATTCCCGCGACCGAGGGCAAGGCGATCAGGGTCATCGACAACAGAAGGGAACAATAGTTTTAAAATCGGAGAATAGAAGTATGGCACATGGAGATAAGGGAAGATACAAGGAAAAGCGTAAAGGGAGCATTTTGGACCCGAAGATTGCGAGGTCTCTCGAAAAAAAAATCTCCGACGGCAAAATCTCCTGTGCCCGTGCGACCGCTATTGCCGCCGAATTGGGTGTGTCAATGAACGAAGTAGGGGTCTCGATCGACCTCATGGAGATAGAGCTTGAGAAGTGTCAGCTGGGGCTTTTCGGTTATGGTGAGAAGAAGCTGATCGTGAAGCCTGCGGACAACGTTCCTGTCGATCTCGAAAAAGTGATACGGAATGCGCTTGCAGGCGGTCGTCTTCCGTGCGCTGCGGCGTGGAGGATTGCCGAAGAATTAGGCGTTGCGAAGATGGACGTCTCGTCGGCATGCGAGACACTGAAGATCAAAATAAAGCCATGCCAGCTGGGGGCATTTTAGCTAACCCTTTTGCTCCTCGTAGCGTGCCAGCACAAAAAGCATATCGGCAAGTCTGTTTAAGTAGCGGTTTACTTCCGGGTTCTTGAGGAGTCCTTCGCTCTTAAGCCTGGCCGCGTTTCTCTCAGCCCTTCTTATGATGGTCCTTCCCACATCTATCTGGGCCGAGATCGGCGTCTCGCCGGGATAGATGAATTCGTTTTTCAACTTGACGCTCTTCTGCAGGTCGTCGATAATCTCTTCCAAGCGTTTTATATCCCCCTCGCCGATCCTGCGGGTAAGCTTCCCTGTGTCCTCAGCCATGCTTGAGAGCTCAGCTCCGATTACGAGCAAGTCCTTCTGCACGGAAAGAATGATATCCTTGATTTTCTGGTTCTCCGTCATGGCTCTCGCCACACCGAGAGCGGAGCTCGCCTCATCCAGCACGCCGTATGTCTCGGGCCTTGGATCGTACTTGGGGACCCTCTGTCCGCCCAAGAGACTGGTCTCGCCGCCGTCCCCCTTCGTGGAAAATTTCATCGCTTTCTCCTTTCAATGTATCGCGTGACTATCTTGAGCACCACGTCGGCATTCCTTCGTGCATGTTCCAGTATTTCTTCAACGGTCAACTCTCTTTCTCCGAGACCGTTCGCATAGTTGTCTATTGAGCAGAGCGATGCGTATGACATACCCAATTCCTGAGCAATTGCCGCCTCACTCGCCATTGTCATGCCCACGACATCGGCAAACTGGGACATCATCCTGATTTCCGCCTTTGTCTCAAATCTCGGGCCATGCGTCTGCCAGTACACCCCTCCGTCTGCCGCATCGATGCCGCAACCCCGTGCCGCAGTCATCCACTTCTGCCTGACCCCCTCATCCAGCTTCGGCGTGATGTGGAAGGCCTTTGCCCCGACAATAGTGGGTGTTCCGGCAAGCACGAGGTAGTCGTCAGGCACAACGAAGGTGCCCGGCGGCAGATTTTTTTTGAGGGAGCCAGTGGAATTGACACTTATCACCTCTTTCACGCCTATGTCCGCGAGCGCCTGAAGATTTGCCTGATGATTGATCCTGTGGGGGAGAATATGGTCCTTCCTGTCTTTGCCGTGTCTGGGTATGAAGGCGATTGAATCGGAAAGGAAAACGTTGGCCTTTCCGAAGGCTGTCTCCAAATTCTTTTCTGCGAGGCCATCAAAAATGCCCTTGCCCGAAAGAAGTATTATACCCGAGATGATGCCCAAGGGTTCCATTTGATCTTGATTCTCCACGACTGTGTTGATGCCGTCCTTATACCAGATTCATCGGCGCGTGTCAAAAGACGCGATGACAAATTGCATTGACATGACTCGTCCCGCTATAGTAATGAATCACTATAAAGGTCTACGAGGAGGAACGAGTATGGCCAAAGACGAATCGGTAGTTAAGTTTACAGATGCCAATTTCGAGGCGGAAGTGCTCAAATCGGAAACCCCCGTCCTTGTGGATTTCTGGGCGCCGTGGTGCGGTCCCTGCCGGGCTGTAGGGCCTGTTGTGGAAGACCTGGCGGATACATATAAAGGCCGCGTCAAGGTGGGGAAGATAAATATAGATGACAATCCCAAGACTGCGACAACATACGGCGTGATGAGTATTCCAACGCTGATCCTCTTCAACAAGGGCGGCGTGATGGACAAACTTGTAGGACTCTCACCCAAAGAGCGCCTCGAAGGGTTGATAAAGAAGGCTCTGTGATAGATGTTTGAAAAATTTCATACGAAAAAGGCGATTTTGGTCGTTGCCGTCATTGCTGTTTTGTTCCTTTCCGGATGCGGCCTGTGGACACACATAACTCATTTTTTTGAGAAGAGCGACAGGACAAAGGGCACGGCGGAGCAGCTCTACCAGAAGGGGTACGATGCGTATCAGGACGGCTGGTACAAGAGGGCAATCGAATATTTCCAGAAGGTAAGGGATCAGTATCCTCTCAGCAAGCTCGCCCTTCTCGCGGAATTGGGCATCGCAGATTCCCATTTCAGCGATGAGGATTACGGCGAGGCGGAGCTTGCCTATAATGATTTTATAAACCTTCATCCCACGAACGAGAATGTTCCTTACGCCGTCTATCAGATCGGCATGTGCCACTACAAGCAGATGTATAGCATCGATCGCGACCAGACCGAAGCGCAGAAAGCGAGAAAGGAATTTGAAAGGCTCATCGCGCGCTTCCCCAACAGCAAATTCGCGATGATGGCGGAGAAATCGCTCAGGGACTGCAAAAAGAATCTTGCCGAGCAGGAATTCTACATAGGCTATTTCTACTTCAAGAAGAAGCAGTACAAATCCGCCTTGAAACGGTTTGAGACGATTGCGAAGGACTATGCAAACCTCGGGCTGGACTACAAAGTCTCTTACTTCATAGGTGAGACCAAAAAAAGGCTCTCTCAGCAAGAGGCGGTTAAGAAGGACACGGGTGAGCCGGTTGTTGATCCTGCTTACCTTCCCAGACAATCAGTCGACTGAGATTGAAATCTAATAGCCCATGGGGCACGGTTACGTGATCAGACTACGGGGAGAAGCCCTTGATCTTCATGAGCGCCCGGTACGTGCACTCCTCCGGCGTCTGGGTAGTATCGAGTACAATGTGCAGGCCTTCAGGTATTTCAGTGATGCTGTCGTAGGTTTCTCTCTGTCTCAGGTAGATCTCCCATCGTCCGTCCGAGACCCCTTTGTCATCCTTCATGCGGAGCTCCAGCCTATTCCTCACGGTGTCCGGGGGGCATACGCACTCGATTAAGAAAACATAGACGCCGAGGCTTTCCGCGAACTCAACGGCCTTCTCGCGATCGGCGCGTTTGCCGAATGTCGCATCGATGATGACGGATGTCCCTCCCATAAGCTTCTCCTCTGCCAGTTCGAGCGCTCTGCCGTAGGTTTTCCGGGTTATGTCATCAGCGTATAGCCCCGTTCCGAAGGCCTCGGGATGCCTTTCGCTAAGATGTATCCCGAGAAGTTCTTTTCTTACTACATCTGTCCGGATGACAGAGGCGGCGACGCGCGGGGCAAGAGAATCCGCACGGACGCTCTTTCCCGTCCCTGTGAGGCCTGCCATCAGAAACAGTGTCGGCTTTTCCGGAATTGCGGCGTATGTGTAGGCGCAGTCGAAATAGTGTGACGCCTCGCTTATTTCCTGCCTGCGTTCTGCCTCACCCGTATCATTTTCTTCGAGCCTGAAGCTTGTTACCTTGCCACGCACAAACGCATAGTAGCATTTGTAAAAGTTAAGAAGATCTCCGATTTCACAATCGAGGGAATGCCCGATGTAAGAGGATACGAAGGCCTCTGCATAGTCCGGATGCTCCCGGCAGTCGAGGTCCATTGCAAGAAAGGCGACCTCGGAAGCGATGTCTTCATACCGGAAGCGTTCATTGAATTCGATGCAATCGAATACTATGACATCGTCCGAAGAAAGCCCTCGCCGTCCTGGGTCCATGATGCAGATGTGTTCCAGGTGCAAATCCCCGTGGCAATCCCTGATCCTGTGGTCAGCGACTCTTTTGACAAAGAGGTCATGATTCCTCTGCATGAAATCGAACGCATAATATTTTATGAACGTGTACTGATGATCCGGGATAGTGATATTTAAATACTTTTCGGTTTCTTCAAAATTCTCGTCGTGGTTCCTGCGCACCGTATCCACGCCGCCAATTTCATCAATCCCCTCTCCCGTCGCGGCATGAGCATGAAAATCAGCGAGTTTCTTTGCGACGATATCCATGACCCCGGGACCGGTCTTTCCTTCCTGGATCAGAGCCTGGAGCATCCTGTCTTCGGGCAGTCTCAACATGAGAACGGCGTAATCGATAATTCGACTGCCGCCTCCAAGAACGATATTTCCTTTTTCGTCTTCCGCTATCTCGACAACGTCAAGGTAAACACTGGGGGCAAGTCTCCTGTTCAGCCGGAGCTCTTCGTTACAAAAAATTCTTCTCTTCTCCAAGGTACTGAAATCGAGGAAGTCGAAACGGACGGGTCTCTTGACTTTGTATACGTAATCCCCTGCGACAAAGATGTACGATATATGGGTTTCGATGAATTCGACATGTTCCGGCCGGTTTGGGTAGAACTCCGGCCGGAACATGGCTTCGACCAGCTTGGGATGAATCATCTCGTTAGATAACGCCCTTGCCTCCCAGTTCCTTGAGTTTCACCGGGCCGTATCCAAAGTACTTGAGATAGATGAAACCGTTATCGTAGCCAACAGGGCGGCAGACCCATTTTGTGCGGGGTGGCGTCTCTGTTGCCTTCCACTGTGATTGCGCGCAGACGATGGAACCGTATACCGGGTCCTGAACCGGTGTGAACATTCCCCTGTCGATCCAGTTTTCATCATGCATCGCCTTCCAGGGGGATACGATCTCAGCCACCACGGGAGTGATGGGTGCAAGCCTGCCGCTCTTTGCATACTCGACAGACTTCTTTGTCAGCTCATCGCTCGTGTACTGTGAGGTCAGGGGATCGATCATCGACTGATACTTGAGCTGCCAGTCTTTTTTCATGAAAGGCGCCAGAGTCGTCCATTCATCGGCCTTCCACTCTTCGTATTTTCCTATGATGTCGACGAAGGCCTTCCACATTTCCAGACGAAGACCTCCCAGGAAAACGCCCCCGTCCTTGGTGGGATAGAAGCCGTACAGCCACAGCGCGGTGTCAAGACTGCCGAAACGCTCGTTGATCACACCCGCCTCGCCGCACCACATGAGCTGGTAGTCGTTCAGGCGGCCGTAAGCCTCCGGTGTGGAGACATCGATTGCCTGGCCTTCGCCCGTTATGTCTCTATAGTAAAGGGCGGCGAGTATCCCCATGGCTGCGAACGTGCCGGAAACGGCCCAGGCGATCCACGGCCCGGCCTTTGTGGGAACTGCGTACGGCACGTCCTTCGGGGTCTTCCCCTCGGGCAGGACCTCCCCCGTCGCATACTGAATACTCGAGCGTGCTTGTGACACGTTGTCGTAGTCGTACTGCTTTCTCTTGCTCTCAGGCCCGAACTGGCCGAAGGTGGTCATTGATGCGAAGATAAGACGGGGGTTTATCTCGGCGAGCTTATCGTATCCGAGTCCCCATTTATCCATCGTCCCTGCGGGATATGTCTCTATGAGAACGTCCGCATAGGCCACGAGAGACTTCAACATCTCTTTACCTTCTTCCGTCTCCAGATTAAGTGTCACATGGTACTTGTTTCGACCCTCCTGAAGATATGCAAGCCCCGTATCTTTTATCATGATCCCGTTCGGGGAGTATGTCCTTACGAGGTCGCCTCCTGGCGGTTCGATGCGGATGGTTTCCGCCCCGAGCTCTGACAGCATGGAGGAGCAGAAACATCCAGCCATGCTCCGTGAGCTGAGGTCGATCACAACGAGGTCGTCGAGTGCCTCGGGTTTCTCGAAATTCTTCGCGGGATCATCCAGTGATCTTACATGGTCCGCCCAGTCCGCCCATTTTGCTCTCTTGTAGTCTGTCATGTTTCATCACCTCCTTAATATGGCGCCGGACTGTCCGTCCCAGTCTGAGGGCGGTCTTCGACCCTGCTGATCCTTCCATTTTCCCAGGACGCCCTGAGTGTAGAGTTCGCTTATCTGTGCCTGGCTTCTGCCCAGAATCGTGGTCATGATAAAATCGTTGTCAAACCCCACCGGCCTCACCGTCCAGCGGTGCTTGGGCGGGGTCGCGGACATCATGATAGGGATCTCATGATCGACGAATTTTCCGTACATCGGGTCGTCGATCTCCTTCACGAATCCTCTTGCCCTGCGGTGTGGATCGTCGCATTCATCCTTAGCAGTGTGGACTCGCGTGGCAGCGAACCCGTGCTTCTTGCCCAGGGCCTCGATCTGGTCGGCTGTCTTCCCTATCGCCCAATCGGCTATGATCTTGAGAATAGCCATGGCATTTTCCTCTTTCAGGCGGGTCGTATGGTCCTTGAAGCGGTCATCCTTCAGGAGATCAGGTTTTTCCATCGCAGTGCAGAGCCCCTTGAACTCATCGGGCGCCGGCGCCGCGAGAGCTGCGAAATTTCCATCCTTGCAGAGGAAGGTATCGGCGGGACAGATCAACTGGTCGCGGTTCCCGGAGGGCTCCGCCCCTTTTCCCGTCACCTGCTGATAGGGCCAGACCCAGCCCATGGCGCGCATGATGTTTTCACTCTGCGACATTTCGATGTACTGTCCCTTGCCCGTTCTCTTCTTGTGATGCAGGGCGGCGAGTACAGCGACCTCTCCCATCATCGCTCCGTAAACATCGCAGATCCAGATGCTCTGCTTGAGAGGAGGCCTCTTTGAGAAGCTCGATATCCATGCATAGCCTGACAACGCCTGTGCCGCGCCGTCGTTTGACGGACGGTCCTCTTCGGCGTATCGTCCCCACTGGCCGAACCCATTTTTCTCAAGATAAATTATTCCGGGATTTACTTTTTTGATGTCCTCGTAACCGATGTTCCAGCGGTTAGTCACCGCGGGCCGGAGGTTGAATTCGACGATGTCCGCCTTCGCGCAGAGCTCTTTGAAGATGTTCTGAGCCGCTTCTTTATGCAGGTCGAGGGCCATGTAATATTTGGACGGATTGATGTGCATGAACATCGGCCCCTGTTCCTTGAAGAACCATCCGAAGGGATTCAGGGAGCGCGTAACATCTCCCACGGGGGGCAATTCGATCTTGATTACCTCCGCCCCCATTTCTGCCAAAAACGACGGGCCCGCCGGGCCGAAGAGCAGTGTACAGACCTCAAGTACCCTGATTCCTTTCAGAGGCCCTGGTTTCTTTAACTTGTTTTTTGCATAATCTTTGAAGACTCCTGGCATACAGCTTTCCTCCTTTTGATCCAAATCTGTAGCGGTAAATAGTACGTGCTCAGAAGATATGCACAATCGTTCCTGATGTTACGGAAATTCTATTCCTCGATCACCCCCTCTCGGTCGCCTGCCCGCTCAACTGGCCGCAGGCAGCCATTATATCGCTTCCCTTGCTTGCCCGGATTATAGCCGTGTAGTGTTCCCTGAGGAGAACCTGCTGAAATCCCCTAATGTCATCCAGAGAAGGCGCTTTGAACACTGAACCGGGAAATTCGTTGAAAGCGATCAGGTTAAGTTTGCATCGTATCCCCCTCAGGAGACGCGCCAGTTTTTCCGCATCCGCAGGCGCAGAGTTCACGCCGGCGATTAAAATGTATTCGAATGTAAGCATCCTCCGTCCCGGCATCGGATAATTACGGCAGGCGGAAAGGAGTGTTTCCATGGGATACTTCTTGTTTACAGGCATGAGGCGGCTTCTTGTCTTATCGTCCGCCGCGTTTAAGGATATCGCAAGATTGATGCAGATGTCTTTTCCCAGTTGTTCGATCATCGGCGCAATTCCGCAGGTAGACAACGTGATCTTCCTGTGGGAAAAACCGAAGCCGATCTCGGCGGTGATGACCCTGATGGCCTTGACCACGTTCTCGTAGTTGGCAAGGGGCTCACCCATTCCCATCATTACTACGTTCTTGAGATTTTTTCCTTCTTCTGTATCGCGAAGAAGCCTTGTTATCTGTCCCGTTATCTCCGAGGGAAGGAGGTTTCTTCTGAATCCTCGGCTCCCGGTGAAACAGAATGCACATCCCATACGGCAGCCCGCCTGTGTGGAGATGCATGCTGTCCAGTGATTCTTTCCCGGGATTAGTACGCTTTCGATGAAAAGGCCGTCCTCGAGGCCGAAGAGGATCTTCTTCGTACTGTCCTTTGCGACCTGTGTCCTTATGATCTCAGGGAGGGCTATTCTTGCTGCATTTCTGACCTGCGCTCTGAAGGACTTCGAAAGATCCGTCATCTCATCGAAGGATGAAGCGTTTTCCTGATAAAGCCACTTCATGATCTGTTTTGCCCGATATTTCTCCTTGCCAAATGCCGAGATGAAGGCCTCGAGCTCAGAGAGGCTCATGTCTCTTACGTTCGGCTTAACGGGATAACTTTCTTCTGAGATTCTTGGCAATGGCATCAATGAACGTTTCCGTATTGACTTTTCTGTTTTTAGGACCCTTATTGGCGACCGAGAGGAGGTCGCCCGTCATCACGCCGGAGGTCACGGTGGAAAGGGCCGCCGCTTCCAACTTGTCCGCAAATAGGGCTACGGCAGGTGTCGCATCTATCTCCGCGCGCTTCTTGAGGCAGCCCGACCAGGCGAAGATTATCGCCATGGGATTCGTGGACGTCTCTTCGCCCCGTAGATGTTTGTAATAGTGTTTCTGTACGGTGCCGTGGGCGGCCTCGTACTCGAAGTGCCCCCGGGGAGAAACCAGAACGGAGGTCATCATGGCGAGGCTTCCGTTGGCGGATGCTATCATATCTGACATCACATCTCCATCATAGTTCTTGAGCGCCCAGAGGAGCCCTCCCTTCGATTTCATGATGCGGGCCGCGGCATCGTCGATCAGGGTGTAGAAGTATGATATTCCCGCCTGCGCGAATTTGTCCTTCCAGTTTTTCCTGAACTCTTTCTCGAATATGTCCCTGTGGCGACCGTCGTACACCTGGGAGATGGTGTCCTTGCTGCTGAACCAAAGGTCGAGCTTCTGATCAAGTGCATACATGAAGCAGGCTCTTGCGAAGCTTTGTATGGAGAGGTCGGTATTGTGCATGCCCTGGATGATTCCCGGGCCTGTGAATTCCTTGATCGTCTGCCTGACGGGAAGGCCTCCATCCTGCGGTGTAAAGACGAGTTCCGCCCTTCCGGGGCCTGCGATATTCATCTCCGTGTTGCTGTAAACATCGCCGTAGGCGTGTCTTCCGATGGTGATGGGGTTTTTCCACGTGGATACCGAGGGCCGGATGTTCTTTACGGGGATCGGTCTTCTGAATACTGTTCCGTCGAGCATCTCTCTGATCGTGGCATTGGGACTCTTCCATGCCTTCTTGAGGCCGTATTCGTTGACACGCTCATCGTTCGCCGTGATAGTTGCGCATTTGACCCCTACGCCGTATTTCATGACGGCTTGCGCCGCATCCGTCGTAACGCGGTCGTCTGTTGCGTCCCGGTTTTTTATATGAAGGTCAAAATAAGCAGTGTCCATGGAGAGATGGGGAAGGAGGAGCTTATCCTTGACAAGCTTCCAGAGAACCCTCGCCATCTCGTCACCGTCGATCTCGACGATGGTGGATTTGACTCTTATCTTCTCCATAGGGGGATGGGTCTTCTTGCGGAGGGATTTCATGCTTTTCTCTATCACAAAGCATGGTGCATGTCTATAGCGCACGCCCTAATTTTAATTGCAAAAGTTTTAGACTGATGCTT
>DATJBN010000044.1:0-4746 GCA_035515335.1 Syntrophales bacterium | reverse complement strand
TGCCGTCGACAATCAGCATATCTCCTTCGTGTATCTCTCTTATGAGTTCCCTTCCGATGATGATCATCGGGATCTCGAAGGATCGTGCCAGAATGGAGACGTGAGACGCCTCACCGCCTCTTGACACGATGATGCCTTTGAGATTCTTCTGCCTGATATTGATCAACTCTCCGGGCGCTATGCTCGATGCGATGACGATCGTATCCCCCTCGAATATCTTGGGCTCTTCTTCTTCGAAGCCGAGCAGGTTCTTCAGAATCCTTTTCCCCACATTTTCGATATCGAAACCCCTCTCCCGCAGGTAGGGGTCTTCTATCCTGGAAAACTGCCGCATATAGTCCAGGATCACTTCCTTAAGTGCGTACTCCGCCGCATACTTCTGTCTGATGTACGCGATAATCCTGCTTCTCAAGCCTTCATCGTGGAGGTATTTGAGATAGGTGCGGAGGATGTCCTCATCCACGCTGGATATCTCAGACCTTACCTCTCTGCATTCGCGCTCCACCTGCGCCTCGGAAAGTTTCAGGGCGTTTCCGAACCTGCTGATTTCGTGGTCGACATCGCGGGCCTCGTGAAAATAAACATCGGCGAATCCGACGGCTTCCCGGAGATAATGCACGCGCCCTTCCCCGAATCCTCCGGATACCGGCACCCCGCGCAGAAGATCTCTCTTTGCACTGCTGTCTCCCTCTCCATGCTCGGCTGAGACCGCCTCCGCCGCTTCAGGCGCATGGAGTGTTCTTTTCTTCATATCCCGGAGGAGATTTGCATAAGCCGCAACCCCCGCTATCTGAGATGCGACGGTTGAGAATATCACGACATCCGCCTCGTCTATCGCGTCCTCCTCGACGGTCTGAACAACAAGCACGCCCAGGGGCTCGCCGTGATAGACAAGGGGAAGTCCCAGAAAACTGTGATACCTTTCTTCACCGCTCCCTTCGAAATACTTGTATCTCGGATGGCGGGCAGGGTCTTTCACCAGAAGCGGTTTCATCCTCTTGAGGACGAGTCCCGTGAGTCCCTCATCGACGCCCATTGAGATCCTGCCCACAATGTCCCCACGCAGTCCGACGTTCGCCGCAAGCGCCAGCCGATCCTTCTCCTCGTCGAGAATGTATATTGAGCAGACTTCGACGTCCAATCTCTCCGCAATGAGCCTCACGATTTCATGCAACGTGTCAGCCGGGGCGCTCGAACCGCTGGTTATCCTGCCCATGTCTTCGATGATTGATATGCCTTTTTGTTCGAATGTGCGTCCTGCCATTTTAAAAAAATCCCGCATCAGGTCCTGCAACCTGACATTATTTGGAGCGGTTCTAAATTATCATGATTTCCTGCGTCAGACAATCCCTTTTCATGACCCCGGCCGAAATGCCAGCCCGGCGCGACTTTCAGCTCGCGCCCTTTCAATCAAGCAGTTCTTTACGATACAGCCCATTCATGGTACAAACATAGCGAGCATAAGTGGGAGATAGTGGATCATATCTATGCGGTATCGGCATCCCAAGCGGTTTGACAAAAAGAACAGGTTCCGCGGAAAGCGGCGTTCCCGAGAACCGGTGAGGTTGCAGGCCGATGCCGAACCCGTCTTGAAGGGAGTGTTTGCAAAGATCGGAAAGCCCGTCTCGGCTCCCTTTTCACCCGACGTATTCCAGCTTCAGGCGCTTGCGGCAATCAAGAGGACCGATTGCCTCGTTATCGCGCCCACGGGCTCCGGGAAGACCTGGATCGCCGAGCAGGCGATATTATCCGTCTTCAGCGGAGGCGGAAGATGTTGGTACGCCTCACCGCTCAAGGCGCTCACCAATGCCAAGTGGGTGGAATTCGGACTCCAGTTCGAAGCAGAAAATGTCGGCATCCTCACGGGCGATACCAAGGAGAACACGGCCGCACCGATAATTGTCGGCACGACGGAGATCTTAAGAAACCAGCTTTACGACGTGATGCACAGCGGGGAAGACATGAACTGCGACCTCGTCATTCTCGACGAGGCCCATTTCCTGGGAGACGGCGACCGCGGCGTCGTCTGGGAAGAGGTGATGATCTACCTCCCCGCCAGGATAAACCTGCTTCTCCTCTCAGCCACCATAGGAAACGGCGAAGAGATCGCGCTCTGGCTCTCCACCATCAGAGGAAAGGAATGCGTGGTCATCAAAGAAGAGAGAAGGCCGGTTCCCCTCTATCCGCTTTTCTTCCATCCCACGGGAAGGATCATGCCCTATCTCGAGAAGAAGAGACTCTTCAGCAAGGTGAACCAATTCTACAAGGAAGAACAGAAGAGAATGCCTCACCGGGGAAAGATGCCGCCCTTCGGTGAGATCATCAGGGTCCTGGGAAAATATCAACTCCTCCCCGCCATCTTCTTCCTCAAGTCGAGATCGGAATGTGATGCCGCGTTAAAGACCTGCGGCAGGCTTGCCGACAGCGATGCCGATGATACCTTCTACTACACGCTGGAAGAGACTATCTCCCGTTTCCCGTACCTCGGGAGCCATAAGCAGCTCCACTATCTCACGGAGTCGCGCGTTGCCTCCCACCATGCGGGACAGCTTCCTTCCTGGAAATTCCTCGTGGAGACGATGATGAAGAGCGGACACCTCCAAGCCATATTCGCCACCTCCACCGTTGCGGCGGGCGTCAACTTCCCCGCGAGGACCATCGTGCTTTTCAACTCAGACCTCTTCAACGGGCGCGAATTCGATCCGCTAAAGGGCACCGAGTTTCACCAAATGACGGGAAGGGCCGGAAGACGCGGGCTCGACAAGATCGGCTTCTTGCTCGTTGTGCCCGGAAGGTTCATGGACCTCGAACACATCAGGCGCCTGCTATTCAAGAGACCGGAAGACATTGAAAGCCAGATAAAGAATGATTTTTCGATGGTCCTGAACCTTCTTCTATCCCAGACGCCTGAGGATATAAGAAATATCTTTGAGAACTCTCTTGCCATATACCAGCATGCGCACGGAAAGAAAGGAAGGAGAGAGGCCGACGGTCTCGGGCTGTGGGACGACTTCCAGAGGCATCTCGACTTTCTCAAGGCGGAGAACTTCGTCGATGAAAACAGCAGACTCACGGAAAACGGCGCCTGGGCGTCCAAGCTGCGTCTCGACCAGCCCATCCTCATCGCCGAATGTCTCAAGCGCAATGTGCTCCCTGCGGATGACGCAAACCTTCTCGCCGCGGCGATTGCACCTTTTGTCTATGACGGTGATCAGAATATAAGATTGACCAGGAGGACATTGCCGAGGAAATTGTCGCGGTCGTACAGTCGGATCGTGACGACGTTGCAGCCGCTTTCCCTACGTATGAAGGATGCGGGCTTCCGCGTCTCGCCGCTATATCTGTGGACGTCTGCCGTCATCTATGATTGGGCACGCGGCATTGACTGGGGCGAGATCATCGAGATGGCAGGGATCTCCGATGGGGACATGGCGATGCTTGTTCTCCGAACGGCGGACAACCTCTGGCAGATCAGGAATCTGAAAGACACGCATCCGCAGGTTGCGAACCTCGCAGCGAAGGCGAGAGAAGCGATCCTGCGCGAACCGGTGATCTTTGAATAGATATGGTATTGATGCGATAAAGAGCTTGCGAAATCTTGCTTCTTTCTTTTATTTGTTCCTTGACATATACATAAACTATGGGTTAAAAGTCTGCGCCCGCGGCAACCATGCCGCGTTGATTGAAACCAGCAGCATCATTTCCAAACCGCACGTCCCCATCGTCTAGAGGCCTAGGACACCGGCCTTTCACGCCGGTAACCCGGGTTCGAATCCCGGTGGGGACGCCAAGAAAAGTTACTAGATTCTAGTAGATTGCGAATCACTAGACTTTTTCCGCATAGCCGCTTGAGGAGTTGACGGCTCCTCAGACGGCTTTTTCTTTTTGCGTGAGATCATCCTGTTCACTAACCTCTCGTGGTTTGAAGACCAGCACCTTACCTCTCTGATGAGAAAGATCCTCCACGGCTTTGCGGACATCCTCAAGTCAAAGCTTGGCTAGGTAGAGACCAGTTGTGCTGGGGCTCTTGTGCCTGAGTATCGCCTGAATTACTGCAACTGGCTTACAACAACCGGGGAATCACCTATAGTATGCAGGGCAAGTATAACCAGGCAATCAGAGCCTTCGGCAGAGCCATAGAGATTAGACCGAAATATACAGACGCATACTGTAGCCGGGGATTTGCCTATAACGGCCTCGGCAACTATAATCAGGCGATCGAGATTAGACCGCAGTACTCAGAGGCCTACTACAATCGGGGAATTGCCTACAACAGTCTTGGCAACTACGATAAAGCAATTGAGAGTTTCGACAGGGCCATCGAGATAAACCCGGGATACGCAGAGGCTTATAATAACCGGGCACGTGCCTATTGGAATCTGGGTGACCGCAATAATGCAATAAGGGATTTGAAGATAGCCGCAAAACTGGGCAACAAAGCATCTCAAGAATCTTTAAGACGTCAAAGAATTGCCTGGTAGCTTTTCTGCGTTTCGCAGGTTAGCTACATATAAATCAATATTATATTTTTGAGTAGAGGAAGTGTGATGAAACGATTTTTACGAATGATCTGCTGTACCGTGTGTATCACGATTATATTCTTGTTCTTGGGATGCAGCGGCGCGCTCTTTAGAAATTATGGCAGGATAACACCTGACCTCAGTGTGAAAGATTCTTTTGAGAAATATCAGATCAGCCCCAACTACAATTATTTTATCAGCGGATCGGACGTATATCCCATTGCGA
>DATJBN010000043.1:0-33749 GCA_035515335.1 Syntrophales bacterium | reverse complement strand
GATGTACAAGGTCAAGGGATACAATGCGCAGGGTGGAGACTGGTTCTGGGCGCAGTACAGGCCTGACGGAAGGATTGAATCCGAAGGAAAGGTCGACGAGTGCATCAAATGCCACGTGGCCCAGAAGGGAAATGATTACGTCTACACGAGCAAGATGAAATAACCGACAGCGAGCGATTCGACGGCGTTGCCATTTCTTTACTGATGCACTTCTTGAGACAGTCTACGGAAGGCAGGGTGGTCCGACCCTGCCTTTTCTTTTTCAGCCGCGACGGCTATAAATTGCAGCGGCGCATGTAAGTGCAGAGCTCCCATTCCTCGCATCATTTTCTACCATTTCTTTTTGAAGAACACCGGTCTATTAATAGTATCGAAATTAAAGTGCGAAAGGAGGTAGCACGCATGGCACGATATTGTGTTGACCCTGTCTGTAAATGCAACGTGGACGAAGAAGAATCGAAACACAGCAGCATACACAAGGACAAAGAGGTTCATTTCTGCTCTGTAGAATGCAAGGAGGAGTTTGACAAAAATCCTCTCGAGTACATGGCGGAAAATCTGAGAACCGGCGCGTAATAGACCGGGTAGAATAATCGCCCTGCCTTTATGTCGGCCGGAATGGTGCAGATGAGAAAGCGCCGTTATTTTCTTTGAAACGCAACTCGCTGCTTCGCCGAATTGCGTCTTTATGAATACGACAGGGACGGGGACGAACGTTCTTACTTTCTACTCTTTTCTAATTCATTTCTAATTCTATCCAAATCCATTGGACGGTAGGTGTCATCCTTGAAGCTGAACCATTTATTGATAAGAATATCAGTGGTGCCGATGAGCGAAGAGAACAAGAGACAAACGAGGAGAATTATGAGCAGCCATAATAAAGTTTTCTTTCTCCCTCTCCTTATTTTTATTATTCTTCTTCTTCGCTCTTCTCTCCTTCTCTCATGTCTTCTTCTGTCTTCCTGTCTTCTGTCTTCCTGTCTTCTATCTTCCCCTCCACCCTCTCTTCCTCTATCTACTTTTCTTCGATCTTCTCCCCGCCTATCTTCCCTTCGTCTATCGTGCCCCCTTCTTTCATCCCCGTTATATGATGCCATATGACAGCTCCCTTAAGGATGTCTTGGTCGATCTATAAGTTCTGATCCAGGTCCGCAGTGAGTGTCGAATGAACAGAGTATAAGAAGAGCCAACCTTTATGTCAAATGGATTGCGGGCTGTGAGAAAATTTTTGGTGGTCCCACCGGGGATCGAACCCGAGTTTCCGGCGTGAGAGGCCAGCGTCCTAACCGCTAGACGATGGGACCATGTGGTTTCTATGAAGAGAGGGCTGAATTTTTATTCAATCGGCCTGGAAAAGTCAAGGGCAAAGAATTAGAGATAGATTCCCGCTTTCGCGAGAAGGACATGAGGGGGCGGGAATGACAGGATAGGGTCAAAGGAAAAATGTAAAGTGCAAAGGGCAAAATCAAAAGAAAGATTTCTCACTACGTTTCGAAATGACATGGGCACTGGATTCCCGATCAGGCCGGGAATGACAGGATAGGGTCAAAAGAAAGATTTCTCGTTTCACTCGAAATGACAGGACGGCTGCGTTTCGAAATGACAAGTTTCTATTTG
This sequence comes from Syntrophales bacterium, assembly GCA_035515335.1. Classification (GTDB taxonomy): domain Bacteria; phylum Desulfobacterota; class Syntrophia; order Syntrophales; family UBA2185; genus Fen-1135. The sequence goes on along the minus strand of DATJBN010000043.1, from coordinate 32,132 downwards.
GCGTTGATGCAGGTGAGGGCTTTGGAGATTCTTTTGATGACCCTTTCTTTTCCCAGCGTCACCATGACTTCGTCGACGCCTGGGCTTACGGTCTTTCCAGTAAGTGCAACGCGGAGAGGCTGTGCGATCACCTTGAGGCTTACCCCTCTCTCAGTCGCAAACGCGCGAAGAAAATCCTCAATGCCCTTCTTCGTAAAATCCTGCACCGAAGGTATCCTCTCAGCTATCGCAGAGAGATGATCCGCAATCTCCTTCGTGAGGAATTTATCTCCCGCACTTTTTTCGTAGGCGACATCGTCGTTGAAGTAGAAGAGGCTTGCATGGGCAAGTTCATCTAATGTCTTCGACCTTGATTTCAGGTCGCCCGCGACATGCGCGAGAAATGCGCGGTCAGCGGTATTGACGCCGAGCTTCTGCCAGAAAGGCAGCGTTTCATCTGCCAGCCTTTCGGACGGACATTCCTTGATGTAATGCTGATTGAGCCAGATGAGCTTGTCGGGATTGAAGACTGCGGCTGATTTCCCGACGGACTCAAGAGTAAAATTCCGGATCAGTTCATCGAGAGAAAAAATCTCCTGGTCTCCGTGAGACCAGCCGAGCCTCACGAGATAATTGACGAGGGCCTCGGGGAGATATCCCATTTCCTTGTAGGCCATGACGGAGGTCGCCCCGTGGCGCTTGCTCAAGCGCGTCTTATCCGACCCCATGATCATGGAGACGTGTCCGAAGAGAGGAACCTTGTATCCAAGGGCCTCGTAGAGGAGGATCTGCCGAGGCGTGTTGTTCAGATGGTCGTCTCCCCTGATGACGTGCGTTATCTCCATACGGGCGTCATCCACAACGACTGCGAAGTTGTACGTCGGGTAGCCGTCCCGCCTTTCTATGATAAGGTCGTCGAGCTCCTCATTGTTGAATGTCACGTGTCCCTTGATCAGGTCTTCCACAACAGTGATGCCAGTCTCCGGGCAGCGGAAGCGCACCACCGCATCGGCTGATTTGGGCAGATTCTTGCCCCGGCACGTACCGTCGTATTTCGGTTTTCTCCCTTCGGCAATGGCCTTCTTTCTTTTTTCTTCCAACACCTCGGGGGTGCATACGCAATAGTAGGCCTTGCCTTCGGCGAGAAGCTTCTGCACCATTTCCCTGTGGATATTTACCGATTGCGCCTGAAAAAATGGTCCCTCATCCCAGTTGAGGCCGAGCCATGTCATGGCATCGAGGATCGCGCTCGTCGATTCCTCGGTTGAACGGGCCTGGTCGGTATCCTCGATCCGGAGGATGAATTTTCCGCCGTAATGCCTCGCATAAAGCCATGCAAAAAGTGCCGTCCTTGCGCCGCCGATATGCAAGAAACCGGTCGGCGAAGGGGCGAAACGCGTTCTCACAATTTCCTTTTCAATCATGATATTTAGCCGTGTTCCCTATCTTCCTAACGCTCTTATAGGGCTGCAACTTTCGCTTGTCAAGCCGCATTTCGGAGGGTAAAATTAGACTTGACATCCAGGGCAAATTGTAATCTACTTCGCACCTTACAGCAATAGTTCGTCGCTTGCCTGGGATACTTTTTGAGAACGGTATCTGACACGGATAATTAAAGAAGTACAGTGAAGATAATTATCAACAATATCCCCGACGAGGGATTGAAAATATCGCTGCATAAGGAGGGTGACTGGTTTCGTGACCTCCTGCCAGAGAAGGAGAAGGACGACTTTTCCCTCGAAAAGATCGAGGGTTTCTGTCAGCTTAAGAAGATCCGGGATACCGTGTTCATCGACGGCGGTATTGAGACCGTGGTAAGCGCTAACTGCAGCCGGTGTCTCGAGCCGACGAAAGTTCCGGTCAACGCCAAATTCCGGCACACCTTCGTCCCGGAGAAGAACAGGCAGAAGCAGGAAGATGAACTCTCCTCGGAGGATCTTGAATACGGATACTACGAGGACGATGTAATCGATCTTGATGCCCTGATATTCGAGCAGATCATGCTCCAGATGCCGATCAAGGTTCTTTGTACGGATACCTGCAAAGGGCTCTGCCCGCATTGCGGGACAAACATAAATAGAACGAGCTGCGACTGCCATGCGGATTTTGTAGACGAACGGCTCGCAGTGCTGAAGAAGTTTAAGATTTCTGAAAAAAAATAAATTTACGATAGAGGAAAGAAGAAATGCCAAATCCAGTAAAACGACATTCCAAGACGAGGAGAAACAGGAGAAGGTCCCACGATTTTCTCAAGCCTGCTCTCGCCAACGCGTGCCCGCAGTGCGGCGAGCCGAAGCTTTCTCACCATGTCTGCCCGAACTGCGGCACCTACAAGGGCCGACAGGTCATTCCGACGGAAAAGATATCCTGATTACTGCGACGTTGAACAAGATTCACAGAGATGGATACTCATGATTCCGCGTCAACGGCACGGGATTTGTTTTCGTGGAAACTGCATCGCAAATTAGTCCATGCCTGAGGAGGAAGTAAATGAAACTCGAAGATAGAGTGATAGACATTATAGTGCAGCGCCTGGGCGTCACGAAGGAAGAATGTGTGCCCGAGGCGTCTTTTATTGATGATCTGGGAGCCGATTCCCTTGATCTTGTAGAGTTGATCATGGAGATGGAAGAAAATTTCGGATTGCAGATCTCGGACGAAGAGCTGGAAAGGATCCGCACGATAAAAGACGTGATCGAATTCCTCAAGAAAAAAGGGGTTTCATAATTTAACATGTCGCCTAGGAAGCAGGCCTCTTTGAAAAGAAGGGTTGTCATCACCGGAATCGGCGCGGTCACGCCTGTCGGAAATTCCGCGCAGGATACGTGGAAGGCGGTATGCGCCGGGCAATCGGGCATCGCGAGGATTACGAAATTCGACGCCTCGGAACATAAGACGCAGATCGCCGGGGAACTGAAGAACTTCGATGCCCTTAAATACATGAGCGCGAAAGAGCTTCACAAGGCCGATGACTTCATCGCCTACGCCATGGCGGCAGCCGTGATGGCCGTGGAGGATTCGCAATTATCCATCGATGAAAATAACGCCGAAAGGGTCGGAGTGATCATCGGATCGGCAATAGCCGGCCTCAGGACTACCGTGGAAACGGAGCACGTAATGCAGAGCGGCGGCCCCAGAAGGATCTCGCCCTTTGCGATTCCCGCCGTCCTCGGAAATCTTGCCGCAGGTCAGGTGTCGATCAGGTTCGGGGCCAAAGGCCCGATCAGCTGCACGGCCACTGCCTGCGCCTCCGGTACGAACGCGATAGGCGACGCCATGAGAGTAATCAGCGACGGCTACGCGGACGTGATGATAACGGGCGGCACCGATGCAGCGATCACTCCCTTGGGTGTCGCCGGCTTCAACGCCATGCGGGCAATCTCCACAAGAAACGACATACCCGAAAAAGCGAGCCGTCCTTTCGACAGAGACAGAGACGGCTTTATCATCGGCGAAGGTTCATGCGTGGTGATCCTGGAAGAGCTGGAAGGAGCGATAAAACGGGGCGCCAGGATTTACGCCGAGGTGGTCGGCTACGGGTCGACGAGTGACGCCTACCACATGGCACTGCCCCCTCCGGGACATGAAGGCGCGGCGCGCTGCATGTCCGCCGCCCTCGAAGACGCGGGCTTGAAGCCTGCGGATATCGATTACATCAATGCGCACGGTACGTCGACGCCCCCCAACGATCTTTACGAAACGCAGGCCATCAAAAAAGTCTTTGGCGATCACACGCAAAAACTGGCCGTAAGCTCCACTAAATCCATGATGGGTCACCTGCTCGGGGCCGCAGGCGCGGTTGAGGCAATGATCTCGGCACTCTCCATCTATCACGGGATAATCCCCCCAACCATCAACCTTGACAATCCTGACCCCGAATGCGATCTCGATTACGTTCCCCACAAGGCGCGGAAAAAGAATATTCAAACAGCCATGTCTAACACTTTTGGTTTCGGCGGAGTCAATGCCGTCGTGATCCTCAAGAAGTCAGAATAACTTTTGTAAAATGTTCCGGATAGTAATAGGCAGCGACCACGCAGGTTTTTCCCTGAAAGAAGAGGTCAAAAAATATCTTGCCGAGGCGGGATATCCGGTAAAAGATGCAGGGACAAACAGTGAAGAGAGCGTCGATTATCCGGATTACGGAGCGGCGGTGGCCCGGGGTGTGTCGGCGGGAGATTTCGACCGCGGCATTCTCGTCTGCGGCTCCGGCGTCGGCATGAGCATCGTCGCCAACAAGTTCCCCGGCGTGCGTGCGGCCCTTTGTCTTGATGAAGAGACTGCCCGCATGAGCAGGCTTCATAATGACGCGAACGTTCTTGTCCTTGCAGGAAGAAGGACCGATCCGGAAACGGCAAGGGCGATTGTTAAACTATGGTTGAACACGGAATTTGAAGGCGGGAGACACAAGATACGGGTCGATAAGATCGGAGAGATAGGAAGGCAACTTTACAAATAAGAATTAGTGGTTATATAAGTTTTGTAATGTCCGTGGAGCGGGCAAAAAGAAAATGGCAATGGCGGCGCGATCAAAACCAAAAATTGCCCGGCCGAAAAAAAAGAGGCCCGAGTGGGACGAGTACTTCATGGACATCGCGGATCTCGTATCCAGGCGCTCCACATGCATACGACGGAGCGTGGGCGCCGTCATCGTGAAGGACCGGCGGTTGCTCGCGACAGGATACAACGGTGCGCCTTCAGGCCTGGAGCATTGCCTCGAAATAGGGTGCTTGCGTGAGCAGCTCGGTGTTCCATCCGGTGAGCGTCATGAGCTTTGCCGCGGGCTCCATGCGGAGCAGAACGCGATCATCCAGGCGGCTCTCCACGGAGTCAGCGTAAACGGCTCCTCGCTCTACTGCACGAATCATCCGTGCGTCATCTGCGCCAAGATGATCATCAATGCGGGTATAGGCGCCGTGTACGTGAAGGCCGACTACAGTGATAAACTCGCGGCGGACATCTTGAAGGAAGCTGGAATCAAGGTATCGCAGTTATGAAATGCCCCTTTTGCGGAACGACAGAAAACAAGGTCATCGACTCGCGGATCAGCAAGGACGGCGGCGCCATCCGCAGAAGGCGGGAATGCATCCCCTGCGGAAAACGCTTCACCACCTATGAGGTCGTGGAAGAGGTTCTGCCGACCGTCGTGAAGAAGGACGGCAGGCGCGAACTATTCGACAGGGCAAAGATACGCTCCGGCATAAAGAAGGCGTGCGAAAAACGTCCCATAAGCACCGATGCAATCGAGGCGGTCGTTGACAGGATCGAGAGGCATTGTCAGGAGTATCAGGACAAGGAGATTCCGTCTTCGGTCATCGGCGAGCAGGTGATGCGGGAGCTTCAGCATCTGGACGACGTTGCCTATGTCCGCTTCGCGTCGGTCTATAGGGAGTTTCGCGACGTGAGCGACTTCCTCGACGGGCTGAAGGATCTCTTGAACGTTAAGAAGGATGAACACCGCTAACCAAGCGGGGTTTCAAGCGGGAGATTGAGAAGGCCATGTTCACAGGGATCATAGAAAATTTAGGAACGGTGAGCAGGATAACGAGGAAGGGAGAGGATGCCCTTCTTGTCGTTGAGACTTCGATGAATCTCAGCGATACAAACGTCGGAGACAGCATTTCCGTGAGCGGCGTCTGTCTCACGGTGACGGAGAAAGGAGAGAAGCGGTTCTCCGCCGACGTGTCCGCGGAATCTCTCGGAAGGACGAATCTGAAATTCCTCAAGCCGGGAGACCGGGTGAACCTCGAAAAATCCCTGCGGATGAACAGTTTCCTCGGAGGACATCTCGTCCTCGGTCATGTCGACGGTCTGGGAAAGATAGCGGAGAAGGCGACCAAGTCCGGTTCGATCCAGTTCGCAGTCGAGATCGACAAAGACCTGGAAAGATACATCGTGGAGAAGGGATCGGTTGCGGTCGACGGCATAAGCCTCACGGTAAATCGTTGTGAAAAAAGCAGGTTTTATGTTAATATCATTCCCCATACGGCCAAGAACACGACCCTGGGATTCAGGAAGGTGGCCGATCCGGTCAATATTGAAACGGATATAATCGGGAAGTACGTGGAGAAATTTCTCAATCCGAAAAAAGGGATTGATATGAACTTTCTTGCGGAGCATGGATTCATCAAGTGAATCGTCTCCGGGACTGGCAGTGAGAACTAATATTTAGAAGGTGTGAAGATGGGTATAAGTACAATAAAGGAAGCCATCGTCGATATCAAAAGCGGCAGGATGGTAATCCTCGTAGATGATGAAGACAGGGAGAATGAAGGCGACCTCTGCATGGCCGCAGAATTCGTAACGCCGGAAGCGATCAACTTTATGGCAAGGTACGGCAGGGGACTTATCTGCCTTTCACTCAGTGAAGAGATGGCGGACAAGCTGAACCTCCATCCCATGGTGGTTGACAACCGCTCCTGTTTCGGCACGGCCTTCACTATATCCATAGAGGCCAAGCGGGGAGTGACAACCGGGATATCCGCGGCGGACAGGGCAACGACGATAAAGACGGCCGTTGCCGACGACGTCACGCCCGAAGATATCGTGAGCCCGGGGCACGTCTTCCCGATACGTGCGAAGAGGGGCGGCGTGCTGGTTAGAACGGGGCAGACCGAGGGCTCCGTGGACCTCGCGCGTCTCGCCAGACTGAAGCCCGCGGGAGTGATATGCGAGATCATGAAGGACGACGGCACGATGGCCAGGATGCCCGACCTCGAGGTCTTCGCGAAAGAGCACGGGCTCAAGATAGTGACCATCTCCGATCTCATCCAGTACAGGATGCAGCATGAGTCGCTCATCAGGAGAGCGGCTGCGGCAACGGTCCCCACGCTCTACGGCGGAAAGTTCAAGGTCGTCGTTTACGAGAATGACGTCGATGATATGAAGCACGTCGCCCTCGTGAAGGGGGAGATTGCGCCGGAGGACGAAGTCCTGGTGAGGGTGCACTCGGAATGTCTGACTGGCGACGTCTTCGGTTCGGAGAGGTGCGACTGCGGCCATCAGCTCCACAGGGCGATGGAAATGGTGGAGGAGGCCGGCAAAGGCGTTATCGTGTACATGCATCAGGAAGGCCGCGGCATAGGCCTCGTCAACAAGATCAAGGCCTATGAACTGCAGGAAAAGGGGAAGGACACAGTCGAGGCCAACATATCGCTCGGCTTCAAGGCGGACCTCAGGGATTACGGCATCGGCGCCCAGATACTCGCGGACCTCGGCGTCAGGAAGATGAAACTGATGACCAATAACCCGAAGAAGATTGTGGGGGTCGAAGGCTACGGGTTGACCGTCACCGAGCGTGTTCCCATTGAAATAAAGCCGAATGAGAACAACATCAAATATCTGAAGACAAAAAAGAAGAAGATGGGTCATTTGTTGGAGATATAGTTCTTTTGTTTATAGAGCGGTCATAACCATAATCGGTTTCAGGATTACACGAGGGAGAAAAGAGTATGCCAAAAATCGTCGAAGGAAAGCTTGTAGCAAAGGGAATGAAGTTTGGCATTGTCGCCAGCCGCTTTAATGATTTCATCTGCGGAAGGCTGATTGACGGCGCGGTCGATGCGCTCACGAGAGCCGGCGCGGAAGAGAAAGACATCCAGATCTATAAGGTCCCCGGCGCATTCGAGCTGCCTGCAATGGCCAAGAAGCTCGCAAAGACGGAAAAATTCGATGCCGTCATCTGTCTCGGTGCGGTCATCAGGGGTGCAACGCCGCATTTCGAATACATCAGCGCCGAGGTTACCAAGGGGATAGCGAGCGTCGGTCTGGAGGCGGAGGTGCCGGTGGCCTTCGGTGTACTGACAACCGACACCATCGAACAGGCGATCGAAAGGGCCGGAGCCAAAGCGGGAAACAAGGGCTGGGATGCAGCCATGTCGGCAATCGAGATGGTAGACCTCTTCAGGAAGGTGTAGTCAAGCGTTCGGAGATTTCATGTTGCGTTGTTTAGTGGTCTTCGGCGCGGGACGCCTGACCGGAATGACGCGTTATTATTTTCAAGTTTTTTTGTGTTTCGTCTCTTATTGCGAGCCCGCCATGGGCGGAATCTGATGTAACGGATTTAGAGGAAATGCATCAACGGAGAAAGGCAAGAGAGGTTGCCTTACAAGTTCTTTACGAGCTGGATGTTTTAGATATCGGTGCCAAAGAGGCAATTTCCATTTTTTGGAAATATTTTGGCGCACCGGAAGAGTGCAAGAAATTCTCTACCCTTCTGATAGAAGGCACCTGCGACAAGATAGAAGAGATAGACAGCCTGATCAGCAGTTGTTCCGATAACTGGTCACTTTCGAGGATGTCGAGGGTGGACCGGAACATCCTCCGCATGGCCGTCTACGAACTCTCATACTGTTCGGACATACCCCCCAAAGTAACGCTGAACGAGGCTATTGATTTAGGGAAGCTCTACGGCTCGGAAAATTCGGGCTCCTTCATCAACGGCATCCTCGATGCGGTTTACCTGAAATTATACAAGGAAGAGACAAATCAAAATATTAGCGGGCTCACCGGAAGTTCACGTTCATGACGGATTATTCTTATCTTTGCGCGGCGGCGCTGAAGCGACGGTACCCTTGAGCGTTTTGGAGGCTGGATGATTATGGAGAGGAAGTATAAGCCACACGAACTGGAGATGAAGTGGCAGAAGACCTGGGAGGACAAAGGCGTCTTCAAGGTGACGGAGAATCCCGGCAAAAAGAAATACTATCTCCTGGAGATGTTCCCGTATCCGTCGGGGAAGATACATATGGGCCATGTGAGGAACTACACCATCGGCGACGTGGTCGCGAGATACAAGCGCATGAACGGACACAACGTCCTCCATCCCATGGGCTGGGATTCGTTCGGCATGCCGGCAGAAAACGCTGCCATAGACCACAAGATCCACCCGGCAACATGGACTAATGAAAACATCGCCTATATGAAAAAGCAGCTGAAGGAGATGGGTTTCAGCTACGACTGGGACAGGGAGCTTTCCACCTGCGAACCGGAGTACTACCGCTGGGAACAGATGTTCTTCCTCTGGATGTATGAGAAAGGGCTCGCCTATAAGAAGAGCTCCGTGGTGAACTGGTGCGTGGACTGCAAGACGGTGCTCGCCAATGAACAGGTCGAGGCCGGTCTCTGCTGGCGATGCGGAAAGGAGGTTGAGGAAAAATATCTTGACCAGTGGTTCTTCCGCATCACCGATTACGTGGACGAACTTCTTGAGTATTGCGACAAGTTACCCGGATGGCCCGAGCGCGTCATCACGATGCAGAAGAACTGGATCGGGAAGAGTTTCGGATGCGAGATAAACTTTCCGATGGCCGACGGGAACGAGACGATCACGGTCTTCACAACCAGGCAGGATACCGTGTACGGGGCGACGTTCATGCTCGTTGCCGCGGAGCTTCCGCTCGTCATGGACCTGGTCAAGGGAAAGCCCATTGAAAAAGAGGTCAAGGATTTTGTCGACAAGGTAAAGAGGCAGGACAAACTGATGAGGACCTCGGACTATTACAACAAGGAAGGCATCTTCCTCGATTCATACTGCGTGAATCCCGTGACCAAGAAAAAGATGCCCATCTTCGCCGCCAACTTCGTGGTCGCCGAGTACGGCACGGGCTGCGTCATGGCGGTCCCGGCTCATGACCAGAGGGACTTCGAGTTTGCGAAAAAATATAATCTGCCGATCATTGTGGTGATACAGCCTCACGACAGGGCGCTCAATGCCCTCACCATGACGGAAGCCTATGTTGAAGAAGGCATGCTTATAAACTCCGCGCAGTTTAACGGCATGGAGAACATGAAGGCCTTAGACTCAATAGCCGAATACCTCGAATCGATAGGCAGAGGCAAGAAGACCATACAGTACCGGTTGCGGGACTGGGGCATCTCCCGGCAGCGCTACTGGGGGGCTCCGATACCCGTCATCTACTGCGACAAATGCGGTCCTGTGCCGGTTCCGGAAGCGGATCTCCCGGTGGTATTGCCGAGAGACGTGGAACTCACCGGCGAAGGAGGATCGCCTCTCGCCAAGTACAAGGCCTTCGTGGAAACGAAGTGTCCGGCATGCAGCGGCGGGGCCAAACGGGAAACCGACACCATGGATACGTTCGTGGAATCGTCCTGGTATTTCGATCGCTTCTGCTCGCCCAAGTTTTCGGAGAAGCCCGGCCTTGATAAAGACAAGGTCCAGTACTGGATGCCCGTTGATCAGTATATCGGCGGGATCGAACACGCCATCCTCCATCTCCTCTACTCGCGTTTCTACACGAAGATGCTCCGGGACTTCGGTGTTCTTTCCTTCGACGAACCGTTCATCAATCTCCTCACCCAGGGCATGGTCTGCAAGGAAACAACGCATTGCAAGGAACACGGTTATCTTTTTCCCGACGAGGTGAAGGACGACAGATGCACGCTTTGCGATAAGCCCATCACTATCGGCAAATCCGAGAAGATGTCGAAGTCGCTGAAGAACGTCGTCGACCCGGACTACCTGATAAAGCAGTACGGGGCGGACACGGCGAGGATGTTCTGCCTGTTCGCGGCCCCCCCGGAGAAAGACCTCGAGTGGAGCGATCAAGGGGTCGAGGGCTCGTTCCGATTTCTCAACCGCGCGTGGCGGATCGTCATGGATTACCTTGACGACATCGCCGCAGTACAGGCTGCAGGCCGCGGCGAGGTCCTCGAGGGCGATCTCAAGAACCTGAGGAGAAAGACCCATCAGACAATCAGAAAGGTCACGCGCGATATTGAAGACCGCTTCCATTTCAACACGGCGATAAGCGCCGTTATGGAGCTCGTCAATGCACTGTATCTCATTGAAAAGCCTTCGTCAGGGGATAAAGTCGCTCTTGCAGTAATCAGGGAGACGATTGAGACGATAGTCATACTGCTCGCTCCCATCGTTCCTCACGTAACCGCCGAACTCTGGGAGGCCCTGGGTTATGAGGGAAGTCTCGCCGATGTTCCCTGGCCGGCATACGATCACGAGATAGCTGCGGAAGAGGAAATTACGATAGTCATCCAGGTAAACGGGAAGGTCAGGAGCAGGATGGTCGTCGCAGTTGATGAGGACGGCGAAAAGATCAAAGCCCTCGCTCTCAATGATGAGAAGATCGCCGGACTCATTTCCGGCAAGAAGGTGGTGAAAGAAATTTATGTTCCCAAGAAACTCGTCAACATCGTCGTCCAGTAACATGCGTTACTTCCGCGCAGTTCTGCTCGGAACGGCCGTCCTGTTGTTGATTTTTATCGCAGGCTGCGGCTACCGCTTCAGTCCGGGCGGGGAATACATCGACAAGAAAATCAAGACGGTCTTCATCGATAACTTTACAAACAAGACCAGCGAGCCGAATGTCGAGAACAGCATCAGGAATGCATTCATCGACCAATTCATCATCGGAGGGAGATTCACCCTGGTCGACAGGCAGGAAAGAGCGGACGCCATTTTCAAGGGCACTGTGACGAGTATCGTCACCTCCCCTCTCACTTACCAGAGGACAGGGCTCGCTTCGGGTGAACGGCTGTCGGTAGTAATGGAGCTTGTCTTTGAAGAACAGGACTCCCACAAACTTATCTGGAACGACAAGAGCTTTACGGCAACCCAGGACTATACCTTCACCGACTTAAATACCAGGGATACGAACCGGACGAATGCCCTCACCAAGCTTGCAAATGATTCTGGCGAGAAGGCATACAGGCTTATGATGTCCGGCTTTTGATGGGGATTATTTTCTGGAAAGAACAGTAATTACCCCTTAAGGGCATTTACCTTTCTGGTTAACTTCGATATCTTTCGCGAAGCGGTCTTCTTATGAAACACGCCCTTGGCGGCCGCCCTGGCGATTGCAGGCGAGGCGGCTGCGAGAGCGGTCTGCGACGCCTTCTTGTCCTTTGCTTCAACGGACGTCAGCACGGATTTTATCTGCGTCCTGATACCGGATTTTACCGATGCATTCCTCACACGTCTCTTCTCGCTCTGTCTGCTCCTCTTTTCTGCTGATTTATGTGTTGCCAAACAATCTCCTCCTTTGATATCGTTAATCGAACTATATGTGATTTTTTAGCTGAAATACCCTGTTCTGTCAAGCCCAAAGTGGCCATTAACGCCCCTTTTGTCCGTAATATAGTTGACTTTTCCCCCGGCGGCTCATAATGTATCAGTGCATTTTTTCATTCTTAGAAGGTGGCCGTTCACACGCATGAAGACTGCAAAAGGAGGCCCTCATGGGAGACGAGGTGAAGAAGATTCTATCTGAAGCGAAGCGGCAGGGACGGAATACTCTGACGGAGGTGGAAAGCAAAGAGGTGCTTGCGGCCTACGGTATCCCAGTCCGGGCGGGCCAGGTAGCGGTCGGCCCGGGATCGGCGGTGGAGATAGCCGGCAAGCTGGGATATCCCGTTGTGATGAAGATAGTGTCTCCCGATATCCCGCATAAATCCGATGTAGGTGGCGTGCGGTTAGATATCGATTCGCCGGAAGCGGTGCGGTCCACTTTCGATGATATGGTGAGAAAGGTGAGACATGATAAACCGAAGGCAAACATCCAGGGGGTGCTGATCTATCAGATGGTGCCTGAAGGAGTGGAACTCCTCATCGGCTCCACTTTCAGCCGCCAGTTCGGACACGCCGTGATGTTCGGCCTGGGAGGGATCTTCGTGGAGGCCGCAAAGGACGTTGTCATGAGACTGGTTCCTTTAGCGCCGGGGGATTCAACCAAGATGATGGATGAGATCAGGGGCAGAAAGATTCTCGGAAATTTCCGCGGCAGACCAGCAGTGAATATCCAGGCCGTGGCCGACATCATTGATAAGCTCTCCGCACTGGTTGCCGACCACCCCGAAATTCTCGAGGTCGATCTCAATCCTGTCATTGCATCCCACACAGGCGCCATAGTCGTTGATGCCCGCATGGCGATAGGAGAGCCAAAGAAGATCGCCGATACGGTGTACTCGCCCGAAGAAATCATAGCCGGCATGAAGAGGATTTTTTCACCCGCAGGGATCGCGATCATCGGGGCATCCGGCGATCTGTCAAAATTGGGATATTCGACGGTGAAGAACATCATCGACGGCGGCTACAAGGGAAATATCTATCCCATCAATCCGAAGGCGGACGAGATACTGGGAAGGAAATGTTACAAGAGCATCCAGGATATCCCCGGAACGGTCGACGTCGCAGTGATCGTCATTCCGGCAAAGAATGTTGCCGATGCCGTAAAGGCGCTGGGAGAAAAGAAGGTTGCTGGCGCAATCGTCATCTCGTCCGGGTTTGCCGAGATCGGGAACAATGACCTCCAGAGAGAGCTCGTCGACACGGCCATAAAGAACAGGGTTCGCATCCTCGGTCCGAATATCTTCGGCATATACTACACGCCTGCCGAACTCTGCGCGACCTTCTGCACGCCCTACACGGAGAAAGGCCCTACCGCGCTCTCATGCCAGAGCGGCGGTGTGGGGATGGCGATCATCGGCTACAGCCGTTCGAGCAGGATGGGTGTGTCCGCCATTGTCGGTGTGGGAAACAAGTGCGACGTCGATGAAGACGACCTCATCGAGTTCTTCGGGCAGGATGTAAACACAAAAGTCATCGCCATGCATGTCGAGGACATAAAAGATGGCTCCGCATTTGTAAGAGCTGCGGCGAAGGTGAGCCGGCAAAAGCCCATTGTCGCCCTCAAGGCGGGTGCGACTTCTCTCGGTGAACGGGCGGCCTTCTCCCACACCGGCGCGCTCGCGGGAGACGACCGTATCTACAGTGCCGCTTTCGCGAAAGCGGGGATCGTTAGGGTCGGGAATCTAGAAGAACTCCTCGATTGTGCGAGGAGCCTGGGAAAGATGCCGACGCCGAAAGGTGAGAACGTACTCATCGTCACGGGCGCAGGCGGGCTCGGCGTGCTCCTCGCCGATGCATGCAGCAAGCACGGGCTTTCGCTCATGACATTGGACAAAGACTTGGATGAGGCCTTCAAAAAATTCATCCCTCCGTTCGGCGCGACAGGAAATCCCGTTGACATCACGGGAGGCGAGCCGCCCACGACCTACGAAGCAACTATCCGTCTTGCCCTCGAGGACGAACGCGTGGACACACTGATCCTTGGCTACTGGCATACACTCATCACGCCGCCTCTAGTATTTGCCGAAACGGTTATCAAGGCGAAGACGGCCGCGGAGTCTATGAAGGCGCCGAAGCCGATTGTTGCGGCCCTTTCCGGCGATGTCGATGTGGAGCGCGCGGCATCACTCCTCGAAACACAGGGCGTTCCGGCTTTCGCTTATTCATCGGAAAGGGCCGTCGTCGTCCTGGGCGCCCTTTACCGCTGGGCCAGGATGGTGGGGAAAATCAAGAGCCGGTAATTCCGCAATGCAGAAAAAGAGAGAGCTTGCCGTTTCCGTGAGTGCTCTTTCACATTCATTTCAATTTGATTGTCCTTTAGAAACCCTCACTCAGAACCGGAGCGCAATCCCCGCAAGATAAGCTATACGTACCTCTGCATCGTTCAGACCTGCCTTAATGCCGAGGTCAATGTCGAAGTTCTCTCGTACCGAGTAGATAAATCCACCCAGGAGAAATGCAGGATTGATACTTGAAGTTTTGTCGGTATTTCTTTCGAGACCGGTATCGGCAACCAGTTTTAGATTCTTGACTATCCTGTACTCGCCTGCAAGCGATGCATGCCAGATATCTTCTCTCTCATCCACTTGATTTTCATTTCTCTTGTAACCGAGGTTCAGGTGGAATGCCCACGGACCTGCTTCTTTCGTCGTTATGAAATACAGCGTGCCCCCTACCCTTCCAGCGCCCAGATCCTTGTCCTTGTCTCCTGTCGGAAGTGTCAGTCCGGGTTTTACGGCAAAGCTCAAGCCATCCCTCTCAAAAAAGCGCCACTTGACCTCCAGGAATACATCTGCGATTCCATTCACGTCGGAAATGGTCGCATCGTTCACCTCTGTCTTCTTCCATATGTAGGGAGCGGTCAGGATGACATCAACGCTGTCGACAACACCGTAGGTGAGCGCCGCCTTCATTTCTATTTCCCTCTCCTTAGCCGTACCGCTTGCACCGCCATTTTCCGCCGAGGTCTCATTTTCATAGGCCATCTGCCCGTTAAATTCGAAAAGAAATTTGCCCTTGCCCTGCGTGCCTGTATCGTCGGTAATAAGAGGGTGCGCCGCATACGCGGGTGCGGCGATTAATGCATAACCGAGGATCAACAAAAGAATGATGGCGGCACCTGGATATTTGAATACAAAACGCATTACAGTCCTATCTTATCTCTTTGAATTTTACTTTTGCATTTTGCATTCATCTATCTGTCCTTCTCGCCGTTCTGGTCGTGACGATGCAGAAGATAATGGGAATGAATGTGCACGTGGGCACGGTCTCCATGGTAATGGATATGCTCATGGATGAGGTTAACGGCAAGCAGCAGTTCCTGATCGTGCAATATCTCGTCGGCGCCGCCGATTTTTTCCACGCAATGTTCCTCGGAAAGCACCGCAACCCGGCACTGCAACTCGCTCACCAGTGAGAGGTCATGCGTGGCGATCACGAGGGTCTTTCCTCCCTCATTGAGAAAGATCATCAGTTCCATTAGGAAACTTCTCGTCCTTGGGTCAAGGCCGCTCATAGGTTCATCGAGGAGGAGAACAGCCGGATTCATGGTCAGCACGGAACCTATCGCGACCCTCTTCTTCTCGCCCCCGGACAGCATGTAAGAAGGGCGGTCCTCAAGACGGGCTATCTCCAGCATATCCATAACCTCCCGCGCACGCTCGTGTGCCTCATCGTCGGATAATCCGAGCTGCAGAGGACCGAACACAAGCTCGTCCCTGACAGAAGGACAGAAGAGGTGCACATCGGAATCCTGAAAGACGTACCCCACACTGCTTCTGAACATTCCCAGGAATTGCCTGTCGCGGAGCGCGTCTTCTGAGACTTCCCCCCCCTGAAAAAGCACCCTGCCGCTTGCGGGGTGGAGAAGGCCATTCATAACCTTAAGGAGCGTGGATTTCCCGCTCCCGTTCGAGCCAATGACGGCGAATCTCTCCCCTGCTGCGATGCCAAGGCTTACGCTTCGTAAGGCGGGTATTCTGCCGTAGTAACTGTAGCTCACGTTGTTTATCTCCAGAATATTCTCCATGGAAGACCTCAGATCATCAGTATAAAAATCCCGGCAGAGAGAAACAGAAGGCCGAAGGACCAATTCTTCACCGACATATCTTCAAACCCGGCGAGCCTGATTTCTTCGGTAAAGCCCCGGGATGTCATAGCGCCGAATACTTCGTCGTATCGCGCCACCGATTTCCTGAACATATGGGTGATCCTTCCCGCAACCCACGCCGTGGCTTCTTCCCTTCTTGCCATTCCCGCGAGCCTGCTCTTCCTCGCCAGATACATGTCCTCTACAGTCTTTGCAAAAATGAAGATGTACTTGTAGGAGAGTGTAATGACGAGCACAAATGTCTGTGGGACGCGAAATAGCTGCAGCGCCTTCATGATCCTATGAAACGGCGTCGTATGAATCACGAGGAAGGAAATGGCAAGAGAATTCATCATTCGGAGACAGAGCATCAGTACGGAATCGACTCCCTGCCTCGTGAGGCCTATCTCCTGCGGGATGTGGTATATCCAGAATTGATGAGGCTCCCGGAGGATAATGACGGGCAAAATCATTTCTCCGGGAGTTACAACGTTGAAGACTGCCGGTAGCGCAACGAGAAGACCGAAAAAGAAAGTAAGCACTACGACCTTTCGGTAGAAGTGCCACAGGTCCAATCGGGACAGCGCGACCATGATAAAGGTCAATGCCGCGATAACAACCTCGGGAAAAATGTCCTTCTTTACACTGATGATAAGCACGGAAAAGACAAGGGCCAACAGTTTCAAGCGTGGGTCAATATCCTGGAAAAGCCCCTTCCCTGTTGCATTGCCGCCGTTAATGAAACCCACTGTAATCATGTGAGAGAGACGCTTGATGCCTCTCTCGACATACGCGCCCCGGGGTGTTCCCCGATCATGTACGTCCGTAACCTGAGGCCGGCCGGACCTCTCCAGAAGAAACGCCGGAATCCTACTTCTCATCTTTCAATACAAGTTTCGTTATTATTACGACAACGAGGCCAACAAGGAAAGCACCGATGATGCCCGAAACGAGGTAAGAAGCTACCTTTGTCGAAAACAAGGCATCCTCTCCTCCAAAATTATACTCCCGTATAGGCGCCCTCCACATGCCGACAGTCTTCTTGATGCCTTCGGGCACATAGCCTAACAGCTTTTCCAGGGCGGCAATGCCCCACTCGCCCCACCCCTCTTCGGACCCGAACTTGGCAGGCAGGATTATACCGAGCGGCGTCAGGAGAGCCATGACGGAAAGAGAGAGCCACAGCTTCTTCTCAAACCTCTTCACCCTAACCCCCCCTAATGCAATAGATGGGCATCGATTCATGTCTCATAAAATACCTCAGCAGGGCAGCCGTGAAGATGCCCTCGATAATGCCGAAGAGGAGCAGATGCTCGAGCGCCATGGCAGGAAGCGCGATGGAAAGCGGGTAGGGTGCATAAAGCGGCCTTCCGTCCGCGCCGGAGGCAATCAGCGGTTGTATGCCCAGCATAAATCCCGCAGAGAGCGCGGCGGCCGTGAGCCCCACATATCCCGAGAAGAAAGCGGCTGCGATCAGCCTTGCTCCCTTCTTCGAGCGGCCTCTGATTAAACGGAAGGTCCATGATGCAACAAAGGGCATCACGATCGCCATGTTAAAACAGTTTGCCCCTATGGCGGTTATGCCCCCGTCACCAAACACAATAGCCTGAACGATCAAAACGACCGAGACGGAAATAACCGCCGTCCACGGCCCCAAGAGGAGGGCAATAATTCCCCCACCGACGGCATGCCCGCTCGTCCCCCCGGGAGCGGGAATGTTGAACATTTGAATGAGAAAAGAAAACGCGGCCGCCATGGCGAGATAGGGAACCTGCCTCGCCGATACCTCCTTTTTTATTTTGCGCGCCGCAATACCCCAGACTGCCACTGACACTCCATAGAGGGGGATGTACGTCTGGGGACTCAGATAGCCGTCCGGGATGTGCATTGAGGTTCGTCCAGCCTTTCGTGTTATGAAATGTAAGAACGTGTTACCAGTACCATAAAAAAATTTAGCCCGGTAGGTGTGTTATTTTTGTGTTATTCGTAACACACTGCGATGCTTCTGTCAAGAGAACTTTTTCACGAGAAACGGCCTCGGCAAAGATGCAGCGACTGTTTTGACGGGATTTTCGTATGTCTTGACTTCTGTTAACGCAGCTTTTCCAGCTCCTCTACCAGGTCCTCAAGAGGAGGCCTCTTGTTGATATCATGCACGTCTATGTAACGTATCACGCCCTTCTTGTCGATGACAAAGAGCGCCCGCTCTGATACGCCGTCTTTCCTGAGAACGCCATAGCGCGATGCGACCTTGCCGTGCGGCCAGAAGTCGGAGAGCACGGGGAACCAGAGATTGCCCATCTGGTTTGTCCATGAAAACAATGTGGGGATGTTGTCTACGGAAATACCCAAGAGTGCTGCGTCATGCTTGTCAAATATATCTTTCACGATGTTGTAGCCGGGCCACTGATCCGAGCACACGGGTGTCCAGGCTGCTGGCATAAAAGAGATGACGACGTTTTTCTTTCCCAGGTAGTTTCTCAGGGAGACGCTTTCACCCGATACCGCCTTCAGGGTGAAGTCGGGGGCCCTATCACCCACCTTCAGTTTAGACACACTATCAGTGGGTTTGAGCAGTCCTGGATTGTAGATGTTGTTCTTGTACGCATCGGAAAGCCCGAAGGCCTCTCCCATTGCGGTAAATTGAAAGAGAGTAATCATTATTCCTGCAAGAAAAAAATAAGGTATGCGCCTGTCATGCCTTTTCATATCATCCTCCTACCTGAGCCCGGATAATCGAATCAGTGCAGAAAGAAAATTTTCAGCCCCGTCAAATGCACCGACCTTTGAATAGATGACCCGATGCGAGCTTTCTGGATCGATTTTCACACCGATAAAATAAGGTGTCCTTACCTCCCCCAGGGCCTTATGTATCGCATAATCGCCGTCGGGGAAGACGGGAAAACGGCACATTGTACTGTTTCTTGAATACATGAACCTCGCAGGACGTATTTCCTGTCCCGATACCGATGATCTTGATCTTACCCTTGAGGGCGGGGTCCCGTTCTATCCGCGCAAAGAGATCATTCACATTCGGCGCCTCGCGCTGGCAGTACGGACAGTACATGCTGAATATCTAGATAACGACTACCTGGGTCTTGATCTCTTGAATCCTGAAGGAGCCGAACGTGAAGTAGCCGAGGTCGAGGTAGCTTTTCGCGGCGGAATCCTGCGGCACGGAAAGTCTGATGTCGGGAAGCGCCGCACCCACGGTGGGAGGGCCGGCCGCAAGAAGTGAACCTGCAGCAAGAAGAATAACAACGGCTGCAAATAAGCATGTTAAGATCTTTTTCATGGCATTTCCCTCTTGGCGTTATCTTCAAATTATCGCAGCAATACATATCTGCCAAAGAAAACTTGTCACCAAAATGTCAATGTGTTGACAACGTCTTCATTAAGATGATAAGAATTAAAAACAGCGTGATAATTAGTATTCAAGAGACTGCACATGACACAACCGCTTTCAGCAAAACTGGCATCACTGGAAAAGATGCTTTCCGACATGCAAAGCATACTTATCGCCTACTCCGGGGGGACGGACAGTACCTTCCTGCTCAAGGTGGCGGCAAAGGTTTTGGGTGACAGGGCCGTGGCAGTCACTGCGAGTTCCGAGACATACACAGCTCAAGAACTCAGAGATGCTAAGAAACATGCAGAAGAGATCGGGGCACAACACGTAATAGTTCATACGAATGAACTGGAGGACCCGCAGTTTGCGGCCAATCCCCCGGACAGATGCTATTACTGCAAGAAGGAGCTTTTCAGTAAACTCACGGAACTCAAGAAGCGGCACGGCTTGAACTACATTGTGGACGGCTCGACAGTCGATGACGAAAAGGATTTTCGTCCGGGCATGAGGGCGGTCGTCGAGTTCGGCGTCCGTAGCCCACTTAAGGACGCAGGTTTCATGAAGGATGATATCAGGAAACTTTCAAAGGAGATGAATCTCCCGACGTGGGATAAACCTCCACTTCCGTGTCTTTCGACGAGATTCCCCTACGGTACGGAGATAACGAAAGAGAAAGTCGCACGGGTCGCACGGGCGGAAGAGTTTCTGTCCGGTTTCGGAATCCGCCAATTAAGAGTTAGGGATCATGGCAATATTGCCAGGATAGAGGTGACGCACGCGGACATGCCCATATTCATCGATGAAGGGATATCAAAACTGATTGCGGAGAAATTGAAGTCCCTGGGATATGCATATGTCACGCTGGACGTAGAAGGATACAGGATGGGAAGCATGAATGAACCCTTGAAGGAAAAGAAATAGAAATGGACAAAGAAGAAATTAGAACACTTCTAAAGAACGTTAAATCGGGAAAGACCGAAATCGAGGAGGCCCTCCGCTTCCTGAGGTCGCTTCCCTACCAGGATCTCGGCGATGCCAAGATCGATACCCACAGGGATCTGCGGCGCGGGTTCCCGGAGGTCATACTATGCGGTGGGAAATCTATCGAACAGATCGAGCGGATTGTAAGGGGACTTTCGCCAACTGCTAAGTTCATCATGGCGACGAAGGCCGACAGTGCGGTGTTCAGAGCCATCAGGAAAATCAGAAAAGACGCCGTCTATTATGAGAAGGCGAGAATTGTCCTCGTCGGAAAAAAGAGGATGAAGAAATCGGACAAGACTATCCTCGTCGTCAGCGCGGGAACCTCGGATGTGCCGATCGCGGAGGAGGCTGCGGTTACGGCGGAGATCATGGGCAATGTCGTCGACAGGGCTTACGACATAGGCGTTGCAGGCGTTCACAGGCTTTTCGACAGCAAGGAGAAACTCTTCAGCGCGAATGTGATCATAGTAGTCGCAGGCATGGAAGGCGCTCTGGCCTCGATAGTGGGAGGCCTCGTTGACAGCCCCGTGATTTCGGTTCCGACAAGCGTGGGCTATGGCGCCAGCTTCGAAGGGCTCGCTGCGCTCTTATCCATGCTGAACTGCTGCTCGCCGGGTTCAGTTACCGTGAACATCGACAATGGTTTTGGGGCGGGGTACTTCGCGAGTCTGATAAACCGCATGGGTGAAGAGGAATGAAGATAGCCTACTTCGACTGCTTTTCGGGTGCAAGCGGTGACATGATACTGGGTGCGCTGATCGACGCCGGTCTGGATTTCCGGAAGCTAGAGTCAGAACTCGGGAAGCTCAAGATGTCCGGATACAGGCTTGCGGCCGAGAAGACCACAAGGAAAGGGATCTCGGGGACGAAATTTTCTGTCTCCGCAGACGACAGCCATCCCGAGAGGCATCTTTCCGACATCGAAATGATAATAGATCAAAGCGATCTTGCCCTCGAAATCAAAACCGGCGCCAAAACAATCTTTCGCAATATGGCTGAGGTCGAAGCCAAGATCCACAATGCCGAGAGCGGACATGTCCATTTCCACGAGGTCGGCGGGGTGGATTCGATAATTGATGTTGTTGGATCGCTTCTCGCTATTTCGATGCTCGGCATTGACGAAATCTACACCTCCAGGATTCCGGTCGGTGCAGGGTTCGTAAAATGCGACCACGGCCTCCTGCCCCTTCCCGCACCCGCCACCCTGGAGTTTCTCAAGGGTATCCACGTTTACGAAAGCGATATCGATAGTGAGCTTGTTACGCCTACCGGAATCGCAATCCTGAAACATGTATCAAAGAGCTTCGGCCGCACCCCGGAGATGAAGATTGACAGTATCGGTTACGGGGCCGGAAAAAGGGAACTCACGATCCCGAACCTGCTCAGGGTCTGGATCGGCCGTACCGAGAAAGAGAGTAGCTATGAGAGAGACGAGGCCATACTCATTGAGACAAATATTGACAACACGAGCCCGGAGGTTCTAGGCTACGCCATGGAGAGGCTCCTTTCTAAAGGCGCACTCGATGTCTTCATGGCGCCCATCTTTATGAAGAAGAACAGGCCGGGCACAATGCTCAGCGTCTTGACTGCGCCGGATAAACTTGACGATGTCCTTCCCATAATCTTTGCGGAAACGAATTCCATCGGGGTCAGGTATCAGCGTCTGGAGAGGAGAAAGCTTACCAGGGAATCTTTCACCGTGGATACGTCGTTCGGGCCCGTAAGAGTAAAGGTCTGCCACCTGGATAGGGAAAAGAAATCGGTATCCCCTGAGTACGAAGATTGTAGGGAAATCGCCGCCAGCCGCGGCATTCCGCTGCGGGAAGTGTACGACGAGGCCCGCGCGGCTGCCCTGAAAATAATATCCGGAAAGTCGTAGACTGAATTCCGCAGCAGCCGTATCTCAGTCCCCAAGTCGCGTCCAGATCGACCGGGTTATTTCTTTTTATCCGCCTTCTTCTTTTTCTGCCCCACTGGACATGATTTCATGCAGTTCCAGCAGAAATACTGGAAACCAATGAAGCCCGCCTGATACATCCGCCAGAAGTTGACGTCTTTTACCATGTTCTTCTTTTCCTCTGGTGTTGCGTCCGCGAACTTTGACCAGAAACGGATGCTGGTGCCGATCCCGTACGGCTGTGAATTGCGGAGGCATTTCGCGACATCGGTTTTTTCTTCCACATCGAGCGCACCCGCCGGACACTGATCCACACACACGTCACAATGTGTGCAGAGTTCCTCCGTGAACTTTGGATCGGGCGGAATTTCGATATCGGTGAGTACCGCGGTAAAGACTACCCGAGACCCAAGCTTGGGATGGATCACAATGTTGTGCCTGCCGAATGATCCGAGGCCCGCGGCGATCGCCGCGTGCCTAAGCGATACGTCCCCGATCGACCCCATCGTCTCCACACTCATCTCCAAGGGATAAGAAATGGGGGTAGCCATCGCCGTTCCCTCGAACGCCCTCTCCAGAAAACGGGTCATTCTATAATTGCATGACCGTGCAAATTCCATTACATCCATCCTGCCGCTCATGGCCACCTGCATGTTCGTGCTGTCGCAGCTCGATGGTTCTTTAAACGCCATGACGACGATCGATTTCACCCCCGGGAAGATCGTTTCGAGTTTCGGCGAGCGAGGGCTCTGATAGTCTGCCGCAGCGGCAATTCCGACATCGTCAACCCCGAGGCCAAGCGCAAATTCCTTGATCTTTTTTTTCATCTCATTCCTCACTGTTGTATATACAACCCATTTGAAAAAAAAATTTAGCTCGCTTTATCCTTCTTCCAGATTCCGTTTGCGATATTGCAGATTACCTCCGTTCCCTCCTTTCCCAGGAGCTCCGTCGCTCTTATCTGCGACCCTTCCCATGCATTGTGCACCTTTTCCAACAGATCCTCTCCGGCCATGGTTACTTTCAAGTGTTTCCTTCTTTCACCCGCGACCGAAACGGCGGCAAGCCATCCTTTTTTTTTCAAGCGCTCTATATTTCTGCTCGCGGTCGACTTCTCCATCTTCAGCCGTTTACACAATGCTTCATAACCGATCTCACCTTCTAGGTAGACTACCATGAGTATACTCATCTGATTGAGTTTGACGCCAAACGGACTCAATGCCGAGTCATAGATATTGGTCACCACCCGATTGAGCAGCCGCATCCGTGCTGCAATGCACTGTCGGGATCTGGTTTTTATCATTGACAATCTATCGGAGGCTTTCTTCATGACGTTTTCATTCATTTGGTTGTATATACAACTACAACGGTGAAAGTCTCCTGTCAAGTCTAAATTAATATGAGGCAATTTGCGCCGCTGCAATAGCTCAACAAATGCTAAGAAAGAAATGGCAGATATCTTTAACAAGTTCTTCTTCCAAAAGATACGAATCCTGTATATTCTAAGACACACGATTAACCATGGAATGCCCAAGGAGGAGTAGATGACCGCGATATTTGAAGAAACTGCAATCAAAGGCATGACGCTCTCCAACAGACTGATCAGGTCCGCCACCTGGGAGGGCATGTGCGACGAGAACGGCAGACCGGGAGATAAGCTGATAAACCTGTATCGCAGCCTGACAAGGGGCGGCATCGGTCTCATCATTACGAGCTACGCCTATATCCGGCCTGAGGGCAAGGGTCTACCAGGCCAGATGGGTATATATACGGATGCCTTTGCCGAACCCTTCCAGCAAATGGCTCGCAGTGTGCATGACGCAGGGGGCAGGATCGCTGTCCAGATAGTCCACTGCGGCGGTCAGACCGATACGAAGACCGCCGGCCGTAAACCCTTGGCGCCCTCGGCAGTCAATGCGGCGCAGTACCCGGAGATGCCTGAGGAGCTTACGAAGGATGAAATCGGTAACATCGTCACCGCGTTCGGCAACGCCGCAGGCCGCGCCAAGACATGGGGCTTCGATGCGGTACAGCTCCATGCCGCCCACGGCTTTCTGATCAATCAGTTCCTTTCTCCTCTTACCAACCGCCGTTCCGATGAATTCGGTGGAGCCGTAGAAAACCGTACACGGTTTCTTCTTGAGGTGTACAGAAAAGTCCGAGAGACAGTGGGGCCGGATTATCCTCTGCTCATCAAGATCAACGCCTCCGATTTTATTGAAGGCGGACTAATGATCGAAGATGCAATATATGCCTCCCGAAAGATCGCGGAAGCCGGCATCGATGCCATCGAAGTCTCGGCCGGCACACCCGCGTCTGGCTCGAAAGGCCCGGCGCGCCCGAAGATAACGAAGCCTGAAAGAGAGGCATATAATCTCGATATGGCCCGGAGAATAAAGGCGGCGGTAAACTGTCCGGTAATAGTAGTTGGTGGATTCAGATCATACGAGGTCGTCGAGAAGGCGATACGCGATGATGGCATGGACTATGTCGCCCTGGCGAGACCGCTCATCTGGGAGCCTAGTCTTGCAAACCGCTGGCTGCAAGGCGACAGGAGACCGGCCAAATGCATCTCTTGCAACAGCTGCTTCGGAGGCGGAATCGAAGAAGGCGGGATATACTGTGCCACGGAAAGAAAACAGAATGAAAAGACAAAAGGGAATTAAGATTCCATCCGGGAGGTGACGCGTGGATCTTCAAGGTAAGACTGTTCTTGTCACCGGTTCAAGCTCGGGTATTGGCAGGGAAGCGGCCCTCGGGCTTGCTCATAAAGGCTGCAGGATTGTCCTCACGTATTTCAGGGGTGAGAAAGCGGGAAAGGCGGTCCTCAAGGAATGCCTGAAGTATGGTGAGGCGTTCCTCCAGCGACTCGATGTGCGGGACGATCGCTCCATCCAGCGTCTCGTAAAATCGACCGTGGACAGATTTTCCACCCTCGACGTCCTCATCAATTGCGCGGGCGTCATGGCCGAAAACCCCCTTATCAAGCAATCCGCGGAGAACACGGCAAATCAGGTCGGGGTGAATCTGCTTGGGCTTATCAATGTGACGCGATCATTCCTGCCACTCCTCTACAAACAGGAGGAAGCGGTGATCGTGAACGTAGCAAGCGGCCTTGCCAAAGAAGTGCTGCCTGAGCTCACCATATACTGCGCCACGAAGTGGGGGGTAAGAGGTTTTACAAGGGCGCTTGCTTTGGAGCTCCCCGAGAGGGTGAGAACATATTGCGTAAATCCCGGGATGACTGCCACAAGGATGACCGGATATCAGGGCGCCGATCCGGCGGATGTGGCAAGAATCATTGTCCGGACTGCTGCCGAAAATCTCAGGAAGAAATCCGGTGATGACGTGGATGTCTGGAGATACATCGGTGAATAATTATACCGCTCACGGGTTGGTTAAACGGCCGTTGTCATCGTCGAGCGGTCTTGTCCTTTTTGACATCCTTCCTCATTTTCACGGCATCGCCGTAAGGGTAATAATGGGGAAGGAATCCCGACACCGTGTAGCCCTGTTTGGCAAAAAATAATTCCGCCCCCCCTTTGCCCTTCTTCGTCTCGAGAACGATGAACGAGACTCCGGACTTGATCAGATATCTTTCCATTTCATAGAGGAGGAGATTGCCGGCGCCCTGGCTTCTGTATTCCGGGAGCACACCTATCGAATATATCCTTCCCCGGTAGCGGCCATTCGAGAGCCTGCTCCTCAAGGCTATTCCAAATCCGACTGGCACGTCACCGTCGCAGAGGAGAAAGAAGGAGGCAGTCGGTGATGACATTAAGTGACGGAGCTGCGCCCGTGTGAAACATTCATTCACCCCGAAGGTGCGCCTTTCGAGATCATGTATAAGGTCGAAATCTTTCCTGGAGGTCTTCCTTGCGGTCAGTTTGGAATCGGGCATCATGATATGAATGACGTCAAGATCGTTGGAATCAGCTGATGGGGAAAGATCATTGTACGATGACGATCCCCGCCAGGGTGCCTTTAGGAATCTCCCCTGGTTTGGCGTTGCTGCCTATCGGGTATATGTCCCACCCTTTTACCGCAGCCAACTTGTAAACATCGATGCCCACGGCTTCCATGGAAGGCCGAGAGCGGAGTGATATCCGGCACCGCTTCCCCTCCATCGCCTGGCAGGTTTCATGCTGACTGCAAAACGTGTGGCGGCATGACCCCGCCCCGAAGCCGAAAGCCAGGTAATGGCCGTCGTAAAAGGCAATGGATTCGATCTCGCCCACGATTTCAAATACCTTGCGGTACGCCGCTTCCCTCTCCTTGACCGTAGCCCTGTCTCTCACGATAACCTCGGGGGGAACGTCGAGCGTGAAGAAAACCGCCCACTGATATCCCTTTAATATCTCGCGGAGTTCCGCGGGCTTCAATGTATTAGGAGGGCAGTGCACGCTTGTCCCGTATCCGAAACAGCGCGGTATCTGGCATTTCAGGACAACCTTCTCATCCACCGGTATCTCGTCTACCTTCACGATTGTCGCACTGCTGGCGCCAAGCTCCATTGCCTTTGCCTTATACCTCTTGAGGTCAGCGGGCAGCCTCTTTGCATTCATGTCAACCGTTATCTTCTCCAGCTTTTCCCTCATCTTTCTTCCTCACGAGATCTTCATTCCTGTCACGGCATCCGGTGAATAAAATATAGGCTGGCTCAGTATGTATGTCAATATCATTCGGCGCTCGCGTCAAATAAAAGCCCCGGTGAAAACATCACCGGGGCTGAAATCCCTCTCTTGCTTAAATACCCTCGCTGCCCTTGAGGAAGTCCTTATTTGCAGCTCATGCAGACGGCAAGCTCTTTCATCGGAGTGCCGGTCTTCTTGCTTATGTACTTCAGCTGATCGACCGGGGCAAAATACCTTCCGCACTTCTCGCATGACTGCATCTTGAAGGTGCGTCCCCAAATTTTGCGCTTTCCGTCCGAGGCCTCCATCACAATGTGTTCCGTCGGGCAGATGAATGCGCATGCACCGCAACCGATACACGTCTTGGAATCTTCCACGAAGGGAGGACCGACCTTCTTGTCCTTGCCCCTGCCGGACAGTCCGATGGCGCTCACACCCACGACGTCTTCACAGGCCTTGACACAGAGCCGGCAGAGTATGCACTTGCCTTTGTCCGTATCGGGATGGAAGGCGGGCTGGGGTTCTATGCCCAGCTTTTTGGCCATGTCCTTAAGCACATCTGACTCGGGACATCTTGCCATCAGAAGCTGAAGAACGAGCCGGCGGACGTTCTGTACCCTTTCGGTATTTGTCTCGACGACAAGACCTTCGTCGACCGGATACAGGCACGAAGTCACGATTCTCGTTCTCTTGCCCTTCTTGACTTCCACCACACAGAGGCGGCACGCCCCCGATGGAGAAACTGACTCATGACAGCACAGGGTTGGAATCACTATGCCATTATTGCGGGCGACCTCGAGTACCGTTGCGCCCTCCTTCGCCTCAACCTTCTTACCGTCTATGATAAAGTTCACCATTCCCCCTACCTTCATTCTACGCTAATTGCTTCAAATTTACAGCTCTCTCTACAGACGCCGCACTTGATACAAACTGTTTGATCGATCGCATGTGGTTTCTTCTTCTGACCCGTAATGCACACGGTGGGGCACCTCTTCGCACACAGCCCGCAACCCGTGCATTTCTTCGCATTGATCTTGTACTTGATCAAAGCCCTGCAAACCCCGGCCGGACACTTCTTGTCCCTGACATGGGAAACATACTCATTACGGAAATACTTGAGTGTGCTCAGGACCGGGTTCGCCGCCGTGCTGCCCAGGGCGCAGAGGGAGCCGTCGACAATACCCTGGGACATGGATTCCAAGAGCTCTACGTCGCCCGGTTTTCCTTTTCCGTCGCAGATGTCACGCAGGATTTCATTCATCCTGTGAACGCCTTCCCTGCAGGGAACGCACTTGCCGCAGGATTCGAATTCTAGAAAGTCGATGAAGTACCTCGCTATATCGACCATGCAGGTGCTTTCATCCATGACGATCATACCGCCGGAACCCATCATGGAGCCCGCTTCCCACAGGGAATCGAAGTCAACGGAGATGTCTATCAGATTCGAAGGCAGGCATCCACCGGAAGGACCGCCTGTCTGCACCGCCTTGTACTTCTTGCCGCCGGGTATCCCGCCGCCTATCTCATAGATGATGTCTTTGAGGGGTATCCCCATCGGCACCTCGACCAATCCGATGTTATTGATCTTCCCGACGACGGAAAAGACCTTTGTTCCCGAATTGTTCTTGCAGCCGATGCTTGAGAACCACTTCGCGCCCCTGCTGATGATGGCCGGGACATTGGCCCATGTCTCCACATTGTTCAGATTCGAGGGTCGGTCCCAGAGTCCGTGCTCTACGGTGTGTATGTATTTCGCCCTCGGCTCACCCGCCTTCCCTTCCAGAGAGGTCATGAGCGCCGTTGATTCGCCGCACACAAATGCGCCCGCACCCTTGCCGATCCTGAGATCGAAGTTAAATCCCGTATTCAGGATATTCTTTCCGAGGAGTCCGTATTCCCTGGCCTGATTGATTGCCCTCTGCAGATTCGCAACGGCCAGTGGGTATTCGTTTCTCACATAGATGAATCCCTGGGAAGAGCCGATTGCGTACGCGCCGATGATCATGCCCTCGATCACGCTATGGGGATCGCCTTCCATGACGCTTCTATCCATGTAGGCGCCCGGGTCACCTTCATCGCCATTGCACAGCACATACTTGATGTCGCCATGGGCGCGCCGGCATGTCTGCCACTTTATGCCCGCGGGGAAACCGCCGCCTCCGCGGCCCCTCAAGCCGGACGCAATGATCTCTTCAACAATCTCATCCGGTTTCATCTTGGTGAGAGCCTTGTAAAGACTGAAGTAGCCGCCCTTCGCGATATATTCGTCTATGCTCTCGTAGTTGATCATCCCGCAGTTTCTTGTGGCGAGCTTTAACTGCTTCTTATAGAAGTTGATATCCCCTATTTTGGGAATCCCGGCATATTCTTTAGGAACAGCGCCTTTAAAATAGGGCTTCTTCTGATCGAGACAGATAAAGTCCTCCTCATCCATCCTGTAGGTGGGCTTGCTGCCGTTCTCCACACCTTCCACGAGCTGGGCCATGACTTCAGGAACCTTCTTGGCGGTCATCTTGCTGAATGACAGGCGAGGCTTGTTCGGCTGGATGACGTCAATAAGAGGCTCGATGCAGTCCATCCCCATCGCCCCCGTCTTGCTGAGAACGAAATCCAGCTTCCGTTTTTCTATCTCCGCCTCAAGGGCGTTATAGACCTCCTGAGCCCCGGATGCGATTCCGCTCGTCGCCATACCGACCATGATCTTCGTCTTCGACGGGACGAGAGTTTCCAGCCCTCTCTTCGCTGCTTTGTTTAAATCTTCAAGTGTATTGATCTTACTCACTGTTCCACCCCTATTATTTATAATTTGCCAAAACCTTGGGAATCTGGTCCTGGGTTAGGTTGGGATGAATGTTACCGCTTATCCGCACAACGGGAGCGAGACTGCAACATCCGAGACATCTGACCTCTTCAAGGGTAAACTTCTTATCCTTCGTCGTTTCCCCGCAGCAGATTTTCAGGTCTCTCTCAATCCTGTCCATAAGATTGGCCGCGCCCTGGACATGGC
This sequence comes from Syntrophales bacterium, assembly GCA_035515335.1. Taxonomy (GTDB): domain Bacteria; phylum Desulfobacterota; class Syntrophia; order Syntrophales; family UBA2185; genus Fen-1135. The sequence goes on along the minus strand of DATJBN010000043.1, from coordinate 2,092 downwards.
ATGCCGTACCGGCACATACCTCGATCAGGTTTCTGCCCCTGGGCTTCAGGCTGAAGGCATTGTAGAATGTCGCTATCTCATAGATTCTGGTGAGAGGTACGTCCATCCTCTTGCTGATGTCGGCCAACGCCTCCTTCGGCAGATACCTGAATTCTTCCTGGACATCCTGAAGGATGGCTATCATCGCCGTCTTGTCGCCCTCGTATTTCTTTATGATGTTCTTGACAGATGCCTTCTTTGGGGGCGCCGCTTTCTTCACAGCTTTCTTCACAGCTTTCTTCACAGCTTTCTTGGCAGCTACTTTTTTCACAGCTTTCTTCATATTCCTGTCACCTTATCCTCTTTCGTTAACTTTTCATCCCTTTAGGTCCGACCAGGATTTAGAACATTTTACATTATTCAATATCTTGTTGTACTCGAGGGTTGCGAGCTCCTGGAAAGTCTTTCGCTCATCAGGAGACAAATGCCGGAACCGTCCCTGGAGCTTGAGATAATCGTCGACGGGTCTCAGCTTCTTCGGCATATCTATTGTGATGTTGTACTTTCCGTTTTCCACCTCATAGAGCGGGAAGATTCCTGTCTCTACGGCCAGGCGCCCCAGCTTTATGCATGTGTCGGAGCCGGCACGCCATCCCGTAGGACACACGGCGAGACAATGAATATAGGCAGGCCCTTTCACCTTTCTAGCTTTCTTAACCTTATTCATGAAATCGAACGGATAGCTGTGGCATGCCGTTGCGACATAGGGAACGTTATGTGCCACCATGATAGCAGGCACATTTTTCTTCCATGTCTTATTTCCTACGCTAGCCGCGCCAGCCGGGGCCGTAGTCGTCGATGCCCCGTAGGGTGTGCCGCCCGAGCGCTGGATGCCTGTATTCATGTATGCCTCGTTGTCGAAGCAGATGTAGATCATATCATGGCCTCTCTCCATGGCGCCGGAGATCGCCTGGAAGCCGATATCTACGGAACCCCCGTCTCCTCCGATTGACACGGTCTTCACATCCCTGTCCGCGATCTTCCCTTTGCGGCGGAGGACCTTCAAGGCGGATGAGACACCTGCTCCAACAGCGGCGGAGTTGGGAAATGCCACGTGCACCCACGGCAGCTTCCATGCTGTTGTCGGATACAGGGTTGAAATGACCTCCATGCAGCCGGTTGCATTGGTGATTACCGTATCCTTGCCCAGAGCCTTGCACATCAGGCGAATGGCAAGCGCCTCGCCGCACCCCTGGCAGGCTCGATGCCCTGAGCTGAAGTATTCCTCCTTATCAACCAGTTTTGGGGCGTATAAGTCAAAGTTCTCTACGATACCCTTCATGATGACCTCACTCCATAAATTTCAAATGCCTTTTCGGGTTTAACCTTATCAGCCGAAGCTGCCTTTTTAAACATCTTTACAAAATCTTCCACACGTACGTCGCGCCCGCCGAGGCCGATTATCTCGTTGACAATGGCGGGGCGAACCGGCTCATCATAAAGCGCCGCTCTTACCTCGGCGCATACGGGGGCAATTTCACCGCCGCACATGATGGCCCTGTCAGTCACGATAAGCACTTTGGCGCCCTTTACAGCCGCCCTCAATTCGTCAGCCGGGAAGGGTCTGAAGAGCTTCATATTCAGCATTCCGGCCTTGAAGCCTTCCCCGCGCAGCTGATCGACGGCAATCGAGGCAGTTTCACCCATAGAGCCCATGGTGAGCATGAGGACATCGGCGTCCTCCCCCTTGTATGATGAGATAGGCTCATACTTCCGGCCGAATGCCTGTTCCCATTCTTTCCAAACCTTATAAATCGTCTTCTTCGAATTCATCAAGGCCTCGTTCATGGCCATGCGTGCCTCTGTATAAATTTCAGGCAGACCCAGCGTTCCCATGGACACAATGTTATCGGGATGAACGGCAGCGTACGGTTTACGTGGAGGAAGGAACTTGTCCACCTCTTCCTGGTCCGGCATGAGCATACTCTCCACCACATGGGTCAGCTGGAACCCGTCGAGGTTGCAGAGTATCGGCAACATGACATCATGGTCCTCCGCAATCTTAAACGCCTGGATGGTCATATCAACGGCTTCCTGTCCGTTCGCTGCAAAT
>DATJBN010000042.1:0-9916 GCA_035515335.1 Syntrophales bacterium | reverse complement strand
TGAGAGATTTATCGGGCACTTATCGTCGCGCGAAAATCTCCCTTCCATGTAGTCGTATCCGGCCTTGCCGTCTTTGGAAAGACCGAGAGCCTCCGTGCTGAGAAGCTGATTGATTGTGAAGCAGTCATGTACTTCGGCGAGATCCACGTCGTTTATCGTGATACCCGCTTCGGTGAAGGATTGCTTTATCGCGAGTTTCCCGGCGGTAAGCTCGTACATGTTCGGACGAACGTTTTCCGGCATCCTTTCAGTCTTTGAACCGATACCTGCAATCTCAACGACCCGCTTGCTGATTGATTTGGCCTCGCTCGTCGGCGCCAGCACAACGGCTGCGGCGCCGTCCGAAATCAGTGAGCAGTCGTGAAGTCTCAAAGGATCGGCGACTATCGGATTGCTTCCTTTTCCTTCGAGAGGCATCCTGAGAATTGCATCTGGAGTGAAGAGCTGCATCTTGTCCGGAGGAGAGCCCTTGCCGAAATGTGCCAGCGGATTTTCTACACCGTTTTTGTACATGAGTGCGGAAACGGCTGCCAGCATCTTCCTCAGTTCTTCGAGGGAATAATTGTAGTGTTTCATGTATCCCTTCGCATATTCCGCGAAGAGACCGGGAAAGGTCATGCCTCTTGCACCTTCGGTCGGCCAATAAGAAGAACAGGCCAACGCATGCGTTGTCCCCTTTGTATCGAGGAGGTTCATTTTTTCAACGCCGATAACAAGGACTCTTTTGAACCTTCCTGACTCGACGCCGAAGAGGGCATTGTAAAGTGCGACTGAAGACGAGGCACAGGCGCCTTCAGTTCTTGTTGTGTGAACGAATCTAAGTTCATTCGGCGCCACCTCCAGTGCCAGGGGGCCTGCATGTTCCTGATTAGCAAACATTGAAGGCGAACAAGTTCCCAGCCAGATGCCATCGATGTCCTTCGCCTCGACGCCGGCATCCTTGAGGGCTCCCTGTCCGGCTTCGATAATGAGATCATAGTAGCTTTTGAGGTCTTTGATTTCGCCGGTTTCTCTGTTCTTTTCGACAAAGGAACCGAACTTGGTATTGTAAGCACCGATTATACTAACTTTACTCATTTATTTTCTCCTCCATTTTGGATTTTTCGCTTGCCGATTGGCAGAATAATTTCGTTTTTCGCCCATTTTTAAGCTCTTAGTGAGCATAGAGCGTGCCAAAATTAAAGTGTAATTATATTAAGAAGTTATAAAGAGTGATGATCCTGAATTGCGAATATCCGCAATGGGTGATTGTTTTATTTCGCGATGCTGCTACAGATTGCGAAATAAAACAATGATCAAGGTTTTCTTACAAAGGCGAGATAAGAATAAGGACATTCTATTTTATTGTCAAGGCCTTAGATGCCGGCATACCATTCATACCCTTGGTCTTCCCAGTAACCGCCTTTGCCGCCACGCATCCCGATAAAATCTTCGACTGCTTCAATGCGCATGACATACTTTGCCATCTTGTAACCGAGCTGTCGTTCGAGTCGCAGGCGAAGCGGCGCACCGTTTTTTATCGGCAGTGGTTTGTCATTGAGTTCATAGGCGAGAATCGTCTGCGGGTGAAAGGCGTCTTCGAGGTCGATGCTCTCGTAATAGGGAGATGTGCCGTCGTCTTCCATCGGGTCCGCGCAGTGAAAGACGATGTAACGGGCATTGGGTTTGAGCTTCACTTCTTCGAGGAGTGCGCTGAGACGCACACCTTTCCACTTGCCTATTGCGCTCCATCCTTCAACGCAGTCGTGGCGCGTTATCTGAGTGCGGCTGGGAAGCCTGCGGATCTCGGCAAGAGAAAGATGCACCGGCCGTTCGACAAGGCCGCTCACTTCGAGGCGATAGTGTTTGAAGTTATTCTTGGCGAGCGCTCTGTATGTGTGATTGTCCGGCATCGATGTCCCGTTGCTGCGGAATTGCGGTGAGAGATCGCGTTCCATGAATTCCTGCGCCATGGCTTTCCGCGGTACGATGAGCCGCTGAATCTTATAAGTCGCCTTTTCACCGGAACGGAGGACCTTCGGGAACCAGGTCGTCTCGGAGAGTCTTTCGCAGCCGGACAGTATGAGCATACTTGCGCCTGCAAAAAGACGCGCAATCAGGCTGCGCCGAGTGAGTTTGTTATCACTACTCATGGTCCACCTCCGGTTTGACCCGGTAACTTCCTGTAATCATCGAGCGGAGATTGTTCATAAAGCCGCTCACGATTACCATGAACACGTGGACGATTACGAAAAGGACGATAATCCAGGCGACAATAAAATGGATTGTCCTTACGGATTGGCGGCCGGCGAAGAAGTCCACCCAGCCTGCGGATACGGCGTCGAGCGCAGGCGACATGCCGAGGCCCATCGTGATCATAAGGGGAAGAACGAAGAAGATAACGCCCAGATAGGCGCATTTCTGGAGGACGTTATAACGTTTCGATGCCTCTCCTTTGGGATGTCGAAAGAGCAGGTGATCGAGAATGGTTCTCCCTATCGAGCGCCAGTCCTGCTTCGTTGGAATAAGATCGCGACGTACATGTCCGCCCGCAATTGCATAAATTACAAAGGCAAGGCCGTTGATCACGAGGAGCCACGCAAAAAAGAAATGCCAGCGGCGCGCCATGGAGAGCCATTGCCAGTCGGGTACCGTGATCCATGATGGGAAGCCGCGGTCGACCAGGTCTCCCGACGATGACTCTCTTGAGGCCCCGAGGAATCCTGTTGTGTTGAATTCGCGGCCGAGGATGAGGGTGATGCCCGTGATGTCTTCGTCTTCATCGTCATTGTCGTTTTCTTTGCTCAGCACCTGGAATACAGGGGGAGTGCCGGTGTAAGACTGCTCGCCCCAGTAGAGAGCCGGATGGGCATTGAAGATATTGAGGCCGCTCATCAGGAGTATTGCGAGCAAAACCACATTGCACCAATGCATGATGCGGACGGGCAGCGAATGTCTGTAATACAGATACCCGTTTGAACCGGCGCCACTTAGACACCTGACAATTTTCGTGAGCACACTGCGTGTCGCAATGGCCGTCTTGCTTACCAAGAATGAGGCACGCGAAACGGCATTGTGCAAATGAACAATCGCCTCCTCTTTCTTCTTGCGAAGAAACGGCGTTATCTTTGCCATCACATCGTGCTTCATATGGACAGAATACATAACCATTCACCGATATGACAATCAGGAAAGATATGATTAAGACCCTCGAAATATCTTAGAACCATCTATTTGGGGCGAAAAGTTATACGTCGAACTGGTTGAACAAAGTCATCCGATGTGTTAGTAACTACCGATTCGATAGTCTTGGGAAAAACCTTTAGCAGCATCTATAAAGAACACTATAAGGGGAAGGCGTGATGCATATTGATCTTTATCGTGAATTGACGAACAAAGTCGGGGCGGGGAATTCAAGCATCATTCGCGAGATATGGGCATCGGTCTGCACACCCGAAGAGGCCGTCCTGCTCAATGTGCTCCCCGCTACTGCGGACGAACTTGTGCAGCGCCTCGGCAAAGCCCGGGAAGAGATCGAAAGCCTGCTCAAGGTCCTGTTCCATAAGGGGCTTGTCTTCGAGGCGACCAAGGAAGGAAAGACGATCTATCGCCTGCCCAGGCATATCATCCAATTCCATGATGCATCCACCCTCTGGGCGGAACGGCCGCCCGTACTCCTCGATCTCTGGAAGAAATATATGGAAGAGGAATATCCGCAGATCCCGGCCGCCCTCAAGGCAATGAAGTCGCCGCCTTTCTTCCGGGTCGTTCCGATAAACGAAAACATCGAATCAAAGAACAAGGTGCTGGCCTATGAAGACGCGGCGCAGATAGTCGACAAGGCCGCCACTCTCGCCGTAGCCAACTGTCCCTGCCGGATGATCATGCGCAAATGCGACAAGCCGCTCGAGGTATGTCTCCAGATCAACAAGGGCGCGGAATACGCAATCAAACGCGGAACGGGGCGCAAGATCGATGCGGCGGAGGCAAAGAAGATCCTCCGCAGGGCCGAAGAAGCCGGTCTCGTCCATCTCACGGAGAACAAGGCTTCCCTGGGCACTGTAATCTGCAATTGCTGCTCATGCTGCTGTATCGGCCTGCCTTTCATGAAGGACCCGGCTACCAGCAGCCTCCTCGTTCCCAGCCGTTATCAGGCGCTAGTTGACGGCGAAGCCTGCACAGGCTGCGGGAATTGTGTTTCCGATTGTCCGATGGATGCTATAAGCTTGAACGAAGCAAATGTGGCGGAAGTAAACGATGCAGCGTGCATCGGCTGTGGCGTGTGTACGCATGTATGTCCGGTAGATGCGATCGTTCTTCGGGTAGTGAGGCAGGAGGATTTTATTCCTTCCTGAGGGACGTCTCATATCTAACTTCATCTGAAGCAACTTCTTATCAACGGAGATGCGCTGTGAAGAATTACAAATACTGGCCAAAGTTTGTAATGCGTTCACTGAATTATCCTGACATACCCGTTTTCCAGATCCTCCGCTCCACTGCGGCAAAGTGTCCTTCCCGTATTGCCATTATCTTCGATGGAATGGAAATCACGTACAGCGAACTGCTGTCGCTGTGTGAGCGTTTTGCCGCAGCTCTGGCCGGTCTCGGTGTCAGGAAAGGCGACCGGGTCGCGATTCACCTCCCCAATTGCCCGCAGTTTGCCATTGCGTACTATGGCCTTCTCATGAATGGAGCAATCTTTACCCCGTGCAGTCCACTTGCGGTGGAGAAGGATCTGGAATATCAGCTCAATGATGCTGAGGTGGAAACAATCGTCACCCTGAACGTTCTTTATCCCAGGGTCGAGAAAATCTTACCCAGGACTAAGATCAAAAATGTCATAGTTGCTTCCATGCAGGATGTCATTCCATCCTTGCTGACCGCGATTCGGCAGCCGTCCGCAAAAAAAGAAATTCCCGGCACACTCGATTTCAATACGTTGATTAAATCTCACGAGCCGCGGCCTCCGGAAGTGAAGATCGACGCGAAGAAGGATCTCGCCCACGTCGCTTATACCGGGGGAACGACGGGCATATCCAAAGGAGTCATGCTTACCCATTTTAATGTTGTGGCTAATGTGATCCAGAGCTCCCAGTGGATAAGGGGCGGCGATGTGACTTATGAAAATGGGACCCTGGGCGTCGTGCGCATGGAGGGTGATACGGAAGAAGCGCATCCGACCCGCTTCGGAAAAGAGAAAGCCGTCATCGTGGTGCCGTGGTCTCATGCGATGGGGACGATCGGCTACCTTAACTTGAGAATTTATGGAGGAGACACGATGATAGTCTTTCCCCGCTTCGATCCTGTTCAGTATCTCCAGGCGATTGAGAAATATGAAGCGACAACCATCGGCGGGGCCCCCCAGCTTTTTATCCCCCTCGTGAATCATCCCGATCTAAAAAAATATAATGTCTCTTCGATCAGGCTCGTAACATGCGGCGCCGCTCCGCTTCCCATACCGGTTGTGGAAAAGATGCTTGAAGTCTTTCCGGGCGTCATAATGGAGACCTATGGTCTTACGGAATGCACCATGGGCAGCAACTATAACCCTCCGACCCGGGAAGGGTTGAAAACAGGATCGGTCGGGCTTCCCCTTCCCGATGTGGAAATCAAGATTGTGGACCTCGATACGGGGACGAAGGAAATGCCGCAGGGTGAGCTTGGAGAGCTGTGCATCAAAGGACCTCACGTGATGCAGGGATACTGGAACAAGCCCGAAGAGACAAATTTGGCGCTGCGTGACGGATGGCTTTATACAGGCGACATTGCTCGCGAGGATGAGGACGGATATTTTCACATTGTCGACCGGAAAAAAGATATGCTTATATACAAGGGATATAATGTCTATGCGAGGGATCTGGAAGAAGTCATGGCCAGACACCCTGAAGTAGAGCAGTGCGCGGTCATGGGTCGACCCGATCCGGAGGCGGGCGAGATCCCTGTTGCATTTGTTGTTCTAAGAGAGGGAAAGAAGACGACGGCCGAGGAACTGCTCGACTACTGTGCCCGGAATATTGCACCCTACAAGAAGATCCGCCAGATCTTTTTCAAGAAGGAATTTCCGATCAGCGCGGCCGGGAAGGTCTTGAAAAAGGAACTGCGGAGAGAATTGGCGCAAATGGAACAGAAACGTTGAAGAGATGAATACGATGAATCGAGAGAGAATAGGGAGAACCAGATGACGGAGCACGTTAATTTTTCTAAGTGGGGCGGTACAGGAATAATCTCAATCAACAATCCGCCGGTGAATGCACTCTCGCAGGCAGTTCGCGTCGGAATAAGAACCGCTGTGGAAAACGGCATAGCCGATCCGGACGTGAAAGTCATGGTAATCATTTGTGAGGGGCGCACGTTTATCGCCGGCGCCGATATCCGCGAATTCGGCAAAGCGCCTCTCCCGCCGCACCTGCCAGACCTCATCCAGTTCATCGAGGATTCTCCCAAACCGGTCATCGCAGCAATTCACGGCACGGCCCTGGGTGGCGGCCTCGAGCTTGCCCTTGGCTGCCATTTCCGTATCGCGGCAGCAAGTGCAAAAGTGGGCCTGCCCGAAGTAAAACTCGGCCTCCTGCCGGGTGCGGGGGGAACGCAGCGACTGCCCCGAGTAGCAGGTGTGCAGACGGCTCTCGACATGATCGTATCGGGCACGCCGATTGCCGCGGCAAAGGCGCAGTCTGCAGGCATCATCGACGAGATATTCAGCGGCGATTTGAAAACAGCGGCTCTCACTTTTGCAGAAAAAGTGATCAATGAAAAACTTCCCATACTTAAGATCAGTTCTCTCACCGCGAGGGTGGGTAATCCGGCGCTATTTGATGAATACGCCAAGAGCATCGCCAAGAAACAGCGCGGTTTTATCGCGCCTTTCCAGTGCATAAAGGCGATCGAAGCAGCAACCAAATTGCCCTTCAATGACGGAATGAAGCGTGAGCGCGAGCTGTTCCTGGAGTTGAAGTCCTCCCCTCAGTCGAAGGCGCAGCGACACGTCTTTTTTGCAGAGCGTGAAGTCGTCCGCATTCCGGGATTGCCTGACGACTACCCGACGCGCGCGATCAAGTCAGTGGGCGTTGTAGGCGCGGGAACGATGGGCGGTGGAATTGCGATGAGCTTTGTCAACGCGGGCATCCCCGTTACGCTTCTTGAGGTAAAACAGGAATTCATGGATAAGGGTCTCGGTATCATCCGAAAAAACTACGCAAGCTCGGTAGCTAAGGGCTCTCTCAAGCAGGAGGTCATGGATCAGCGCATGGCGCTCATCAAGCCGACCCTTTCCTATGACGACTTGAAAGATGTCGATCTCGTCATCGAAGCGGTGTTCGAAGATATTCACGTTAAGAAGGATGTCTTCGCAAAGCTCGACGCCACATGCAGGGAGGGCGCGATACTCGCCTCCAATACATCGTATCTCAACATCGATGAGATAGCCGCGACAACCGAAAGGCCCCGGGATGTGATGGGCATGCATTTTTTCAGCCCTGCCAATGTGATGAGGCTCCTCGAAAACGTGCGCGGCGATAAAACAACACCCGACGTTTACGCGACTGCGATGAAGGTTGGGAGAAGGATCGGCAAAATCCCGGTACTGGTTGGCGTGTGCGACGGCTTTGTCGGCAACAGGATGTTAGCCAAGCGCAGCCGCGAGTGCGGCTTCATGCTCGAAGAAGGGGCGCTTCCCCAGGAGATCGATCGCGTGATCTACGATTTCGGTTTTCCGATGGGGCCTTATGCCATGGGAGACCTCGCCGGACTGGATATCGGCTGGCGGAACCGCAACGCCAAGTTCGACAAGCTCACGCCAAGGGAGAAGGCAAACACCGTCCTCGATGAGATATGCAAGATGGGACGCTACGGACAGAAGACAGGCGCCGGATTCTACAAATACGACGATAAAAGAAACGCAACGCCCGATCCGCTGATTGAGGAACTGATCGTGAAGCACTCCAAGGAAGTCGGCATCGTAAGACGCGTGATCACCAATCAGGAGATCATCGAGCGGGCCATTTATTCCATGATCAACGAGGGGGCAAAGATTCTGGAGGAAGGAATCGCCGCGCGCCCCCTGGACATCGATGTGGTATGGATCTACGGCTACGGATTCCCCGTATATCGGGGCGGGCCCATGTTCTATGCGGACGAGGTTGGATTGAAAAAGATTTACGAAGCTATTCTGAAATATAGAGACATGTTGGGTGCCGAGTACTGGGAGCCTTCAGCTCTTCTTGCCGGACTGGCCAAAGAGGGCAAAGGGTTCTATTCCAGATAGTTGAGTAATTGGCTCAGCGGGAGTATATTACACGTATCGAGAAAGGAGTCCCATGGTCTTGTCCCAGAACCCTCAGCTTTCTCAAATTATCAAAGACAACAAGCCTGCGACCATATTCAAAGAGGTGGCAAGTATCATTAATGACCATTACGGAAAGGCTGCGATCGGCCCGGCCAGAAACTGCTTCGATCTGACTGTGAAGCTGTTTAACGGAAAGCTGGGAAACTATCGCAAATGCAATACCGAGTATCATGACCTCCCTCATACCATGGACGTGTTCCTTGCCACAGCAAGAATCCTGGACGGGTACATCCTTGTCAACGGCATGATCGGCGAGCGTCTCGCGATTCAACTCCTGATTGCTGCGCTTCTGCATGACTCCGGGTACATTCAGGAACAGCAGGATACGGCAGGCACGGGCGCCAAGTATGCTTTTTGTCATGTCGAACGGAGCAGGAGTTTCGCGCGGCAGCACCACAAAGAGCTGCGTCTCGACGAAGAAGATGCGGAGGCTGTTGCCCGCATCATCAAAGGCACCGAATACAGCATTGATTTCCAGAAACTCTCATATGCATCGGCGGAAGAGCGGCAGGCCGGAGCAATGCTCGCGGCTGCGGACCTCATAGGACAGATGGCCGATCGAATATATCTGGAAAAGCTGCTCTTCCTCTACTATGAATCGATAGAGGCAGGCGTGATGGGCTTCAACACGGAGTTCGACATCCTGAAGAAGACCGTCGAGTTCTACGAGGTAACGAGGAAAAGGCTTAATGAATCTCTGGGAAACATGGGCAGGTATGCACGGCTTCACTTTTTGAAGCGCCACAAGATTGATGAAAATTTATATGAAACTGCCATCGAACGGAATATGGCCTACCTGCACATGATCCTCGATGATGCAACAACCAACTTCCGTTACAAACTGAAGCGGGGCAGTCTGTTCAGAAAGAGTCTTTAATTCGCCGTTTGCCGCTGCGTGAATACCCTTATTCCTTAACGGGCGTCCAGGTTGAGTCGGGATTGTATGATTTCATCTGCTCGGCGGTCTTCGCCGTCTCCGGCCCGAGATTCTTCTGGTAGATTTTTCCCTGCTGATTGACGATAAAGGTCATTACACCCGATTTCCCCCAGTTTGATGGAAAAGCGACCAAGGCAAAGCCGCCGACCATGTTGCCGTTGATGATGTAGTTGTATTTTCCTCCCGGCGCGTTCTTTCCCTGCCTTGTCAGTATCCTGAAATAGTAGCCGTGAAACGGTGCCGGCGCCCCTTCCCTGAAGGCGGCCCTTTCCTTCTTGTATCCTTCGTGCCAGGCGCGCGCCACAAGCTCTCCCAGCGGGCTTACCTCTTCGCCAGGAGCGCTTCTCCAGAAGAGGCCGTCTCTTTTCCCCGGGTCGCTCCGCAGCTTCTGCGCGTATGCGTATATCCCGTCGCCGTCCCAGTCTTTGAGCACGTACTCGCGCTGCGCCTTCACATAGGCGTGCGCGACGAGAATGGCAGTGAACTCGTTCTCACCAATCCTCCTGTTCAGTATTTCCTCTTTGCCTGCCTCTGCATCGAAAAACCACTGATTATCTTTTTTCACAATAGGAATAGGAAAGGGCCAGTTCTCGTTCCCTATATAAAGGATAACCTTTGAGTCGCCGTCCTTCACAAGACTGGTTTTTTCAGCAAGG
>DATJBN010000041.1:0-3427 GCA_035515335.1 Syntrophales bacterium | reverse complement strand
TTTTTATAAGGCTTCCGGCAAGAGAATCGCCCTGGCCGAGTATACAAACCCGAGCGGACAGTTTGTCCAGGACGAAATGTATATTTATGTTTTGAACCCGAGAGGAACCATGCTTGCACACGGGGTCAATGAGAAATTCGTAGGTGAAGAATTCATTGACATTAAGGATTATGACGGTAAGCAATTTATAAAAGAGATCGTCGATATCGCAAACAGAGAAGGCAGCGGCTGGGTGACTTACATATGGTACAATCCGGTGACGAAAGAGGTGCTACCAAAGAAGGCATATTTCAGGAAAGTGGATGACCTTATCATCTGCAGCGGCGTATACGGTGGATAGTATATACCATATTTACCCGTCACGGTCTCTTTATAAGAAAATAACTCACGAAAAGTCACGCCTGATTCTATTTCTTACTTTGTCCCATGATTTGGTGATGAGGAAGCTTTCTTCCATGTTGTCTGCCATGCGGACGAATTTGGGCCATGGGATGGCAAAGGTCAACATACCGGCAGGAACGAAAGGCCTGGCAGAGACATCAAACATACCTAAAACCGAACGATGCAGCCCTGATTGAAGTTCTTTATAGGGATAATCTACAATTGAGCCACAACCCGCGCAGAAGGGTGCAATAACTCCAAAAGGCTGCGGTTCATCGAAGCTTGACAGAGTGAAAAGACCGGAAAGCACATCAGGAGGTGCAAAGAAAATGATGACCAGAGGTTCATCATCTTCATCCATGCCGTCCCACCTTTTAAAAATTATATATTTGGCAGGCGCTTTGAATTGTGTCTGATGCTTCATGTGTTCTCTAACTAGTTCGGGTGTTTTCTTGTACCTTTCTCCCTCCAGCTTTCCCGGGATGCCATAGGAAAGGAAGTATTCAAAGTTAGGTATCTGCATCTCCTCAAAGCCCAGGTACCGCTTCCCGCCGCCACAGCCGATGGAATTGACGTCAAAGCATAGAGTTCTGCCGGAGCGTACTTTTGCCAGATCACATATGATGCACCGGTGCCCCTTCGGAGGCTTCGGCATCGCCTTCTCGTCCTTCATATCGGTATAATAAAAACCGATAGGCAAATCAGCTCCGGGAAAATATTTATTCCATTTCTTGATGAATCCTTCCTTAAATTCGCTATTCATGGTGAGCCTCCTTTCTTATTTCAAGGTGCTTTTTATGTCTCTTACAAAAGATGATGCTATTTGTATCAAGTTTTCAGCGTTGCTGTTTTTTTCAATTAGATTAACAAATGCACTTCCAACAACTATGCCGTCTGCGTAGGATGCTATCTCTGAGGCTTGTACCGGTGCAGATATGCCAAAACCTATAACGACGGGCAGGGAAGTTGTTCTCCGGATGCGTGCTACATCGGTTTTTATATTTTCTGCCACAGGCTTTGCCGTTCCGGTTACCCCGGTGATGGAGATATAATAAAGGAACCCCGTTGCATTTTTTGATATCTGTCGGATGCGGCCGTCATTCGTTGTCGGGGCAATGAGAGAAATGAAATCAAGTCCTGCTGGATCCGTGTACTGTCTTAGTTCGTGCGATTCTTCCGGCGGAAGATCAACGACAAGAATGCAATCTACGCCGACTTTTTTAGCCCTTAACGCAAATTGCTCACTTCCGTAAGAGAAAATAGGGTTGTAGTAGCCGAACAGAACGATAGGGATCTCGCAGTCGCTTCGGAGGTTTTCAATCATATCAAGGATGCCGGAAAGTGTTACACCGCTGCGGAGGGCTCTTTGTGAGGCGGCCTGAATGATCGGGCCGTCGGCCGTCGGATCGGAGAAGGGGACTCCTATTTCCACGATGTCAGCGCCTGCTTCCTGGAGACTGAGGACGAGACGGCGGGTCGTTTCCAGGCCCGGATCACCGGCTGTGAGGTATACAACGAGTGCCTTCTGATTTTTTTGTTTCAGATCGCCGAATTTATTTTCAATTCTGCCGGTCATTAGCGCTTCTCCATTCTTTGTGTGATGATCTCTGCATCCTTATCTCCTCTGCCCGAGAGGTTGATCACAATGATCTTATCCTTACCGAGGGTAGGAGAAAGTTTCAGAGCATAGGCTAATGCATGGGCGCTTTCCATGGCCGGGATGATCCCTTCGCATTTAGAAAGAAGCATAAAAGCCCTAATAGCCTCCTCATCATCAACACTCACGTACTTTGCTTTACCGGTGTCTCTGAAATAGCCGTGCTCCGGTCCGACACCCGGATAGTCAAGTCCGGCGGCAATTGAATACGCATCATGTACCTGGCCGTTTCCATCCTGCAGCAAATAGGTTTTATTGCCATGAAGAACGCCGATACTTCCTGCAGATATACTCGCTGCATGATGCCCTGTCGTAATGCCTTTTCCAGCAGCCTCAACACCGATCAGCTCGACACCGGGAGAATCCTTAAAAGGATAGAAAAGTCCCATGGCATTACTCCCGCCGCCGATACATGCAATCAGGATGTCAGGGAGCCTTCCCTCTTTTTTCAAAATTTGTCTTTTTGTTTCCTTGCCGATAACACTCTGGAATTCCCTGACCATCATGGGATAGGGATGGGGCCCGGCCGTCGTACCGATTACGTAAAAGGTGTCTCTTACCCGTGATACCCAGTGCCGCATCGCCTCATTCATGGCGTCTTTGAGTGTTGCGGTCCCGAAGGTCACAGGTACGACCTCGGAGCCGAGTATCTTCATGCGGAATACATTGGGGGCCTGACGTCTGATGTCTTCTTCTCCCATGAAGATCCGGCACTCCATCCCGAAGAGAGCGGCGACCGTAGCTGTGGCGACACCATGCTGACCGGCACCCGTTTCCGCAATAACCCTCTTTTTGCCCATACGCCTGGCAAGCAGGGCTTGCCCCAGGGTATTGTTGATTTTGTGCGAACCGGTGTGATTGAGATCTTCACGCTTCAGGTATATCTTTGCACCTCCAAGCTCTTCGGTGAGATGCTTTGCATAGTAAAGAGGGGTTTCCCTGCCGGCGTATTCTCTAAGGTAGTAGGTGAATTCATCTTTGAACGTCCTGTCTTTTCTTGACGCCTTGTAAGCCTCTTCGAGTTCAATGAGTGCGGTCATCAGGGTTTCCGCGACATAGCGGCCGCCGAATATTCCGAAGTGCCCCTTTTTATCGGGCAGTGATGGCTTCATAATATTTCCTCTTTTAAAAATGTCCGGGCTTAAGATGTGGCAAATATGACAGCCGGATTCTTTCTTTCAATCGCATGCACCATCATAATGATGTTTTTCATTTTTTCTGCGTCTTTTTTTTGTGGTGAAACTTCAACACCACTGTTGACATCAACGGCATTTGGTAAAACTGTCTCGATTGCTTCCAGAATATTGCCGGGATTCAAACCCCCGGAGAGAACGAGCGGATGCATTTCCTTTAACTTTACCGCCATTTCCCAATTCGACTTCCTTCCCG
>DATJBN010000040.1:0-7489 GCA_035515335.1 Syntrophales bacterium | reverse complement strand
TTAAGCAAAATCAAAAACTTAGAAAGGGGGGGTGATTCCAATGGTTTGTCAAACTGTAAAGGTTGGAAGCGAGTGTGTGTTCATGACCAAGAAAGGTTGTGGGTTCAATGGCGGTAATTGCCATACGGTAATCGAGAAGTGTGAAGGTTGCATCAAAGTCATAGATTGCCCGACCGGTCAGTACTGTAAGGTCTATCCCGAACCTTCCAGCAAATGGCTTTCTGGAAACTGCCCGACAGCATCACACGTCAAGCGCGAGATCAAAGAAGCCACGCAGAAAATCAATCCGCTAAAGGCATCCAAGAGATCGACCAAGCATTAAGAATCGGTGGGGCAGGTAACTTCTTTCGAAGGAAAAATACCTGTCCCTCTTCTTTTCAGCTCAGCATCTTTTTTATCTGCAGCAATCCTTTCTTAAGTTCCGCAAAATTTTGCTCTCTGCAGTCTTTTTCCTGTCTTGCACTGTCCTCTTTCATCTTCAGCAACTGTTTCTTCGCACCGCTGATCGTAAATCTCTCCGTGTAGAGTAGCTCCTTAATCAGCAACAATTCCTGCAAGTCTTTTCTCCTATAGAGCCGTTGATCAGATTTCGTACGGATCGGTTTTATTGATTTAAACTCTGATTCCCAGAACCTCACAACATAGGTGTCAACGTTGAGGATCTTGCTTACCTCGCCGATACGGAAATACTCCTTGTCAGGTATCGTCGTGTTCATCGAGATCTGTCTTTCCAAGCAATGCGTCAGAAAAAGTTCATAAGACACATGGGGAGATTTCGGTCCGGCAATGGCCTTAATACGATTTCAGGTTATTTATTATGGATCGATATGTATCGGGATCGATGATCTCGTAAAAAGCTTACTTGGCAGCCGCATGCGGCCTCAAGTACGCTCCGGACCCGCGCGCTCTTGTGCGGGCCCTCGTCTCAAGACCTCCGCTGGCAGTTTCCTTCGTACAGATACTCCACTTTTATCGAATCATCTGTTTATGACGATCAGAGTCTTTCTCTCAGCTGTTCAGGGCTTTACGTAGAACCTGGCTTGATTTAAAGGTGAGCACCCTCCTTGCAGAAATCTCTATTTCGCTTCCCGTCTGAGGATTTCTGCCCCTCCTGGATTTTTTGTCCTTTACGGAAAAGTTGCCGAAGCCGGAAATCTTTATCTTCTCACCGCGGGCAAGGCTGTCTTTCATAATCTCAAAAACCGACTCAACAATTCCTGCTGCATCTTTCTTGGAAAATCCGAGTTTCTCGTACACATCCTGAATTATATCAATCTTTGTCATTTCTAACCTCCCCGAATCTACAGACACCTAGGTTTCTTCGCCTCTGATCCTTGCTCCGGTCACATCGACAATTTTCCTCACGAGCTTACCATGCAACTCGTTCACTTCGTCATCTTTCAGGGTCCTGTTGGAAGCGCGGTATACAAACCTTATCCCGAGACTTTTCTTGCCGCCCGGAATGCTCTTGCCGGAATATACATCAAAAACATTCACCTTTTCAAGCAATTCTTTATCCATTTCAAGGGCAAGTTTGAGCACATTCGCAGCTTCCACATCATCGCTGATAAGAAATGCAACATCTCTAACCACGGAGGGAAACCTCGGCAATTCGCGAGAGAGGATCTCGTCGGAGAAGATACTGCCTATGACATCGACGTCCAATTCAGCCACGCAGGCACGGCTCTTCAAATCGAAGCTAAGCATGGTATCCGGATGCACTTCTCCCAGGAATCCCATAAATCGGCCTTGCGCATAGATCCCGCAGCACCTCCCAGGGTGGAGAAACGTCTCTCTGTAGTCCGATCTGAATTCGATTTCCCTTATCTTTAGCCCGTCGAAGATGTTTTCCACGCAGCCTTTCATATCAAAGAAATCCGCGTCGAGCCCTTGTGACCACATGTCGTCGTAGCGTTTCCCGGTGATAAGGCAGCCGATCATGTTCTTTTCTGTAGGAAGCTCCCCTTTCTTTTCGTGAATGAAGACCCTGCCTACCTCAAACATTCTGAGGTCGAGGGAACCGCTATGCGCATTCGTCTTCATGGTGTCAAGCAGGCTGTAGACAAGCGTGGTACGCATCACGGCCTGATCTTCCGTGAGAGGATTCCTAATCCTCACCGTTTTGCTGCGATCATCGTCCGGGCTGATACCGAGACGCTTGGTGGAATCGGGCGAGATAAAGCTGTATGTTATTATCTCCGAAAAGCCGGAACCCCTGATGATCTCACGTATCCTGCCAGTCACTATTTCCTGACGGTCCTTTACTACAGGCGTGACGGATACAGGCGGCAACGTTTCCGGAATGCGGTCATAACCATAGAGCCTCGCCACCTCTTCGATCAGGTCTATCTCTCTTATGATGTCGGTCCGGTATGTCGGCGAGGTTACCTTAAAAACTCCGTCCTTCTCGGCACGAACCGTCATTCCCAGACTTTCCAGTATCTTCACGATTTCCGGGGAAGAGATATTAATACCCAGGACATGATTGACCCGCGCCGTCCGGAGCCCCATATTTTCGGAAGACACAACCTTCTTGGGGTATTCGTCGATGTATCCTTTACAGACGTTGCCGCCGGATACTTCGGCCATGATCCTCGCCGCTCTGTTTAAGGCCTTGATCACGCCTTCCGGGTCTATACCGCGACTGAACCTGAACGCGGCGTCCGTGCTCATTCCCAGCGCTTTGGCGGACTTGCGTATGGAAGAGGGCGTAAAATACGCGCTTTCCAGCAGTATGGTCCCCGTATCTTCTTTTACCTCGGAGTTGAGGCCACCCATTATACCACCGATGGCAACAGGCTTCTTGCCGTCGCAAATCATCAGCGTATCGGTTTCCAGGAGCCGTTCCTTCTCATCGAGGGAAGTGAAGGTCTCTCCCCCTCGGGACCTCCTTACCACAATGCGCCCTTCCTCAAGGAACCGGTAGTCGAACGCATGGAGCGGTTGCCCCAGCTCCATCATCACATAATTTGTTACGTCGACGATATTATTGATCGCCCTGAGCCCCACAGCTTCCAGCCTCCGGCGCATCCACAGGGGAGACGGCTTTATTGCGACGTCCTTTATGATTCTGGCGCTGTAACGGGGACAAAGATCGGGATCAAGAATAGCGACTGACGTTATACTCTTTATGTCAGTATCGTTTTCAGAAACAGAAACGTCGGGGTATCGGAGGGCCGCACCCGCGATTGCTGCAATCTCGCGGGCGATTCCTATCATGGAGAGACAGTCTGACCTGTTGGGCGTGATCCCAACATCGAGGACAGTATCTCTGAGGTTGAGCGCTTCTCCCAAGTCCTGGCCTATATTGAGGTCGTTTCCGAGAATCATGATTCCGGATGCATCATCGCCTATCCCTAGTTCCTGCTCGGAACAGAGCATACCATGAGACGCTACACTTCTGATCTTGGTACTCCTTATTGTATAGCCGCCCGGCAGGGTCGCCCCTATCTTCGCCAAAGGGACTATATCGCCCATCCTGATATTACGGGCACCGCAGACGATAGGATACGTCTCCTCACCCGCCGCTACGTCGCAGAAGTAGTACTTGTCCGTTTCAGGATGGGGTTTTAAGGATAGAATCTTTGCGACAACTACATTCGTAAAAGGCGGGGCGACCTCGCTTACCGCTTCGACTTCAAGTCCGGCCATTGTGAGATGATCGGCAAGTTCGGAGGCGGGCATCCCGATATCGACAAATTCTTTAAGCCAATTGAGACTTACCAGCATAAACACTTCTACCTGAATAATCTGCGGATGTCAGAATTGCTCGAGGAACCTCCAGTCATTTTCAAAAAACAACCGTATATCCGATATCCCGTACTTGAGCATCGCAATCCGCTCGAGACCCAGTCCGAAAGCGAAACCGGTGAATTCTTCCGAGTCATAGCCGACATTCTTGAAGACCTCGGGATCAACCATGCCGGAGCCCAGCACTTCCAGCCAGCCGCTCTGAGAGCATACCCGGCAGCCGACCCCCTTGCACATCACGCACCTGATATCGACTTCCGCAGAAGGTTCAGTGAAAGGGAAGAAACTGGGACGGAACCTGAGCGCAGTGTCACCGCCGAACATCTCCTTCAGAAAAAGTGTGAGGACGCCTTTTAGATCACCGAGCGTGATTCCCCTGTCGACTAGGAGACCTTCAATCTGGTGAAACATCGGCGTGTGCGAGACATCGGAATCGGGACGATATACCCGCCCGGGCGAAAGGATCCTGACCGGCGGACGCTGCTTTTCCATTACCCGCACCTGTACCGGCGAGGTGTGGGTGCGGAGCACGATCCCGTCTTCTATGTAAAATGTGTCCTGCATGTCTCTCGCAGGATGGTCTTGGGGGATGTTAAGGGCCTCGAAATTATAGTAGTCGAGTTCGACTTCCGGCCCCTGGACGGCGGAAAATCCCAGCGCCGCGAAGATGTCGCAGATTTCCCTGCAGACGATTGTGACTGGATGTTCTTTGCCGAAACTGATTTTTCTTCCCGGAAGGGTTACATCGATTCTGTCACGAAGGAGAACCTGCCCTCTCTTCTGCGCGGCTCTCTCTTTGAGGGTCTTATCAATCTCTTCTGTCAGGGCAGCCTTTATTTCATTGCTGCGGTTCCCGACCAGCGGCCTTTCGGCCGGCTCTATGTTTCCCAGGCCCCGGAGAATCTTTGTCAGAAGGCCTTTTCTGCCTAAATACTTGGTTCTTACCGCGAGGACTTCCTCTTCAGTTTGAGACTTTCTTAATTCAGACTCCGCCTGCTTTTGAAGATCCTCGAGTTCTTTCAGCATGCTGCCAGTTTACCTTTTGCGACACTGACTATCTCGGAGAATCCGCGAGGGTCATGAACGGCGAGATCGGCAAGAATCTTCCTGTCGATTTCTATGCCCGCTTTTTTCATGCCGTTCATCAGGCGGCTGTACGAAATCTCATTGATACGGGCGGCTGCATTGATCCTTGCGATCCACAGTTGCCTGAACTCCCTTTTACGGACCCTTCTGTCCCTGTAGGCGTACTTCATGGCCCTCTCAACCGCCTCCGTTGCAGTCTTCAACAGGCGGCTGCGGGCGCCAAAATAACCCTTCGCCATCTTCAGGATCCTTCGTCTCTTCTTCTTAGCGGTGACGCTTCTCTTTACTCTCGGCATTTCTCCTTCTCCAAATTCATGAAAAGAATAATTAGTATACCGTCCGGTTACGGGCCGGTTCTTACAGATAGGGAATCAACATCTTTATTCCGTGCGTGTCCCTGGCGTCAAGAATCGCCGACTTTCGCAGATTCCTCTTCCTCTTCGTCGTCTTCTTCGTGAGAATGTGGCGGCCATAGGCCTTGCTCCTTTTGACTTTCCCGGTCGCGGTAAGGCTGAACCGTTTGGCCGCACCCCTGTGTGTTTTTACCTTTGGCATTAATTAGCTCCTCTCGGACAGAAACTTTGATCTCTAATTTCCAAATCCTAAACAGTATCAAAACGCGACTGCAGGCCCGTCATATTTCTCGCAATCGAATCCGGATACCGTTTAGGATTTTGAAGTTAGGATCAGTCTCTTTGCGCCCCCCTTACTTCTTGGGAGACACCATCATAATCATATTCCTACCCTCCAGTTTCGGCAGCTGATCGACGTTGCTAACCTCCGCGAGGGCCTTCTGCACCTCCTCCATGATCTTCCTGCCCAGCTCCGTATATGCCATTTCACGGCCCCTGAACATCATGGTTATCTTTACCTTGTCGTTCTGGCCGAGAAATTTCTTGATATGCTTGATCTTGACCTGCAGGTCGTGTTCATCGGTCTTGGGCCTTATCCTGATTTCCTTTACCTGAACCGTACTCTGACTCTTCTTTGCGACCTGCTGCTTCTTACTTTGCTGGTATCTAAATTTCCCGTAGTCCATGATCCGGCAGACGGGCGGCGTAGAAGTGGGCGCAACTTCCACCAAGTCCAACCCGGCCTTTGCGGCCAGATCCAACGCGTCGGTCAAGGACATGATTCCGAGTTGCTTTCCTTCATCGATCACTCTGACTTCCGTCGCCTTGATCTCTTCGTTTATGTTTAAATCCTTAGCTATGCCACACCTCCTCTGTAATAAAAGTTAAGTAATGATATCTTAGTCTTAAATTGAGTCCGATGTCAAAGAATCATATAGCAGGTGCAGGGTTCCGGCCGTTACTTATACTGTGCGCACTTGTCCATGATGAGGGCGATAAAGTCACTGACCGCCACTGCGCCCAAGTCCTTGCCGCTTCGCTCGCGTGGAGAAACCTTTTCCGAATCCATTTCCCTGTCGCCGATCACGAGCATGTAAGGCACCTTCTGCATCTGCCCTTCTCTTATCTTATATCCCAGCTTCTCGTTCCGGAAATCTCTCTCCGCCCTCACGCCTGCCTCGGTAAGCTCGTGATAGACCCGCTCACCGTAAGGGATATGCTTGTCCGTAACAGTCATGAGCACAGCCTGTACCGGCGAGAGCCAGACGGGAAAGGCGCCGGCATAATGTTCGATCAATACGCCGATAAACCGCTCTATGGCGCCCAATATAACTCTGTGCAGCATCACAGGCCTGTGTTTTTCTCCGTCTGCGCCGACGTAGGTGAGTTCAAAGCGGTCAGGCAGCGTAAAATCGCACTGGATAGTTGCACATTGCCATTTCCTTTTCAGGGCATCTTTCAGCTTGAAATCAATCTTCGGCCCGTAGAAGGCGCCGTCTCCTTCATTGACCTCATACTGTATCTTGTTTGTCTTGAGGGCCTCTTCGAGCGCCACCGTCGCCATCTCCCATTCCTCATCGGTGCCTATGGAGTTTTCCGGCCTTGTGCTCAGTTCCACGTCATAGTCAAAACCGAATACCTTCATCGCGTAACTCACGAAATCGGCGATGGCCGTAATCTCACCATTCAATTGCTCCGGGGTACAGAGTATGTGCGCATCGTCCTGGGTGAACTGGCGAACCCTCATGAGGCCATGCAGAACACCCGTTTTCTCATGGCGATGTACGGTGCCGAGTTCGAAATACCTGAGCGGCAGATCGCGGTAGCTGCGAATCTTGGATTTATATATCAGCATGTGGGAGAGGCAGTTCATCGGCTTTATGCCGTAGGCCTGATTTTCCACCTCGGTAAAGTACATGTTCTCCCTGTAGTGGTCGAAATGCCCCGACCTTTTCCACAACTCGGCCTTCAGGATCTGCGGCCCGAGAACCATGTCGTAACCGCGTTTCAGGTGCTCCTTCCTTTCCCAGTCCTCGATGATGTTTCTTAACCTCGCGCCCTTCGGGTGGAAGATAGCAAGTCCCGGACCCGCTTCATCGTTCATCTGAAAAAGATCCAGCTCCCTTCCCAGCTTCCGGTGATCCCTCTTCTTGGCCTCCTCCACAATGCGGAGGTATTCGGCGAGGGCCTTCTTCGTCGCGAATCCTGTCCCGTAAATACGCTGGAGCATCTTGTTCTTCTCATCGCCCCGCCAGTACGCGCCGGCTAGATTCAGGAGCTTGAAGGCCTTGATCATGCCG
>DATJBN010000039.1:0-7055 GCA_035515335.1 Syntrophales bacterium | reverse complement strand
TAGAGGAATTCAACAAAAAATTCGGCAAGAAGGTGAGAGGGTTCAGCAAAGAGGCAGAGATGATCTTGAAGGCCTACACGTGGCCGGGAAACGTAAGGGAATTGAAAAACATAATTGAAAGGATCATGATCCTGCAGAAGTTGAGCAGCACCATTTCTCCTGGCGATCTCCCTGCGGAGATTAAAGCAGCGCCAAGTTATAAACACCTCAAGGTTGAAATCGAAAAGTTTCTACCGACCCTCTCAGCCGGCGAAATCGACTATACGTCGGTAACGGAGAAAATCATGAACGACATAAAGGAAAAGATCCTGGATAATGCGTTGGAAATAAGTGGGGGCAATAAGACGGCGGCGGCTAAACACCTCAGCATATCCCGGTATAAACTCATAAGAGAGCGAAAAAAAATTGATAAACATATCAATTAATTATTTTCTTCCTCTGAGTGCCATAAGCGCACGATTTGTGCAGACCTTGCACAAATCTCAAACCATCTGATATTTCAGAATTAACGTGCTTCCGTTCTCAACAGTCATGTGCACTAGGCGCACAACATTTCTTGTCTAAAATCATTTAGAGCCTTCGGTCTTGGAGGCTAATTTATTTATTTGGAAGGAAGATATGTTGTGTCAATTTTTAAACTATTGATTTGCCAGCCGGTATACAGGAACTCTAATCCGCTTGCCACTTGGATTCGGAAGGACGCCTGAAGTGGCAGCAATCTTGCAACTACATTTCACGTACACGAAGAGACCCCTCGAGAACGTAAGAGACCTTTAGGAATAATAGCCGATAGAGCAAAGAAGAAAGGTAGATCTCAGGGGTCTCTCATGAAAATCACGCATCAGTAGATATATAAGCAAGTGAAGAAGAAGGAGGAGAGTAGGAAAAAGGACATAAATCAGGAGGACAAGGTCTCAGACTTGGAAGCGGAACTTGGGGAATTCGGCCTTGAATACGAGTTCTTCATGACCGAGGGAACCAAGGGCAAGGAAAAAGCTGCGGATCGTGCCGGTCCGAGTGAGCCTGCAAAACGGGAGGAAAATAATATAGAAGATCAGAGCAAGACTTTTTTTCTTCCCGATGTTTTTTCTTACGAAGATTAGATCTCTTACTTCTTGCGAATTCTCAACTGTGAATCGGTGGATGGTGTCCCGTATCCCTCCTTTGCCATCCACCGGTCCCCGCAGTCCTTGATATACTCACGCGAATCGTATCGGCAACCCCGTATTTCCAGTCGTCTGTAGAAAGTTATATCTGAAAACAACTTTTTTTCTCAAACGTGAAATCTGAAGTGTGCAATATCGCCGTCGGCAATCACATAGTCTTTACCTTCGATCCTGATGAGTCCGGATTCCTTGGCCTGAGACATTCCGCCCAGCCTGATAAAATCGTTGTAATGGATAATGTCGGCTTTGATGAAGCCTTTCTCCATGTCGGTATGGATTTTCCCCGCTGCCTGGGGTGCCGTCGTACCGCTGGGTACAGTCCATGCACGCAGCTCCGTGCCGACGGTAGTGTAGAACGTTATCAGCCCCAGAAGGTTGTAGCCTTCCCTGATTAGTTTAGCAAGTCCGGACTCCGCGATACCCATCTCGCGGAGGAAGGCCTGCTGTTCTTCCTTTGGAAGTTCTGCCACCTCAGCTTCGATATCTCCGCATATGGCTATCGCACGGGCGTCTTCCTTCTTCGCAACAGATTCCACCGTGAGGGCGCAGTTGGTGTCTTCCTTGAGAACTGCCTCACTGACATTGGAGACATAGAGGACTCTCTTTGCGGTAAGGAGGTGTAGATCGCGAAAGGTCTCCTTTTCATCTTCTCCGAAGCTAATCGTGCGGGCGCCGGCGCCCTTTACCAGAACATTCTTGATGCGGAGACAGGTGTCAAGCTCCTTTCGGGCCGCCTTATCTCCCGTCTTGGCGAGCCTTTCGATCTTCGTGATCCTTTTCTCCACAGTCTC
Source organism: Syntrophales bacterium (assembly GCA_035515335.1). Taxonomy (GTDB): domain Bacteria; phylum Desulfobacterota; class Syntrophia; order Syntrophales; family UBA2185; genus Fen-1135. The sequence goes on along the minus strand of DATJBN010000039.1, from coordinate 5,098 downwards.
GAGGTCCGCTATGATCAATTCCGTATTTATTATTTCTATGTCACGGACAGGATCAACATCACCGTAGATGTGGGCCACGGACGAATGATCGAAGCAGCGCACGATATGTACGATGGCGTCCACCTCCCTGATGTGGCCGAGAAATTTATTGCCGAGGCCTTCGCCCTTGCTCGCCCCTTTGACAAGCCCGGCGATGTCGAGGAATTCCATGGTGGTGGGAGTGACTTTCGGCGGCTTCACAATTGCGGCGATCTTCTCGAGCCTTTCGTCGGGGACGGTTACAATTCCTATGTTAGGGTCAATCGTGCAAAAGGGATAATTGGCCACTTCGGCGCGCGCCGCCGTCAGCGCGTTGAAGATTGTTGATTTGCCCACATTCGGAAGGCCCACGATACCGCATTTGAATCCCACATTATCCCCCTTGAGGAGCGCTTGACTGCTGCTTACGGATTATAATGTAGTGAGAATCAATGTCAAGCCCTTGGATCAGCCGGCGGGCGCGCCGCTCTCATTGTCCTCAGGCCTAGCCCTCTCATTGTACTGGTTCATGGCTGCTTGAATGCCCGACGTGATGATGGTTTCAACGGCATGATCCGCCGTCTTCAAGATGTGGGGCAGCAGTTTCGTTTCGTCGTCGGAGAATTGATCGAGTACATATCTTTCAACAGTCAGCTCATCGGGAGGCCTTCCTATACCGATTCTCACCCTGAGAAATTCGGTACTGTCCAGGCTTTCAACTATCGATATCAGTCCTTTGTGTCCGGCATGGCCGCCGCCGGACTTTAGCCTGACGGTCTTAAAAGGGAGATCTATGTCATCGTGGATGACGATTATATCGGACGGTTCAATCCTGAAATAATCGGCGAATTGCTTTACGGCGCTGCCGCTCCGATTCATAAAGGTCGCAGGCTTGACGAGGAGGACGGGAACGGCGCCGATCCTGCCTTTTCCGAAGAGCGAATCAAAGCTCTTAAGATTGACTTCTATGTCATGGGAATGGGCGATGTGATCGACGGCAAGGAAGCCGCAGTTGTGCCTTGTGACTTCGTACCTGGCACCTGGATTTCCCACCCCGATTACAATCTTCAAGCAATTACCTCTGGGAGTTGTTGATGTACAGCAACCGGGAGAGCGCGGCCTGTTTGCACAGCTCTTTCAAAGGAGTGAGGTAAAGATAATATCCGGAGCCTACGATTCTTCTTCTTCAGTTGGGGCTTCTGCTGCTTCCGGCTCCTGTCCTTCTTCAACCGGAGCAACCTCTTGCACGACGGCTCTCGGGGCAGCAACCGATGCTATGATCGTGTCGGGGGCATCAAGGACATCTACTCCTTCAGGCAGCGCTACGTCTGCGACCTTTATCGAATCACCGATATTGAGACCGCTGACATCGACCTCCACGAAATCCGGCAGAACGGAAAGGAGGCAGGAGACCTTTATGTCTCTCTTTATGTGATGCAGTTCTCCGCCGTTGTCTACGCCTATGGCATGTCCTTTGAAATGAATGGGCACGTCGAGTGTTATGGCGCGCTCCGTATCAATTTCGTAGAAGTCGATATGAAGGAACCTACCGCTAACGGGGTCTATCTGCAGTTCCTTGATGATCGTGAACTTTTCCGTCGGGGAACCGTTGCCTATTTGCAGGTTGATAAATATATTCTCTTCCTTGCCCTTCAATATTTTAGTCAAGTCCAAGGAACTAACCGCCAAAAGGAGAGGGTCACTCTTGGGCCCGTAAAAAACTGCCGGTGTCATGCCGCTCATTCGGAGCCTCCTGGCAATGCCTTTTCCGGAAGCCGTGCGAAGACTGGCTTTCAATTGACTTACTTCCATCTATTCCTCCTATATGAAAAGCGAATGTACAGAATCGTTATAGTATATGCGGCGTACTGCCTCACTAATCAAACCGGAAACCGAAAGCACCTTGATCCTGCCGCAGGCTTTGGCCTTCTCATGGAGGGGAATCGTATCCGTCACGATAATCTCCTTGAGGTTCGATTTCTCGATCCTTTCTATGGCAGGTCCTGAAAGGACAGGGTGGGTACAGCACGCTGATACCTCTGTCGCTCCCGCACGTTCGAGCGCGAGCGCCGCCTGTGCCAGCGTTCCCCCTGTGTCGATCATGTCGTCAAGGAGAATAACGCGCGCACCTTTGACATCGCCGATGATATTCATGACGGCAGATTCGTTGGGACCTTCTCTTCTCTTGTCTACAATGGCGATGTTGACATCCAGCCTCTTGCCGAAGGCCCTTGCTCTTTCGACGCCTCCCGTGTCGGGCGATACAATGACGATATCGCCTGTGTAATTCGTTCTTATGTAATCGAGAAGGACCGGTGTAGCGAAGAGATTATCGACCGGGATATTAAAGAAGCCCTGGATCTGACCGGCATGGAGGTCTATAGAAAGCACGCGCGATGCGCCCGCAGCCGTGATCAGGTCCGCAACCAGCTTTGCCGAGATCGGCGCCCGCGGAGCCACCTTCCTGTCCTGCCTTGCATACCCGTAATAGGGGATTACCGCCGTGATCCTGTCTGCAGAAGCTCTCTTCATCGCATCGATCATGATGAGAAGTTCCATGCAGGTGTTGTTAACGGGCGGGCAGGTGGATTGAATGATGAAGGCGTCCATCCCGCGCACGTTTTCGTTGATCTCTACCCGCGTCTCGCCATCGCTGAATGTCGTTACGTTGGCCTTGCCGAGAGACACACCGAGGTTTTCACACACCTTCTGGGCAAGGGGCATGTTCGCATTTCCCGAAAATATCCGCATTCTATCAAGCATGTAAATCCCTTCAACAAAAGTAATTGTATGTGGCTGGGGCGGGAGGATTCGAACCTCCGTATGCAAGAACCAAAATCTTGTGTCTTACCGCTTGACGACGCCCCATTATTGACTGACCGAGCAGCAGAGAACACGAGGTACGCAACTACGCAAGGCACCTGAAACAATATATCATATGGAGGAAGCCCTGTACACAGGCCATTCGCCTGCCCCGGCATTCTTGAGAGCCTGTTCCGCTCCTATCGCTCCTTCTTCATCCCGGAAGATTCCCATTACTGTGGGACCGCTGCCTGTCATCAGCGCACCTTCCGCTCCGTGCTGCACGAGAAGATTCTTGAAATGCTGCAGAACGGGGTGAAGATTAAGCGTAACACGCTCCAAATCGTTACGCAGGCTTTTTATTATACCATTGATGCTGCGAAGCTGTGGACATTTATAATTTACTGCCCGTTTTGTCAATCTCAAATTCAGACCCTCATAAACCGATCTGGTGGAGATTTCAAAGCCGGGGTTGACCAGTACATACCAGAGTTGCGGAATATTCTGGGCAGCGTGAAGGCACTCTCCGATCCCCGTTGCCCAGGCAGTCTTTCCGAAGATGAAAAAGGGAACGTCGGCCCCGAGTCTTTTACCCGTCTCCATCAGGTCGTGGACGCCCAAGTGGAGCCCCATCATCTCGTTAATTGCTATCAGCGTTGTTGCTGCGTTGGAACTTCCCCCGCCGAGGCCCGCTGCCACCGGTATTCTTTTCTTGATCGTGATACTTATGCCGGGAGGATCAGGAAGACGAGAGAGCAGGGCGTCCGCAGCCCTGTATGCTATGTTCTTATTATCCTCCGGGACTGTACTGCCGGGGCAGCGGAGGTTAATGCCGCGCTCGGCACGGGTAAAGGTCATTTCGTCGCAGAGGTCTATTCTCTGCATCAGCGTGCAGATGTTATGAAAGCCGTCCGCACGCCTGGCCAGGACACGAAGGTGCAGGTTGACCTTTGCAGGCGACAGCTTTACTATCATCCCTGGCCTTTCTCTTTGACATATCTCATCATCAGCTCATAAAGGATTCCTTCGAGAAGCATCTTTTCATCGGCATCCAGGTTTCCCGCGGTCTTGGTCTTCAGCATACCCAGCATGTCTATGGTCTGTTTGGCTGCAGGAAGATTCTTTTCGGCCTTCTTCGTCACCGGATCTTCGAAATCGCCGAGATGATACATTACTGTTGTGCTGAGAGAAAGAACGAAGTTGGAAAAAGTCACTTCCGGAAAAAAATCCTCCTCGGCCGCTGCCATTTCTTCTTGAGATATCTTCTCCTGCTTCGGGGCTTCTGACGCTGCCTCTCTTGTAATATCGTCCGCCCGCGCCTCTCCTGACTCGTCGAAGGTTCGCTTGTCCTTGATCACGAACCCTTTCTCTTTTTCTCCTTCAGCCATGATTCACTCCTTTTTCATTCTTACGCGATCTTCATGCTTCTCAATCTTGCAATGCGTTCTTCGATAGGGGGGTGTGTGCTAAAGAGATTCATCAGGGATTTCCCCGTCAGAGGGTTGACGATGAACATATGGGCGGTCGAGGGATTTGCCTCCATGGGGATCACCTGTGAGGCACGCGACAGTTTCTCAAGAGCGCCTGCCAGCCCGTAGGGTTTTCTTGAGATGCGGGCTCCGCCTTCGTCGGCAAGATACTCCCTGGATCTCGAAATTGCCATCTGTATTATCATTGCCGCAATCGGCGCAAGGATTGCCGTCAGTACGAGGCCGATGACACCGCTTCCCTCTTCGCCGTCGTCGCTTCTTGCCCCGCCGAAGATGGCTGCCCACTGCGCCATATTTGCTATCCAGACGATGGCGCCGGCAAGCGTCGCGGCGATAGAGCCGATGAGCATGTCCTTGTTCTTTATATGAGTCAGCTCGTGAGCGAGAACTCCTTCCAGTTCATCTTTGCTCAGCATTCTTAAGATTCCTTCCGTCACTGCCACAACGGCATGGCTCTCATTGCGTCCCGTTGCGAAGGCGTTCGGCGTGTCACCGGGGACGATATAAACCTTCGGCATGGGAAGGCCGGCCTTCATGGCCAGGTCATTTACTATACCATATAGCTGCGGCGCCTGCTTTGCATCCACCTCTTGTGCGTTATACATCTTCAGTATGAGCTTATCGGAAAACCAGTACGCTCCGAAATTCATTGCAGCAGCAAAAATGAGTGCTATCGTTGCGCCCTGTTTGCCGCCGAAATAACCTCCTATCAGCATCAGCAGTCCGGTCAAGGCGCCGAGCAGCAATCCTGTCTTAAGCGTGTTCATTAAAATACCTCCCGAGTTCGT
>DATJBN010000038.1:0-5719 GCA_035515335.1 Syntrophales bacterium | reverse complement strand
TATTCCATCTGGGACAATACATCCTTCTCCATGTCCAATCCCGGTGCAATCTCCGTCAGCATGACGCCCTTTGGTGTGAGTTTGAAAACGGCCCGTTCCGTCACGTAAACAACCGTCTGGCCGCTTGTCTTTCCGTATTCGCCGCTGAACGTAATATGCTCTACCTTCTTGACCAGCTTCTTTACTTTTCCTTCTTTTACTATTTTGAGCTTTCCGTCGCCGATGCCCAGTTCAAGGCCGCTTGCGGTCAGCGTTCCGCAGAAAACTACCCTCTTCGCGCTCTGGGTAATATTGATAAATCCTCCTGCACCGGCTATGCGGGGACCAAACTTGCTGACGTTCACGTTACCGAACTGATCCATTTCCGCCATACCGAGAACAGCCAGGTCAAGCCCGCCGCCGTCATAAAAATCGAACATCAGTGGGTGATCGACCAGGGCCTCCGGATTGATGGCCGAGCCGAAATAGAGCTTGCCCCCGGGCACGCCGCCGATGGCACCCGGCTCGACCGTCATTGTCATCAATTCGATAAGCTCCTCTTCGGCTGCAACCGCGCCGCAGCCTTCAGGCATTCCTATGCCCATATTTACGACTGCATTGGGAATAAGCTCCATCACGCACCTTCGGCAAATTACCTTCCTCTCGCTCATCGGGAGCGGCGGTATGCGGCTCAGAGGAACCCTCGTTTCACCGCAAAGGCTCGGATTGTACGGTTCGGCCATAGGAACCTGCCAGTGGTTCTCAGGCTTCGCGACGACGATTGCATCGACCCATACCTTGGGCATCTTGACCATCATCGGATGAAGCGTACCCGCCTTTGTCACCCTCTCCACCTGTACAATGACCTTGCCTCCGGATCCCTTGGCAGCGAGGGCCAAACAGGCAAATTCCAGGGCTATAGCCTCTCTTTCAATGGACACATTCCCGTTCTCATCCGCCGTAGTCCCGCGAACAATCGCGACATTGACGGGGATGGCTTTATAGAACAGGTATTCTTTTCCGTCGATCTCCATCAGACGGACATATTCCTCATGGCTGATACTGTTCAGTTTGCCCCCCTTCTCTCTCGGGTCGACAAAAGTTCCCAAACCGACATGCGTAATGACGCCCGGCTTCTTACCCGCGGTCGCCCGAAATACATGGAGAATTACACCCTGTGGGATGTTGTACGCTTCTATCTTGTTATTGACGGCCATCTTGATCAAATCGGGTTGCAATCCCCAATGACCCGATACGACCTTCCTCACCATTCCTTCCTTTGCCCAGCGATTCAGCCCCCAGTTTGATTTCCCGTCGTTCTGGCTCGCACCGAATGTGAGCGTTAAGTTGTTTGGTTCACCTGTTTCGAGAAAACTCTTCTCCGCAGCCTTGGAAAGCTCCTCCGGGTGCCCCATGCCGACGAACCCGGATGTTGCAACAGTGTCCCCGTTTTTGATCAGCTTAACCGCCTCTTCTGCAGTCATAAATTTTGCCACGTCCCACCTCCAGTTGTTTTACATAGATTGGACTTTAATATCTCGATAAACTATTCCTCAGGAAGATATTGGCAATATATATGCCATGGTCTGTACAGAGGTATTTGGCCGCAGTAAACTTCGGCTTGTCATTGCGAATGGTGGGAAATACAAACTAGAAGAGACGATTGACCGGTAGTAAGTATCGATTATTATTTGTTAATAGCAATGTGAAGTTGTGTTGATCGGTTGGCGCCGACCGCATCTTATGTGAGAAGAAAAAGACTGTTTGACATATGCCTTGGCTGAAAAGCCGATGCATAACGGCATCGGCGCTGCGCCGCTGCATCAGGCAGATGGCGATGAAAATATCCCTTCGCGCAATCTTTGCAGAGCGGGGGGTTTTATAATCTGCAAGATATAAGAAAGAAGTGCCGTCTTGCTTCATGTCCGTCCTTGCATTTCACAGACGAGTTTAGGCATCACATCGTAGAGATCGCCAATGATGCCCAAATCGGCAACCTTGAATATGGGGGCGTTCTCATCCTTATTTATCGCGGCTATCACCTTGGCACCCCGTATACCTGTCACATGCTGAACCTGGCCCGAGACCCCAATTCCCAGGTAGAGGTCGGGCTTTACCTGCACGCCGGAAAGACCTATGCAAAGGTCCTCGGGCAGCCAGTGGAATTCTTCGGCGATCGGTCTTGTGCAGCCTATTGCCCCGCCCACGGCCTCGGCCAATTGCTTTGCCAGGGTCAGGTCTTCCTTCTTATCCATGCCCCTGCCGACGCATATGATTACCCGGGCCTCGGTGATATCCTTTGTCTCTTTTTCCTTCGGTCTTCTTTCAATCACCTTGACTGCTGAAGATGACGGCTTTCGGAGTTCCCTGATAGGACCCCGCCGCCCGCTCAGAGGTTGCGCTGCCTCGAAGGTTCTCGGCGGAATCGTGGCCATGGTAGGCCTGGTCGTGCAGACCACCTTCTGCACTGCCGTTCCGCCGTACATCAGGCGCTCCATCACGAAGGTCTTGTTTTTCTCATCGAAACCTAACGACGTGCAGCTGCTGACGAGCCCTGCGCCTAGTCGTGCGGCCATGAGAACAGCCATATTCTTTCCCGCAACAGTCGCGGGAAGAAGGACGAGATCCGGATTCTCTTTTCTTACTTCTTCACTGATAGGAGTGATATAGGCTTCATACGGCTGATCTGCCGGCAGAGAGGGGAGAAGGATCACTTCGTCAGCTCCACGGCTGATGCTCTCCTCTGCCTGTTCGCGGACACGAAGAACAGCTACCACACGAGTTCCCGCCCTGTCTGCCATCTCTCGGCCTATATTCAAGAGTTCGAATGCCCTCTCGCGGCTATCCGCTAAGATCCATATCCCTGCCATATCATCTCCTTTACTCGATTACGCCACTCTTACGGAGTGACCAGACAAATCTCGCTATCTCAGCCTTATCCGTGCCGAACCTTTCACAGATTCTTTCCATCTTCGAAGCCTCAACGCTGATCGTACGGAGCAAAGGCCCGCCGTGTGACGGAAGCTCATCCTTTGTGATCCTTACAGACGGCTTTTTCCCGGCCATAAGTGTATCCTTGACGCCGGGTATCCTGGGGACATTGATATCGGGGCGGACCGTAATCAGGGCGGGGAAGGGCACTTCCACGACCTCTACGCCTTCGTCCACGCGACGCTCAGCAAGAAGCCGTTCGTTGGCAACGGATACCTTCTGAACAAAAGATACGCACGGGATCCCGAGCATCTCTGCCAGGCGGGGTCCAACCTGCTGTGCATAAAGATCGCTCGAACCCTCGCCGCAGATGATAAGTTTGTATTTGTCCATCTTCGTGCTGATCACTTGTGACAGGATGAATGCGGTCTCGTAGGAATCAAGATTGCCGAAAGAGTCGTCTACCGCAAAACATGCACGGTCTGCTCCTCGTGACAGGGCGTCTTTTACACCCTTAGCCGCCTCAGGCACACCAACAGTTACAGCAACGGCCTCCGCTCCCAGGGCTTCTTTTAGCCTTGCCGCCTCTTCGATTGCATTGCGGTCATAATCGCCGATTTTGTAATCTACGGACGAGAAGTCGAGATCGCCCGATGGGCCTCTCCTGATGTAGGCCTCATCAACCACCCACTTGAAACAGGCAACAACGGCAGGCATGTGCTCACCCCATTCTCTTATCAGGTTCAGCGGAGAACCGAGCCGGAGATCACCATGCGCTGGGCCTCGGACGTCCCCTCGTAAATCTCCGTGATCTTAGCGTCGCGCATCAGCCTCTCCACCTTGGCGCCCTTGCAGTAACCGTATCCGCCGTGGATCTGGACCGCCTTCACGGTGTGTCGCATTGCCGCTTCCGATGCGTACAACTTCGCCATGGCGGACTCTTTGCTGAATGGCAACTTCTGATCTTTGAGCCATGCCGCATGGTAGGTGAGGAATCTGGCGGCCGAGAGGTCTGTAGCCATGTCGGCAATCATCCAGGCGATGGCCTGGTTGCGTGATATCGGCGCGCCAAACTGAACCCTCTCTTTGGAATATCGAATCGATTCCTCAAGCGCTCCCTGGAGGATCCCGACACACTGAGCGGCGATCCCTATCCTTCCACCGTCGAAGCCGGCCATGGCCATCGGAAGACCCGCGCCCTCTTTCCCGAGGACGTTGTTCTTTGGTATGCGGCAATCTTTGAAGATCACCTCCGAGGTCTGCGACGAACGGAGTCCCATCTTCTTGAAGTGCTCGCCGATCCTGAGGCCCGGGGCTTCTCTCGGGACTATTAATGCGCTCATGCCCTTGCGGCCGGCGGATTTATCCGTCCACGCAAACACCAGGTACGTTCCTGCCGTAGGGCCGTTCGATGTGAAAGTCTTTGCCCCGTTTATGATGTAATCATTACCGTCCGGTACGGCGGCCGTGGTTATTGCCATCACGTCTGTGCCTGCACCGGGTTCTGTAAGAGCGAAGGCGCCGAGCTGCCGGCCCTCGGCCAAGGGTGCCAGGTACTTCTTCTTCTGGTCTTCGGTCCCGAACATGAGCACCATCGTGCAGACGATGCCGGCATGTGTCGATATGGTGAAGCCGGTCGAAGCGCACGACCGCGACAGTTCCTCCACAACGATAGTGCCTGTAAGGAAATCCCCACCTGCTCCTCCGTATTCTGAGGGAATCGGAATGCCCATCCATCCGCCTTCGGCGAGTTTCTTGAAAAGTTCGGCCGGGTGACGGCTGTTCTCGTCGATCTCCACGGCTATGGGGTCAATGTTTTTTTCACAAAACTCCCGCACATTCTTGCGAATCAGCTCCTGTTCTTCCGTAAGTTTGAAATCCATCGCACTCATCCCTTCTAATTTATTTACGGACGGTCAAGTTGTCCGAAACTTTAATTATCGAGTTGGTGATGCAGAGTTGAAAATCTTATCATTAACCGAAGCGATACTGCACTCCTGTGCCTCCAGGCGGGTAGTTCCAGTCGAGGACCTCAGTACCGCACACAAGACGGCATGTCCCGCACTCAAGGCACCCGTCTACCGTAAGGACAATTTCGCCATCTTCATTCTCGCTGTATAAACCGGCCGGACAGACGCGGATGGCAGGTGTCAGGCGAGGGTCTCTTGTCATACCTTCTCTTATCTTTATGTGCGGTAAGGCAGCCGGCTTGAATACATCGAGCCCAAGCTTTGCTTTCAAGTCGAGTTTTTCGCTCATATCTTCATGGTTCTTCTTATGTCCGAAAATATGTCCCACATCTCACGGATGCTGAGGTGCTTTCTTACAGTCGGATAAATCCTCTCTTTCCTGCCCGCCGGAACTTCATATATGTCCTTCATGATTGCTCCTGCAAGCTCCGGATAGTGATTAAAGAACCTGGGATTCCCGATGACCGACGGCGTGTCCCGGAAGTTCCTGAGATCCTTAAGAACAAAACTCTCTTCGAGGAGTTTCCTGTATATTCCCAACGTTCCTGCGTCAAAGCGTCCGGCCTCCTTTGCCTTCAAGACTGCCTGTGCGGCAAAATAGCCCGAGGCCAGAGCAAATTCCATGCCCCTCACCGTGAAGCCGATATTCAGTGCCAACCCTGCGGCGTCGCCTGTCACGAGGATGCCATCGCCCACAATGCTGTCTATTGCCCTGAAGCCGCCTTCCGGTATGATGTGAGCTGAATATTCAGCAGAGCTTCCTCCCCTTATTAATGGCGCAATCTCCGGCCGCGCCTTGAATGCCTCGATGAGTGCGGGCACGTCTATAGGTTGGGTCT
>DATJBN010000037.1:0-5628 GCA_035515335.1 Syntrophales bacterium | reverse complement strand
CAAGTCTCGCATCCCATCCACATCTCATCGATCCCTCCATGCGGACCGTCCAGACGCCGCCGGGCCTAGCAGTAGACCGACCCGGCGATGAAAAAGCGTCTCCGACGGTGAAACACAGGCAAACCCGCGATGCCTAAGTGTAATCCATACGTCACCGTCGCCTGGAAGGCATATCGATGTCACCTACAAGTTGCGCCTTTCGCGTGGCTGACGATTTCAAGAATTACCACGGATAATGGTGGAAACAGGGATACCGAGGCGCCAAGACATTATCTTGTTTGGCTCCTGTGAAGCACGTCCACCCAACACGAGCCTCTGTCTCGCTTATCTTCAAGAGATACATCTGCGTAGCCTTGAGCTTCTGATGACGCACGATCCTTGGAGGCGACCTCAAGGAGTATGCCATTTCTGCTCGCATAAGTAGTCGAATGTCTTCTCAAATGGTGCGGTCGGATCTTCGTACCGGCGGCATCTCTGGCTGGATTTGCTCGCTCAGAGCAACGTTCAACACCCGCGCTCTGCATTCTCTCATGATTGGCAAATGCTATCCGTGCGCCTGGTCATTTGTCGCATTCAATCCGGCAAGCCTGCCAAACGTCCATGCCCTGCTATGTGTAAGTCCTGGAGTGGTAGTCGGGTACACATTTCCGCCAAAGAAGGAACCGGAGGTATTACCCGCCGCATATAGTCCCTGGATCGCCTTCCTGTGAGTGTCGAGCACCTGCAACGCGGTGTTGACCCGCAGCCCGCTGAGGATCACCATATATCGGCTTTCCATCTTGCATGCGTAGAAAAGCGGTTTCTCTATTGTTGTCATCCTCTCCGGATGTTTCCCGAAGTCAATATCTCGTCGATTCCTCGCCAGCTCATTGTATCTTGCTACAGTTTGCAATAAAGCATCGGTCGGCACCTCCATTTTGTCGGCAAGGGTCTCGATACTCTCGGCCGTGAGGACATTCCCTTTCTTGATCGCCTCCGTGAGTTGATTGGGATTCCACAGATAGGTTGGCTCCCCCATGTTCTTGCAGCACTGGCTTCTCATCAGAGGCCATTCCTTATCGTACTTGCCGTCCCATACCGACCACGCGAATCCGTTCGGCTGCCGCAGGAGTTGGTTGCACTCATAACCCCACGGAAGGTCTTCGTTCATGAACCGTTCGCCCTGTATGTTGACGTAGAGCCAGGGCTGACGGGCTAGATTGAACAGACCACGTTCGGCCCACACGCTCCAGTCAAACATCATGGGACAGTGCGGTGGATCATCGATAGCCGCGCCTATGGCCATGCCCATCTTATGACCGTCGCCGGTATTGACCGCAGGCTCGTACGCGCACTTCAGGTCCTTTAGATCGTTCCAGTTAAGGTACTTCTGAACCATCTCACGGTCGGCGCCGTAATCTCCGGTGCACAAAACCACTGCCTTACGAGCGTCGAACCTCACGTAGTCACCAGAAACACTTCTGCCCACCACTCCGGTGACCCTGCCCTCGCCTTCTCTCAGAAGCTGTATGGCCGGAGTTTCAAAGTAAAACCGGGCTCCATTGACCGTAGCATTGTCCTGCAGCATCTGTGCAAGAGTTTCCTGACGGTTCGGCCGGAAGACATGGATCAAAGGGTAATTGGGGAAATACCACGGTTTGGTCGTGGGGTCGAGAATCACCTCTATTCCTGCCGCATCAGCCATGTCGAGAAGCCAATCCATGACCTTGCCGCAATTATCGGCCCAGAGGGTGACCAGGCGCTGATCACCTCTGTATGCCCCGAACTCCATGATAGTCGATATTACTTGATCCCTATTGATTTCAATCCCTGCCTGCTTCTGAAGCCGGCTGTTGATCGCAGCGTTGTGAAGGCCTCGAGTATGGAAGGTCGCACCTTTTTCGAGCACTATCGTCTTCGCCCCTGCTTCAGCCGCCGAGGCTGCCGCCGAGAGGCCGGCGATCCCTGCGCCCACTACTACGACATCGGCGACGATCCTTGTGATATCTTTGCTTGGAAAACGTCTTCTCATGTCTGATCCCGTCACAGCTACTTCTGGCTTTGCGCATATGTGTCTCTCGTCCGCTTTTCCCTCGGTCGGGCCGTTCGCAGAATCCATTTGGGCTCCTCCTTGCTCTTTGCGCTTCTTCCCGTGACGCATCTTTCGCCCTTCTGAGGCGCGCTTAGTGCTCTCTTGCCCTTGCGTCTGCACCCTTGTGTTCACAAACTCGACCGGGTCGATAACCTGTGCCTTCTTGGATTCAGGCACTACCCTCCGAAGGTTCTCTTCGCGGTACGCACAGCCTGTGATAAGCATGTCCCCGCCGGTGGCAGTCAGCCACCCTCTCCGTCGGCATGTATCCCGAACGATCCTGGAAATGGTTGCTTCCGGAACCAGCGCCGCAGCAATAGGCGCCGCGGCCGAGCAGCTTCCACGACGGCCTATTGCTCACTTTTGCTCCGTCTTCTGATATTGGAAATACCGGAGCTAAGACGCATTTTTATCCCCTTAATAGCTTTTTCTCGATCCGTTCTCGCGAGAATCTCCGATTGGAGGTGCGAAAGAATAATCTCGGTATGACGTTCCACGGCCACCCGTACCCGCTCCTCGTCTCCGCTCGCGATACCTTCCAGCATCTCCTGATGTGTCGCCAGAACCGCCGGAAGCCGGGAAAGAATATCAAGGTGGGGAGGCAACGTGGTCATCCGGAGGATAATTGATCCAAAAAGATCCCTAAGGCTACCGTTACCGCTTGCCTCGTAGATCAGGCTGTGAAACTGCAAATCAGCGGCTGAGTATGTGCCCACATCTCCGTTCTCTATGGCCTCTAGCTGACTGGTCAAACATCGTGACATCCGCGACAGAGTCCGACTGTCGATCCGTCTGCACGCAAGACAGCCTGCCAAAGCGTCCAGTGGCCCGCGCATTTGGACCTGTTCGAAAAGCTTCTCGGGGGAGTTCTTGATCATAAAGACTCCTCTGTTCGGGATCTTCCTGAGAACGCCTTCCTGCTCGAGTCTCCGTATAGCTTCCCATACCGGGGGTCTGCTCACGCCCAGCTCTCGGCCCAGTTCTTCCACGTTCACACGGAGCCCGGGGGCAAATCGGTGGGCAATTATCATATCCCTGATGGCCTCGTACGCCGTCTGGCTTAGCAACTCCTTCCTTTTCGCTGTCATGTTTTCAGCTGTGCCCTTCATTCATGCAAATTGACATCCGGCCAAGAGCAAAACCATGAGAAGAACGAGCAAATTCCACGCACGCGGCCCAAGCTGTCGCGACAAGCGGAGAAGGGCCCGTTTCGGGCTATTTCTTGTACGGCACAAAACTCCCATTCTTTATCAGCATCGGCACAGTATGGTAGTCCCTCTTGGAACCCTGATGGTCCTCAGGCGTGCATTCGTAAGGCCCGAGAAAAAGGTCGAGTCTGATCTTCTCCAGTGCATCTCGTATCGCTCCCCGATTATCTGTGCCTGCTGTCTTTATCGCTTCCATTGCGGCAGTGAGGCCGTCGTAGGCAGTCTCGTGAAACAGATTGATCTTCGTGGAGTCACCGTATTTGTCCTTCATCAACTTCTTGAATGGTTCATAGAGATTCTTCCTATATGCGTCATCCGCCGGAAGACTCTCGGCGATATTTGACTTTAGGCCGAACATTATCCATCCACTCTCTTCGGCGATAGGGCCTGCGAGCTTGACGAAATCGGGCACCGCCGTGGCGTGACTCGCAATGACTGGGACTTTCATCCCCAGTTGCTTGTAGTTTTTTGCAATCACTGCTGCAAGGCCACCGGTGCCGTGGAGTATCATAATCTCTGGGCCTGCCGCTTTAATCTTCGTCAACTGGGGTACCATGTTGGTGTCGGAATTATCGTATCGTTCCTGGATAACAAGTGCCGCACCCGGATAACGCGTAATCTCCTTATTGTAGATTGAAGCTCCGACCTTTCCGTAGTTTGTCGAATCATGCAGCAAGGCGATTCGTTTCATCCCCAGATCGGTTACCACTAGCTCCAACAAGCGTGCAGCGCCTCTGATATCGCCTGGACCTATTATGAAGACCCACTTCTTACCCAGGTTCGGCACTGGGCCCGTCACCACAAATGGCGTCTGCTCCTGTTCGCAAGTGGGAATCATTGCCATCCCTGAATCGACAATTGTCGGTCCCACAATTACAGATGCCCTTTTGTCCCGAATGAGTTTTGTCGTCGCAATGACTGCGGTAGAAGGATTACTCGTGTCGTCTTCAATAATCAGTTCAATCTGCCTGCCCAATAAGCCGCCTCTGCGGTTAGCATCCTCCGCAATGGCGATGAAGGCATCTTTCATGGGCGCCCCCAGAAAGCCTCCCCATCCCGTAATGCTCACGACTACCCCGATTCTTATCGGTTCGGCCGCCAAGGCTGGTGTAAGGGCAACGGCACTGAACAGAGAGATAAGTAGAGAAAACAGAAGCAGACCCCTTGACAAAATCCTGCATGTTCCTCTCAACATGAAAGCTCCCCTTTTTATGTGTTTGCTCGCGCGAAGGCCATCTTCACGGAGTACTGCACCCAACACCCCCTTTCTTGTGGACTCAGTCAATCCGCCTTCATCAAGGATCTCTCGGGAAAAACTACGGTCCCTTCCCACTTGTCAGCTCGTCTCGATACTCCCGCATTCCGGCTGGTCAGGAACCGCTGTGTGAGCGCCACTGTCAGCCTTACTAGCTGCAAGGCCAATCACTAGCCATTACGACCGAAGTGCACCAGGTCAGGATCGTATCGTCGTGATTGTATCGAAGACGAAGGGAAGTGTCAACAAATTTCAGGAAATATTTCATTAATTTCATAAATAACTTAACATGTATCAATTTCTACTCTCCAATTATTTCAGGAAATATTGACTCGATCGTGGCTTGTTTTGTTCTGGTGCCCTAAGTGACTATAGCAGGAGAAAACCGAAGTCGAGCACCCAGAAGCTGGTGCAGGTGGGGGCAGAGGCGATTAATAGGAACGGCGACATGACTATTGGAGGTGAGAGGCAATCGGTCCGGCTTGTTCTATAAGACGGCAAGGACAACGCCTGCATCTGTTCTCAGGAAAGAATCCCTCTTTTCCCTCACCCTCAGGATTGATAATCATAAAAAGGTAGGCACCTCCGCAGCATAGAAGTACGATCTACTATGCTGTGATTACGACTACCAAATCTTAATCAGGAGGTGCCCAATGCCATTGTACTGTGGAATCGATCTTCATGCAAAGAACAGTTACCTCGCCATCATCGATGAACAGCGCAAAAGGATCTTCAAGAGAAACGTCACGAACGACCGGAAGCTCATCCTGGCACTCCTCGATCCCTACAAGTCGGAACTCCAGGGGGTGGTCGTTGAGTCCACGTTCAACTGGTACTGGCTCGTCGATGCCCTCATGGATGACGGCTACACCGTCCATCTCGCCAACGTCGGCGCCATCCAGCAGTATGAGGGCATCAAGTATGTCGATGACAAGCATGACGCCTTCTGGCTCGCAGAACTCCTCTCCCTGGGCATTCTCAAGGAAGGCTACATTTACCCGAAGGAACAACGCCCGGTCAGGGATCTTTTGCGCAAGCGGGGGCATCTCATGAAGCTACGGACTTCACTTCTCGTGAGCCTCACCAACACCATG
>DATJBN010000036.1:0-25573 GCA_035515335.1 Syntrophales bacterium | reverse complement strand
GATGCTCCTCCTGATAGTCTTCCTGAAGTCCAGTTGACCCCGGCGGGCTTCCCTGGGTCTTCTTGAATAGCGGTCCTTCAAATGCTTGACCATCTTCTGTATGATTTTGTGGACGCGCGCGAGGTCGCGTTCGTCAAGGGCCGAGAGCCTTATGTTTCTCATGTAGCTTTCGGAGAGTTCAAAGGACCGCCTGCTTGCATAGAGCTCAAGCTGTCTCTCGACCATGTCCCTCACTCTTTCCATCAGATTGTCCCGCATGGATTCCAGGGCCCTTGCCTGATTGAGGGCATCCCGGCCCCCATCCTCCTTGAGTCTCTGGATGTCTCTGTTTAACGCCTCCATGCCGAGTTCCTGAAAAACCTTCTGCATGTACAGGCCTCTCTGCGTCCACGATTGAATGCCGCGGACCTCCGCCCTCTCGCCCGCCGATCTCATGGCCATGGCGAGGCCGCCGATGTCTGCTGCCATGAGCATCTGGGTCAGGGGCGCCTCTCCCTGGATGTTCGGCAGGGGATCCATTTCTTCGAACAGAGGATCATCATGAGAGACAAAGTCGAGGGCAAAGAAGCGGTTGAAGCACAGCTCGAAGATTTCCTTTTCCGGCAGGGATTTGGCGAGCGAGGCGGAGAGGAAATTATGCAGCAGCAGCCTGTCGCTGTAGCCGGAGAGTTCTGCCGCCGCCATGGCGTCCATAGTCTCGGCAACAGAAACCCGGACGCCGGACCGGCGCAGGGCATGGACAAAATTCTCGAGGGTGCGATCCACTCAGCTTGCCTCCCTCAGCGCCTGCTCTGTCAACGCGTAGAGTTTTTCTTCTGTAACCCGGATGTCCTCCTGTGCCTTGAGGAAGGTGTTTAGCGTATCCCTGACGAGTTCTCTGTCCAGAGCCTCGGCATGAAGGATGACGAGCGTCTTCGCCCAATCGATGGTTTCACTCACTGACGGGAGCTTTTTGATGTCAAGCTTCCTCACCTGGTGTATGAATGACACGAGCTGCCTGGTCAGCCTCTCAGATATGCCGGGGACGCGGGTCATCACGATCTCCCTTTCCAACGCCTGCTCGGGGAATGAGATGTAAAGATGCAGGCAGCGCCTTCTTAGCGCCTCGCCGAGCTCTCTCGTGCTGTTGCTGGTGAGGAACACGAAAGGCTTTGACGTCGCCTCCACGGTGCCGATCTCGGGGATTGATACCTGGAAATCGGAAAGTATCTCGAGAAGGAAAGCCTCGAACTCGTCGTCTGATTTATCAACTTCGTCTACGAGAAGGACTGCCCCGTTCTTCTCCTGGAGCGCCTTGAGCAGAGGCCTCGGCTCGAGGAACTGAGGGGAGAAAAAGATATCGTCGTACTGGTGGAGTTTATCGATGGACTCGGCGAGATCTGTCTCACCTTCGATAACGCGGTCGAGCTTGTCCTTGAGAAGCTGCGTGTAGAGAAGCTGCTTCCCGTATTTCCACTCATACAGGGCCTTCGACTCGTCCAGCCCTTCATAGCACTGGAGGCGAATGAGTGGAACACTCATGAACGCCGCCGCCGCCTTGGCAAGTTCAGTCTTCCCCACGCCGGCCGGGCCCTCCACGAGTACGGGTTTTCCGAGGTGGAATGCGAGATATACGGTATGCGCAATCCTGTTTGTTGCGATGTATCCCACGCTCTTTAAGCCCTGACGGACCATGTCCACTGTCGAAAATTTATCATCTAGCGCGTTCATTTGCTCACTTTCCTCCGATAGCCTTCTCGCCTAATTTCTGTTGTCTCAATGAATCGCCGCTCCTCAAAAGATCAAGAGTGCGGCGAATATCTTTTGTTATAGAGGCCAATTCCCCTTCCATCCGTATGCCTGCCCTTTCCATGATGCGCGCTGCCGTTGACTGCGAATCCGCAGCCAGCACCCGAAAAGAAACAAGCAGCGTCTCCGGGTTGTTCTCTCCGACCGTCTTCCCCATCACTCTTGCGGCTTCACGTGCCATCCACTGAAGCGTCCGCCTCCGCATTTCCATCTCACCCACGTCTTTCTTGACGTCATCTGCAAGGCTCCTTTTCCTCCGGATATCATCGAGCATGAGGTCCATCTGCCACGCCATGCCTCCCAGGATAGGCCCGTTGAGGAGCGTATCCTCGATCATTCGGCATGGCCGCGCCATTTCTTCGAGGGCCGTTCCTTCTTTGCCAAGCTTTGCTGAAGCGGGCACGCGGTATCCCTCAAGCCTGATCGCGCAATGGGGAGAGGGCCTGAGAAAGTCCAGTTTCATTATTTCTATTACAGCAAGATTCCCGTGCTTTCTGGGAACAAGAAAGGCCGAAAGCCGTTTCCTGCCTTTGTCGATCCCTGTCACGGCATATACTATGAAGAAGTCTGCGAGCGGCCCATTGGTGAGAAACGCCTTCTCTCCATTCAGAATGAAATCGTCGCCTGCTCTCTCTGCTGTTGTTCGGAGACGGCGCGGGTCTGCCCCTGTCCCCGGCTCGGAGAAGGCGATGGAGGCGATTAGTTTCCCCCTCGCCATCTTTGGCAGATAGTGGGCCCGTTGATCCGAGGTCCCGAATTTTGCGAGCATGAAACCCGAGGCGAGGAGTTGAATTATCCACGAGAGCGCCACCCCCATGTTATGCCCGTGATGGACCAGTGTTTCACCAAGCTCTACTACGGCTTCGTAACCGATCCTCATCCCGTCATATTTTTCGGGGATGCCGAGTCTAAAGATACCTTGCCTTGCCATTCCTCTCCATATATCCAGCGGGAATAGACTGGATTCACAAAGCTCAGGCCGTGAAGCGATCCTTCTGTCTGCGAATAAAGAAATTCTCTTTACGAGGTCGGCGGCATCTTGTCTATTCTTTGTGCGCATCTCTTATGATCAAATCGAGTTGGAATCGAACTTATGAAAGAAACTTCTGAGAATCCTGTTGAAGGATTCCAGCTCCTCAGCCGAAAAACCGTTCTTTATTTCCTGGTTGACCGCTCTGATGACCTTTTTTGCCTTGTCCACCTCCTCGATCCCTTCGGGATTCACGAAGACATGCGAGGCTCTGCGATCATGAGGGCTGGGGTCACGCCTCACGAGTCCCCTCTTATCAAGACGGTCCACGAGGCCGGTAATTGTCGAATTATCAATCGAGAGCATCTGGCTCAACTCGCCCATCGTACGGCCGTCCCTCTGCTTCAAAAGAAACAGGATGCCGGCCTGTGCCGGTGTTACCCTGACATTTTCCTTAATCAACATTTTGGTCAGGTAGGTGCGAAGTTTCTGCTGGGCGGTGAAGATAAGATAAATGAGCCTGTCGTCAGGGGGCATTTCCGTAACCTCGGCG
This sequence comes from Syntrophales bacterium, assembly GCA_035515335.1. GTDB lineage: Bacteria > Desulfobacterota > Syntrophia > Syntrophales > UBA2185 > Fen-1135. Next base: position 22,262 of record DATJBN010000036.1, on the reverse strand, counting down.
TAATATTTCCAACCGGTTATTTATTTGGCATACCAAATAATAAATGTCAACAGAAATTCTCCGTGACGGCACTCGATGACATTGGGTGCGATCCGGGAAGGTGGGCAGCTATTTCTCGACGATGATGGTTCCCGTCATCCCTTCGTGGCCGCTCCCGCAAAAATTGTCGCAGTGAAAGGGAAAGGAGCCGGCCTTATCAGGCGTGAAACGCAAGAGGTTCTTCTTTCCCGGAAAGATATCGGAGCGAATCTTGAAGCTCGGGCAGTTAAACCCGTGCAGCCGGTCCAGGGAGGTGAATTCCATTACAACGGGGACGCCTTTTTTCAACCTTATTTCCTTCGGTGAATATTCAAATTTTTTTGCCGTTACCTGTATCACAGTTTCCTTTTCGTCTGCGATCGACAGACCGCCGATGAAATGGTGAATGGTCAACAGGGAAATCATAAGGATGAGAATGGCGATGATAAACTTCGCTGGTTTCATAAGCGCTCCCCTTTGACACTGAATTCAGCGATGTCGTATTTTGCTTTCTTGACCTCTGCGTTTATGCCGCGGAATCCCAGTCCTCTGTAAGGTGCCTCGGGGTCCCACGGAACAGGGGCCTTCTTGGGAACCGAACCCGGACCGGGAAGAGGATACATGAGTCCTTTTGCCGCATGCTGGTAGATGTGTCCTGTTTCATAGTGGTGCTCCTGGTGTATGTGGCCGTAGAACACGATCACGTTTTCGTAAGGCATGAGGAGGTCTATCGCTTTTGCGCCATCCCTTGTGTGCCAATCCCAATCAGGGTAAAGGTCGAAAAGAGGACGGTGCGTGAAGACGACTATCCTCTCGCTCTTGCGGAGCTTCTTAAGCTCGCCGCCCAGCCATGCCAATTGCACATCGCCGATACTTGACGTGGGGTCTGATACATTATCCACGACTATGAAGTGGACACCTTTATGTTCAAAGGTATAATGGGTATCTCCGAAGAATTCCTTGAATGCCTTGCCTTCGTCGAGCCCGGCGTCGTGCTCTCCGGGCATCAACCTCACATTCTTTACCGTAAGCCGGCTCACGATCTCGCGGAACTCGGAGAGGCGCTTCCTTCTCTCCGCGTCATCGTCGGTAGTGTGGGTGAGGTCGCCGGTGAACATGATGAAGTCCGGTTGGCGCTTGAGGCTGTTTACGGCTTCTACTGCCTTCTTGAGAGTGCCCGTTGCATCTGGGTTTATGGCCGGGCCTGTAAAACCCCAATGTGTATCCGAGAGCTGGACAAAAAAGAAGTCGTTCGCCTCCGATGCGGCCGCGTTGTCACGGTTCAATAATCCACCGGGAGATAAAACAACGACGCCCCCGATACCCGCCAATTTCAGGAACTCCCGTCTATCGATCTTCATTGTCTGCCCCCTTAGGTATTAATGATCTTCAATGTGTTAAGTCCTAACACTGCTGTACGGACCTCTATTCTGCGACATTACGGGGGGATGTGCCATATGGGGATATCTGATTTTTGTACTCGATGAATCTGAGAGAAGCTAAGGAAAGGGATTATTGGTACAGTGAGGCAGGAGGGAATATGAAACTCCTTGAAACAGAGGGAAAAGATGTTCAAAACCGTCTGTACGTGTCTGCGGCGGTGAAGAGGTGCACGACCTCTTCTCTTTCAGGGTCCCACATGATCTTTATGTAGTTGCGGCTGAAGACTTCATTCCCGTTCGGCAAGGTCATGAACTGGGTCCAGCCGCGCCGGATCAGGTCCTTCTTGCTTATCTTTTGTCCGACCTTCAATGTTGTGACCTTTGCCATTGCACTATTCCCTTTAGTCAATCTATCACATTTTGAACGTCGGGGATGCCTTTTTTATCAGCGGGGCTTGCATCTTCTGTCGACGATTCGTCACCTCCTCCGCTTGCCAATGGTGTTTCATCGACAGGCCGGGCTTGCGGTGTCTTCGTTTCGTGTGTCTCTTGCGTGCGCAGCCTGATCGTTATCTTGCGTATCATTATATCCGGAGCGGCTTCGAACAATCGCCGAAAGGCGTCTGTGAAGTTTCTCTTCGAGCTCTCGGCATAGGAAAAATTAACGTCATTGAGCTCCAGAGAATTCTTGTACAGGTCAAACTCCCTTTCTTCCTTTAAGACCTGCCAGAATGTTCTACCTCCCGAGTTCAGCGCGGATACGGTGGCACCTGCGAGAAGAGAAATGTTGGGCAGGGCGGAAAAGATGGCGCCGCTGCCAAACCCGGCCGTGTCCTTCATGTCCTGAGCGTTTTTCCTTGCCTTTGATATTTCGCGCGCCTCTTCCAGAATGAGTTCTATCTCTATCTCCCTGTTATCTTCCTTGATGTATTTTGGATAGTCCGTGGCGATCTCCTGCAGGATAGGGAGAGCCTTCTGGATCGCCTCGACGAGCGCGCCCGTGTAATAATTGCGCGGCAGGGCAAAGTCCCCCCGGTCACGCTGGGCCTTGACAGTCCGGAAGAAGCTGGATTCTCCCTTTTCAAGGCGGATGTTGACATGATACAGCACGTGGCTGTGCAGAACGACCGTATCGTCCTCAAATATCTCAAAATCGGCGAGGAGCTCGATGCCTTTGCAGTGTTTGAAGTTCGTTTCCAGATTGCAGAGGGGCACGCCGGGCTGTATGGGAAGGAACAGGGGGAAATAGGCGATGCGAAAAAGTTTTTCCAGCCCGGGGATATCGAATTCTGCAAGCTCGGGATTCTCCGTCTGTTGATTCAAAAGATATTCCGGAAGCGTGCCTTTACCGTCGAGAAGGAATTTGAGATTATACCTCCCCGGGCTCGCAAGCCCTTCTTCCTTATAGACTGTAGCCACCTGGGACCTGGCTTTTGTCGCGCATCCGGCAATGAGACATGCCGTCAGGAGCAGCGGAATGACATATCCGATTTTTTTACTCAACGAAAGACTCCGTGATACGCACGCAGGTGCGTTCAATCTCACTCCTCTACAGATATGAGTTCGAAAACAAAATATCCTATTTTCACCTTGCTCTGAATCTTTGCAGGGATCATTCTTTCATCGGCAGTAAACCAGATCATAAGCTCGGGCACTTGGCCTTTCTTTATGACCTTCTGCGCTTCGAGGTTTTGCATGTCCGGTATGACCTCATAGGTGTCATAGACCTTGTCGTCGATCTTGATCGCTTCTCTTTTTGCAACCGTTGCCTTTACCATGATCAGGTTGTCGCCTTCGGAGATCGGTATCTCTATAGAGCTGTCTTCCCTGATCTCCCTGGTGCGAATAATATAGTAGAGGGAGACTGTATCGAACGTCCTCGGCACGATACCGACAGGCGCCATCTTCTCGCCGAAGTTCGAACGTGTGGCCTCGAGTTTATCCCAGTAAAAATTTACGACGACGTTGCGCGGGTGCTCTCCCTCACTCACTTTCTTATACAGGAGGCTATGCGTCATGCCCGCATCGCAGAATGACTCCTGTCGCTCGCGAACCTTGTAGATATGGTCGACGGTTGAGTTTGTCTTCGTGGTCATGACGAAGTGGTACGCCATGACGCCGTCTACCGTCGTCATCGGAAGAACTTCAAGCGTCAGCTCTCCGGCCTCTATGAATCCCCACTTTGCCCTATACGTCAGCCTTTCACCGGGATGAAAGGGAAAATCCTTGGCTGCAACTGTGCTGCAAAATAATGGGGAGAGGAAAAGAAGTATCAACAGTGAAACAAGGACAAGATGCCGTACACAATTTCTATTGATTCTGCTTCCTTGAGAAACAGTCATATTCTCATGGCGTTCTGTTTGAGCGATGGTTATCGCGTGCGATTACGTCTGTTTCAGGCTTCTTTCTCAAGTGACGCTATTGTATCCTTAGTTGGCTTTGGCCAAAGCAGGCAACTTTGAAACAATATCACGTGCAGCTCTTTCTATTATTAGTCTCTGTGTTACGGGCTTCTCGGTTACCCTATCGATGGCATAGTGAATTTCCTGAACGCCTTCCCAGGAAATGGTTCCGTCGGACGTGTCCCATATCTGAAAGAAGAGCCTGAGGTCCGCAAACTTTGTATCAATCAGACGGAGCCCCAGGACCCCAAAACGATTATCCGATCCCTGAGAGAAGGCCATCAGCTTCAGTTGAGCCACATACCTTGTCTTTGTTGCTTCACCGACCTTTCGCAGGATGTCACGGTTAAAAATCCCCGTGTCGCGGTAATCCACGTACATGCGTTTATAATCATCGGAGAGCCCCGCTCTGTTTATCGCATTGAGGGTTTCAGGAAGGGAAACACATGGAATCGCAGGGCGTTCCTTTTTTAGGACCTCGGCAAAAGTTAAGGCAACTTCTTGCTTTTCCTCTTCCTGGCCGGTCACGGTGGATGGTGTGATGAAGGCGACCCCATGCTTCACCAGGTCTTCGGCCTTGAGTGATATTGCCCGGTTCTGAGATACATCGTGAACCTGTGGTACGAAACACGCGCAAAAAACCAGAACGACGCTTGTCAAGATCAAGATTCTACATTTCATAATTACCTCCCTGGAGCCGCAAGAAATCTGCAGGGCTTTAGGAATATTTCATAAGAAGCACTAAAGAAACATAGCACTTTAGGACGATGTTCCGCAATTCTTATTTCTCCTGATACCTATGCAGGCGTGTCTGGCGAACCGCTCTTCATATTAATTTATACGTTCTCACATCGCGAGCAGAAAGAAAATCAGTTTTTCAGACCTTCGATATAAGGGAATAGCGCATAGAAAAATACTGCCTGTATGATATTATAAAAATCACTGTAGGCAGAGATAGAACGATTCTATTTATCGGGTGGCGACAGAAGAAATGAAAAAAAAGGCAAGCACATTGATTGCGATTATCCTGCTGGCATCCGCTTGCAACTCGGTGCAGGCAGAGGATAGGGAGCTCATTGCCGGAGCCGGTGCCCGGGGGCAGACCACCGGCCATAGCACCTGGGTAAGCGAGAAAATAGACGAAGACATCAGAGGGATGGGCATAGGCGATGTGGACAATGACGGCAAGAACGAAATCGTTATCATTACCATGACCGATCTCATTATCTACAGGAAAGAGGGGAATTCACTTGTCCTCCTTCAAAGAATTCCGGGAGAAACGCATAACCAGTATCTCTCGGTGGATGTGGCCGATGTCAACGGTACAGGGATCAAGCAAATAATCGTAACCAGCCTGTTCAGGAATTTTCCGGAATCTTTTGTCCTCGAATGGAGGGCGGGAAGGTATGTGAAGATTGCGTCTGGTCTGAGATGGTTCCTTAAGGTTGTAGAGATTGGCGGCAAACCTGTCCTCCTGGGACAGGAGATGGGGATCAACAATCCCTTTGACAATCCGATCTACGAAATTGTCTGGAAGAACGAAAGATATGAGAAAGGCAGGCGTATGAAGATCCCGCAGGGCCTTTCCGTGTATGGCCTTGCGATTTTGCCTCTGGAGAAAAACGGCCCCGATATGGTGATTGCTTTCGACAGCTATGACTATCTCCATGTTTATAAAGAGACGGACAGATCGATTGACAGGATCGACGCCTTGGGTGAAAGCAGGGCGTCGCTGTGGAAGAGCGGTGAGGTTTTTGGTGGGAGCAATAATTATTTCGACCGCACATTGTCGCAGCTCTCACCGCCCAATCCTGAAGACAGGGACAAGATGCCTTACGTAAACCTCAGGATTGTCACCCGGGGCGGCCACGGGATGGGAACGGGTGAACTGGTGATAGCCAAAAATTTTTCTGCGGAAGGTCGCTGGTTCGAGAACCTGAGGATCTTCACGTCCGGCGCGGTTTACGGCATGGAGTGGGACGGCCTAGGTTTCTCCGAGATATGGAAGACGAGGAAGATAAGTGGATACATCGCCGACTATCAGGTCAGAGACATAGACAACGATGGGAAAATGAAAATAGTTACGGCCGTTGTAACGTCGGGATATTTGTCACTGAGTCCGACAAGCGTGATCGCAATCTATCCTTTGGGCGCCGAGTGAAGCGATAGGCAATCAACACCGACGGATTAATTTGACTTTTGTCTTGATGAATTCTCTGTGCATTAAGCAGCAGGTGATGAATGCACAGATTTCCGGAAGTCACTGCCTGCACTCGCCGACAGACCCCTCCTTGCATGTCGTTCCGTCAATCCAGGCTGCATTATCCAGTCTGGCACCCGACAGGCTTGTATTGACAAGAGTTGCGCCCCTCAGTGATGCGCCGTTCAACCTGGCGCCGGTGAGGTTGGCGTTTGTCAGGTTTGCGTCGGTCAATCTCGCATCAATGAGTCTCGCGTTCGTCAGGTTCGCATCCGACAAATCTGCAGAGGTGAGGCTCGCCTTGATCAGGGTTGCGCCTGTCAGATTGGCATTGTTTAGGTTTGCGCCTATCAGGTTCGCACTCGTGAGTCTTATGCCGGCCATTTCTGCGCCTCTTAAATTTGCACCGGAAAGATTAGCGGTGGAAAAATTTGCGCCGGTCATGTTTGCGCCTTGCAGATTCGCCCCCTCCAGATCCGCACCGGCCATGTCCGCAGCGGTCAAGTCACACTTCTCGCATTTTTTCAGTTTGGTGAGCTGTACCTGTTGGCCAGGTCGGAATGCATACGACCAGGCGGCTGCGATGATCAACATGACGAGGCTGGCGACGATTATTACAAACATCTTTTTCCCGACCATAGAGGTGTCTCCTTCTTCTGCTATCTTGTGTCGATAAGGTCAAAACTGTAGGCACTTATATACTGATATGATACTACTTTTACAATAAATATTATCTTATTTCCATTTGAAAGTTGCATTGCGACCGGAGGACTTTTTGTTGGGGAAACGGGGTTGCTCTCAGAGGCAATTTCCTTCTTGACTATTCATTCGCTCGAGAGTATTTTTCTTCCGTTGTTTCTCACCATTTACGTAAACTTAAGAACTTAACCTTCCTATTGTTGAGCTATATTCAAACACTTAATTTTAGAAAAAGGAGGATCGTTATGAAAAAGTTTCTCGTGGCTATCATGCTTGTTACCACCATTCTTTTTGGTGCGTCAGCGTTTGCTGCCGGGCCCACTGTACATCATGTGGTACTGGTTAAGCTGAAGAACGGAGTGACCCCCCAACAAGTTGAAGAGATGATTACCGTTGGCAAGGCGCTTCTCTCAAAAATCCCGGGGGTACTGGAGGTCTCCTTCGGCAAAAAGGCTCGAGAGGATAGGCCCGTTCATATAAAGGACTACGATTTGGCGATATACGTTAGATGGGAGAACAATGAAACCGGCAACACCTATGCCCCTCATATACTGCACCAAACCTTCATAAAGCTTTACTCGCCGCTTTGGTCCTTGAGAATAATCGATTTCTACGGCAATTAGTACTCTAAACGTTTACGATGACATAAATTGACCGGAAGCCTGTCCCCGTGACAGGCTTCTGTAATTAATAACCCTTATTTGTGTGAGTTAATCGAACTAACCACCTTTCTTGCTATATGGATAAAATTCTGAAGAATCAAGTACTGATTGCCAGTAACCCACGCCATGTCAAGGACGGTCTCCACTCCTCCCGGCAGTTTTCTGAAAATAACCCCCTCAATACGTGAACACCGCATGGAGCCGGGTACTACGGCAATACCGAGCCCCGCGGCTACCAGACCGATGACTGTGTGATATTGCGAAGCCTCGAGAACGATGTTGGGGCTGAAACCTTCCTTCTGGCAAAGGACTATGACACGATCGAAAAAACCCGGCCCTATCTGTCTTGGAACCATAATGAATGAGTCTTCAGCCAACTGACGAAGCGCCACGGATGTTTCCCTCTTAAATCGATGATTACGCGGCAGAGCCACCATGAGGGGTTCGCGGAAGACGGCTTCAATCGTCAAACCCTTATCTTTAGTGCCTTTGGGCGGCCGCAGAAAGCCCACATGGATAGTTCCTTCAAGGAGTGCCTTAAGCTGATCGCTCGTGCTCATTTCAGTCAGAGAGAGTTCGACATTCTGAAATTGCCTGCCGAACTCGCGCACTACTTGAGGAAGCACGCTGTAATTGGCGGACCCGATAAAACCCATCGCCAGCCGTCCAATCTCCCCTTTATCAGCGCGGACGGCCCTCCGCACCGCATCTTTCGACATGGTCATGATGCGACGGGCCTCGGCCAGAAAGACCTTTCCAGCCGGGGTGATTTCCACGCGCCGTCTGGTTCGCTTGAACAATGGGACGCCGATTTCCTCCTCCAGTTGCCTGATCTGCTGGCTCAACGGCGGTTGGGAGATATGAAGCCTTTTGGCCGCTCGGCCGAAATGCATTTCTTCGGCTACGGCGATGAAATAAGTGAGGTGTCTTAATTCCATTGATACTTTATAAATATCAAATTGAAACTAATAATATATTTTTAATTTTACTAAACCTAGAATACAATTTTGCTGGAGTCAACAGATAAACGGAAATAATCCAAAATGAGCGATACATTCTTACCCGTAGCGGACCTTGAATGTCACAGCAGCTCCATATCGGAGTTGGGGATAAAAATTAAATAAGCAGGAGGACAAAAAATGAAAAAGCTCACGAGAAAATGAAGGAAAAACGTAAAACTGAGCGAGAGCGAGTTGGAAAAAATCAAGAGGATGATGGTCGAGCGCATTTTGGAAAACCTGGTGCCGTGAAACGGAGCGGCCCAGCTGAAGCCCCGTGTTTGCCGGTGGGGCTTTAGCCGGCTGGTGGGAAATGGGTTTCCCCTTTGCGACTCGTAGATGAAATATTCATTTCTCATTTAGTCGTGAACCCAGTTGTGAATTAATCAGCCCGGACCGATTGAAATATCATGGAATTGCGCAACGAAATATCTACGTTTAACTCCATTGCCGTGCATATCATATACTTGCATTTCAATTGCACAGATGATATTTGTTACCGCCAACGGCATGATAACGGAACGACCGAACACGAGCAGGCACCGATCGAGGGAATGAAGAAAAAAGGCATTCGAAAAGAAGATGGGGCCGCGGAAACTCGCGAAGGTGAGCAGCTTTTCCGGACATTGACTGAAAGGTCTCTCGTAGGGATCTATGTCGTGCAGGATGGCGAGTTCCAATCAATCAATCCCAACGCCGCTTCTTACTACGGCTCCGCTCCCGAGGAGCTCATCGGTACAAAATCAAATTCCATCGTCCATCCGGAAGACAGGGAAAGGCACAAGCAATGTGTTATCGACATGCTGCGGGGGAACCGCTCCACGCCTCACGAGTTCAGGATCATCGGCCGGACCGGCGAGATCCACTGGATAATGGAGACGGTTGCGCCAATTATTTACAAGGGCAGATCGGCCATCCTGGGAAACTCCATGGACATCACGGAGCGGAAGCGTGGAGAGGAGGCGCTGCGGAAAAGAGAGGTGGAGCTGGAAGCAAAAACACATGAACTCGAAGATATGAACTCCGCCCTGAGGGTGCTCATGAAACAGAGGGACGAGGACAGAAACGAGCTGGAGCAGAAGGTCCTTTCAAACATCAAGGTACTCATTCTTCCGCACATGGAAAAATTGAAGAACCATGTCAATCTGCAGGGTATGTCGTACGTCAACGTCCTTGAATCGAATCTCCGGGACATCATGTCGCCTTTCGCTCAGAAATTGTCGGTGACCTATTTGAATCTTACAAAAAGAGAGGTGCAGGTGGCCAACCTGATAAAGGAGGAAAAAACAACAGACGAAATATCGGCCTTCTTAAATATTTCTGTAAGTGCCGTCAATGTGTATCGCTATCACATCAGAAGAAAATTAGGCCTTTCAAAGAAACAGAATCTGCGTTCCTATCTATCGTCCTTGACCTGAGACCGATATTCCGGGGTTGGGGACTAGTCCTATTTATCGTGCCGTTTGCGAGGTGCTGTCATGATCAGATCGCTTGCTGATGTCTCGAGAATTGCCGCTGAAAAAGGTCCCAAAAAACTTGCCGTCCTCGCACCGGAGGATGAAGAATTCATGCTCGCCGTGAAGAGAAGCTGGGAAGCCGGCTATATCGAACCGGTTCTCATTGGGAATTCGGCGAAGATGGATAAACTGGCCGATAAGGTGGGATTCGACATCAGCAGATTTGATAAGATCGTAGAAAACGACAGGCAGGCCATATCCGACCTCGGGATCAGCATGCTCTTTTCCGGGGAACTCTCCATCGTGAGCAAAGGCCAGATTCCCACAGCCTTCGTCTATCGCTCGATCATCAGGGCGGAAGCCAAGGCTAAGTCCGGTATGACAGTCAGTGTCGTTTCCTTCTGGGAGGTTCCGGGGCTCGGCTATTTGACCGCATTCACGGACACTGGGGTCAGCATACTGCCGGATTACAAGACAAAGAGGAACATCTTGAAGAATGCGGTCTTTCTCTATCATCTGCTGGGCTATGAGAAGCCCCGCATCGTAGTCACTTCGAGCGAGCGGCGATTTGGCGGATCCCTTGAATCCTACCGTGACTACAGAATGCTGAGAAAATCTGCTGAGGCGGGAGAGTTCGGTGAATGTGAGGTCGTTCCCGCCACCTCTTTGACCGAGGTGTTCCTGGGAAAGAGGGGTCGCCTTAAGAGCTATAGTAACATCGACCTCGCCAAGACACCGCATGTCATCCTCGTCCCGCGCCTCGACACGGGAAACATCATGTGCAAGCTGGATTTCTTTCTCGACGTTACGCGCTTCTCCGTTGCCGTGACGTCAAGGGGCGCTGTCTGTATCCCTTCCCGGGCGGACTTCAGCGATTCCATCATGATGGAGCTTGCCATGGGTGTCGTAGTGGCGGACAGGTTGGAAGGGAGGTGAGGTAAGATGGCGGCTACATTTGCGGAGATCGTTGAAGCGGCAAGGAACAAGGGGAAGAAACGGCTTGCGGTCCCGGCAGCGAAGAAGGCAGACCTCGGCATCCTGTCCAGGGCGGCCGAAGAAGGACTCGTTGTTCCCGTCCTCGTCGGCAACGGCAACGACACAGAAACGCTTGTAAAGAAGAGCGCCCTTAAGGCCTTCGAATATGAGATTGTGGATGCAAAGGATGGCGGTTTGCAAACAGCGGTGAGGCTCGTTCGAGAAGGGCGGGCCGCTATGCTGATGCAGGGGGCCTGTGATACGAAGGCCTTCATGAATGCAATCCTCGACGGAAAGTCAGGGCTCCTCGCGGGAAAACTTGCGAGTTATGTATCAGTCTTTGAAATGCGGAAGGCGGGGAAACTGATTCTCGTTACCGATACCTTTGTCAATAACTTTCCTACCATCGCAGAAAAGCTGCTCATCCTTGAACAATCCTTAAAGCTCGCCGGAATACTCGGGATTGCGGAGCCGAAGGTGGCCGCACTTGCCGCGATCGAGCAGGTTAATCCAAGTATCCCATCGACGCTTGATGCAGCGATCATTGCCAAGATGTCCGAAAGGAAGCAGTTCGGGAGCGCAGTGGTGGACGGTCCCCTTGATATCGACTGCGCGCTTAGCCATGCCGCTGCGGAGAGAAAAGGACTTAAGAGCGCAGTGACGGGGAACATCGATATCTACCTTGTACCGGAGATAGAAAGCGGTTATCTCCTTGCCCAGTCCCTTGTCTTCTTCGGCAAGATGGAAATGGCGGGGGTGCTCATGGGGACGGCAAAGCCCGTCATTCTGTCCCTTCCCTTCGTGTCCTGGGAGAACCGGCTCGTGGAAATCGCTGTGGCATGCATGCTCTGAGAGGAAGAGATGAAAAAGAAACATCGCCTTCTCGTCATCAACGTCGGCTCTACATCTACTAAGGTCGGCTGGTTTTCCGGCCTGGATCATTCGGTGCTGGAAACTATCCGTTACGGCGGCGAGGCCCTGGCTCCTTTCAAGACCCTTGCCGAACAGCTTCCTCTCCGGGAAAAGGACATCCTCAATTTCCTTTCGAAGAACGGCGTGCGTCTGGAAGAGATCGACATGATCATAAGCCGCGGCGGACTCGGGAAACCCGCGCCCGCGGGCGCTTACAGGGTTGATGAGAAAATGTGCACCGATCTCCTCGAAGGAAAATACGGAAAGCATCCTTCAGCCCTGGGACCGGCTATAGCTTTACATATGGCAAAGACACACGGGATGCCTGCCATCGTCATCGATCCGCCGAGCACCGATGAGTTCCAGCCGATCGCAAGGATATCGGGTATTCCCGAGATCGAGCGGAAGAGCGCCTTTCATGCGCTGAATCAGAAGATTGCCGCGAGAAGGCTCGCCCGGGAGATCGGAAAGAGGTACGACGAATTAAATCTGGTCGTTGCTCACCTGGGAGGAGGCGCTACGATCGGCGCACACCTGAAGGGCAAGGTGATTGACTGCACGCACGGCCTCGGGGAAGGACCCTTCACACCTGAGCGGGCGGGCTCCCTTCCCACGATGGAGTTGCTTGAGCTCGCCTTTTCGGGAAAGATGGATAAGAAGGAGATGCAGGCGCGGCTCGTAGGAAAGGGAGGGCTTTCCGCCTATATCGGGACGACGGATGCGGAGAAGGTACTCGCGATGATCGAAGGAGGAGATGATAGGGCAAAGCTGATCCTGGAGGCCATGGCCTATCAGATAGCTAAGGAAATAGGCGCCATGTGTGTTGTCCTGAAGGGTAAGGTCGACGGGATCGTCCTTACGGGGGGACTCGCCCATGCGCACACGTTGACCCACTGGATCAAGGAGTGGGTCGCTTTCCTTGCGCCCGTCTACATCTATCCCGGTGAAGACGAGATGACGGCTCTCGCTGAAGGTGGAATGCGTGTCCTGGAGAAGGAAGAAGAAGTAAGGAGTTACGCCTGAGCTGCGTTCCGGAATTCGAGACCGCCTATTTCAAAGCAGCGGCGAGCACCGCCGCCCCGATCGCCCCGTTCACCTGGGCATACTCCGATACATCGACTGGCATACCGAGCTTTTCTCTTAAGGCCTTTACAACCCCGACGTTCTTCGCGACGCCACCCGTCATTACAACTAGAGGCGCAATTCCCAGACGATTTGCCATGGCCGCTATCCTTGCGGCAATTGATTCGTGAATGCCCGCGATGATATTTTCCCGTCTCTCACCCTTGGAGATGAGCGAAATGACCTCCGACTCCGCGAAGACCGTGCAAAGGCTGCTGATCTTCGAAGGGTTGCCGGCTCTTAGAGAGAGCGCTCCGAAGCCGTCGAGATCCACCTCCAGGGCTCCTGCCATGACCTCGAGGAATCGTCCCGTACCTGCGGCGCATTTGTCGTTCATGGCAAAGTTTTTTACCTTGCCTTTTTCGTCGAGCACTATGGCCTTGCTGTCCTGTCCGCCGATGTCTATCACGGAGCGCGTGCGGGGATTCAGGTAATACGCCCCTGCACCGTGACAGACGATCTCCGTTATTGCCTTGTCCACAAATTTTACGCTGTTCCTGCCGTATCCTGTGGAGACCACTCTTCCTACGGCGGACCTTTCGAGATGAAGTTCGCCCATCAGCTCTTCGAACACGGTTATGCCCGCAGTTTCGGCGTTGTATCCGGTAAAGATGACCCTGGTCCCGGATATCTTTCCGTCTGAGAGCACGGCTGCCTTGGTTGTGATCGACCCTATATCGATTCCCGCCGTTATCATTATTCGCCTTTTCTCTCCTTGATGATCTCCATGAAGGCGTCGATGCGCGTGGCAACCTGGCTTTCTGAGAAGCTCCGCTCATCCACCATGTCCGCCTCGATTATCAGGCAGGGGATTCCTTTTTCTTTTTCCACAATCTTCTGTATATCATACTGCCCCAATGAATAGGGCTTGCAGCTCCGGTTCGAGTGCATGACGACACCGTCGACCTTGTACATGTCGACCATTTCGAGGACCGTCCGCGCCATCTCGTCGACGCCGATATTGAGGTAGATGCGCGTGTAGGCCTCGGCCATCGAATCGAAGAAATTATTCTCGTCAATGTACTTCGTCGTACCGCACCATGCGGACGTGTAAGTATCCGCCACGAGGCAGGCGTTGTGGGCTGCAAGTTTTTCCGAGAGCCAGCGTGTGCGGTACCAGATCGGGATGTTATCCCAGAGAAGCCTGTACTTCTCATTGGGCACTGCGCCGATTCCCTTCTTCACCCGGTCTTTCATCCTCTCGAGAAGCTGGGTGTAGTATTCGATGACGAGAGGCGTCCCCCGGAGTGTCACGATCAACGCCAGGTGGTAGAAGGCGTCAAAGGCCGTCATCGGCGCAGGTCTGTTTGCCGTCGTGGCGAGGACCGCCTGCCAGAGACGCTGTCCTTCGAGGGAGAGTTTTCCCACGACCCTGAGGCGCTCGGCGTCCATTTTTCTCCCGCATGCCCTTTCCAGGAATATGACGTACTCGTCAAGCTGCCTGCGAACATACCTCTGGACCTCTTCTGCGTATCCCGTGTGGCAGAAGGGTGTATCGAAGATGAAGAGCGGTACGTTGAAATAGCGGGCCTGAACTTCATACCACTTGAGAACGGTTCCGCAGATGTTGTTGCAGCAGACGAGCATGTCCGGGCGGGGAAGGCCGCCGATGGGGCCGCCATTCACGGTCGCACAGGAGATGTCCGAGCGCGCATAGGAGCAGAGGTCGCTCGAATATCCCATCGCCTCCGCCTTTTCACAGAGGTCCGTTCCCATCTTGCTCGCCCCGATCATGGCTCCGTGATTCTCCGGGTAGACGGGTATCACGTCCATCGCGATCAGGGGCTCGACGGGCCCTCCGCTTGTGATCCAGGCAACCTTCTTCCTGCCGATGCGGGCGCTTTTTGCCTCCATGTAATAGACCATCATGATGTCTTTCATCGTCTTTTTCTTCTTGAAATTGAGGACGAGTTTCTTGATCTTGGCAAGAAGGAAAAGTACGATCTGCGGCATATTGTTCATAGGCTACTCACTTCCCTTTTCTCATAACATGTCGATGAATGTCTCAAAGCGCGTCCGCAATTGCCCTTCCGAAGGCAGTTGATCTTCGACCTCGAACATCATGCTCGGGATGCCTTCCCTGTCGAGGAATCCCTTCAGGTAGGGATAATCAAAAGCATGGGGATCGCAGAATTTGAGAAAAAAGAAAACGACGCCGCGCGCATTCTTTTCTCTCACTATCCGGAGCAGATTTTCACCTCTGGTGAAAATGCCGGTGTGCTTGGCAGGGCACACAGGCCTCGCAAGAAAACGCCCGGCGATAGAGGCGATGGGGTCAGCATTCCCTTTCGTTGTCTCTTCAAAATACCTTGACCCCGTGCAGAAATCGTCCCACACAACGACCCCGCCCGATTGTTCGACGATCCTGTAGATGTCGGGATTGTTGCAGACGCCGCCCGCGAGCACGACCCTTTTGCTTGCGGTGTCGCCCGTCACTCCCTTTTTATTCTCAATGTCGCGTATGACGGAAGGAAGGATTTCACAGAGGCGGTTCCTGTCCATGATCATTGCGGCCTTGACGATTGCGTAGAGGTCGCTGCCGCCGATTATCCACGGGTTCTCGGCCTTCAGTTCATAGAGCCTCCTGAGGGCGCCCCTGATGACATTGAACGTCCCAATGGCGCCTGCAAGCCTTTCATCGGTGATCTCCGCCTTCAGGCGTGAGGCGAGGTCATTCCTGAATTTGCGGAGGACATCGATCATGTACATACGCGCGCTCTCCGTATCCAGCTTTACAGGCAGCACTAGATCAAGGTGGAAGGGGCCTTTGACATTCATGCGCCAGATATCTGAGAGCCGCTGTATGGAATCGCAGGTGTGCGGAAAAACGGCACCGCTTAAAAAATCGAGACTGCCGGAGAGCGCGCCCTCAAGGGCGCCCCGCACCAGAGAACAGCAATAGGATTGAAAATGTGCATCGGCACAGTGGATGCTTTCTCCCGTCCCGAAGATCCGGAAAGGATGTGCACCCGCGGCATAGATGATCTCCTCCGGCGTGTAAGAACAGAAATATCCGACGACCTTCCGGCCGTCCTCCTTCATTCTTCTCCCATATGCTGCAGGGTCATTTAAGACATCATAAAACTCATTCAGCTGATACATCAGCGACTCCTTCTCGACTATCCCGTAAATTTACCCCGGCTCTTCAACTTGGCGATCTCTTCCTCTTCCAGAATCTTGTATGCGACCTTCCCCACGATTGTCTTCGGAAGCGTTTCACGAAATTCGATCTCCCGCGGGCAGCTCCACTTGATCAGATGTTCCCGGCAATGGGCAATAAGAGCGTCCGCCATATCCGAGTTCGCCTTTGCCGGGTCCTTCAGGATGACAAAACCTTTTACACGCTGCACTTGGGACTCGTCGGGCACGCCGATCACGCACGCCCCTTCGACTTCAGGATGGCGGCAGAGGACGTCTTCGACCTGGGCGGGGTACACGTTCATGCCCGATGACTTGATCATCCGCTTCTGCCTCACCTTGAAATAGAAGAATCCGTCCTTGTCCATTGTGCCGATGTCGCCCGTGTGGAGCCAAACCTTTCCATCCTGGTGAGTCTTCAACGTCTCCGCGGTCTCCTCGGGGTTATCCAGATACCCGAGCATGACGGCCGGGCCCTGGATGCATATCTCGCCTTCTTCCCCGACTGGCGCTTCGTCCGTTGTACCGCTCTTCACGATCTTTGCCAGCATGTCCGGGAACGGCACGCCGATGCTACCTTCCCGGTAGTGATCGAACGGAGTGACCATGATGGCCGTCACGGCTTCCGTGAGGCCGTAGCCCTCGAGGAGCTGGCATGTCCCGCCGCGCTCTTTTACGATCTTTTCGAAGCGCTCCTTGACAGGCCGCGGCAGCGTATCGGCGCCGCTGAAGGTCGCCCGGAGGCAGCGGAGGTCGGCTTTCTGGAAGGCAGGGTTCTTAGCGAGCGCGTCAAACAGGGTGGGCACACCTATCACGAAAGTGGGACGTCTCTTCTTGATGATCTTCGCCACGGTGTCCGGTGTGAACTGGGGAACAAGGATGCTCTTTGCGCCTCCCATGAAGCAGGCGTTTATGCAGACACCGAGTCCGAAGCCGTGAAAGATGGGAAGTATGGCGAGGATCGTGTCCTTCGGGGAGAGACCTCCAATGACGGAAACCTGCATTCCTTCGCTGATGAAGTTCATGTTGGAAAGCATGATGCCTTTCGGGATGCCCGTCGTTCCGCCGCTGTAAAGGATCACCGCCATCTCATCCGTATCCATCGCGGCCTTCGCGGCCGGGGGATAGTGGCCCTTCATCAGGTCGCTCGACCATCTCACCATCGGGTCTTTAGGGACAGGCGGGATCTTCCGCCCCTTCGTAAGATTGAAACCTATCTTCATCACCCCTTTGAGGTAATCGGGTATGCGCGCGAGGATCATGGTCTCAAGCGACGTCCTTTCTTTCACTTCCCTGAACTTGCCGTAGAACGCGTCGAGCGTCAGGGCAAAACGGCTCTTGCTGGAATTGAGGTAGAACTCGATCTCACTTGCCGTTGACAGAGGGTGGATCATGGCTGCCACGGCGCCGAGCTTGTTTGCTGCATAGAAACAGATGATCCCCTGGGGCGTCGTCGGCATGGAGATCGTCATTCGGTCCCCTTTCTTCATACCGAGAGAGGCGAGTGCGTCGGCACACCGGTCGATATCTTTACCGAACTGCCTGTATGTGGAGGCATGTCCGAAAAAATCATAGGCCATTGCCTCCGGAGTCCGCTCCACCGTCTTCATTACCGCTTCATACATGGTCACTCGCGGATAGTCGATCGACGCCGGAATGTCCCCGTAAAAGTTGAGCCAGGGCTTCTTCTCGTACATAAAGGCTTTCTCCCTTTTGCAAATTGATTCACGTTGTCCGTGCCGGACAATAATGCAGAAGCAGAAAGAATGTCAATCAAAAAGGGCGGCGAACTGGAGCGCGTTGCCGAGGAGGACTCCGAAACAACGCCCTTGCGTCCTTAGAGTTTTAAGACTTTTCGAGGGCAGAAATGAGATACTCTATGATGTACATCCATTTCTTGCCGGCATACTTTCATGTCAGGAATAGGGCACGATGGGAATGAATGCCAGGATAAAAATAACCTTTGCCGTTCTCGCTTCGGTTGTCCTTGTCGTTATTCTTGCCGCCGTCATCTTCATCCTCACCTTCGATATAAATTCGTACAAGCCGCGCATCGCCGCCGCCGTTTCCGAGGCGACGGGAATGGATGTATCAATTGACGGCAGGATGAATCTCGCCATATTTCCCGAGACCGGTATATCGATTGAAAACATCTCGATAAGGAACAAAGGCATAGACGTGGCCCGGGCGAAAAATGTCAAAGTGGGAATGAGTCTCCGTCATCTCTTGAGGCGGCAGATTATTATAGAGAGTTTAGACTTAACTGATCCCAGCTTTTTTGTCATCGAAGATAGGGAAGGGCGATTCAACTTCGAGACGCCACATAGACGTCCCAGGGAAAAGGCCTTCACCACGGGAAACATCTCGATCAAGGGGGGAGACTTCATGTTCGTGAAGCAAAAGACCGGCGCAAAGGTCGAGTTTGTGAATTGCAACCTTGCGATCCGGGATCTCTACGTGGGGACCGGCGATATGCCCGGGGCACTCTCTTTCGCCGGGGATCTCTCCTGCGGGGAGGTTAAGGGAAAAGATTTGAGGATAGAAGATGTAAAGGCGCCGATCAAGATGCTGCAGGGCATACTGGAAGCGGACCCTGTAGCGCTAAAGTTGTTTGGCGGTGAAGGTCGCGGGCGGCTGATAATCGCTTTGGCGGATAAAAATCCCAGGTACACTGTCGATCTTGAGGTCAAGAAACTTCGCTTCGAAGAAGTGCTTGCAACCTTCAAAGAGAATAAGAATATCCGTGGAGAGCTGGACCTCACGGCACATCTTGCGATGGCAGGCAAGGGCACGGACGAGATGACAAGGACCGCTGAGGGTACAGTTTCGATCCGGGGGCAGGACCTATCCCTTTCCGGCTTCAATATCGACCGGGTGCTTGCGAAGTATGAAGAAAGCACAAACGTCAACCTGGTCGATATAGGTGCTTCCCTTATCGCCGGCCCCTTGGGCATGGTGCTGACAAAGGGTTATGAAATCGGCAGCCTCTACAGCGAGACCCTGGGCGGAGACAGCGTGATAAAAAAACTTAATTCCGATTGGAAGGTGAAAAGCGGCATCGCCCGGGCCGAAGATGTCGCTCTCAGCACATTGCACAACAGGATTGCCCTTAAGGGTAAAATAGATTTTGTAGGAGAACGGTTCGATAATGTGACTATCGCCGTGCTCGATGAAAGGGGATGTGCAAAAGTCAGCCAGGAGATGTACGGCCCGTTCCGCCATCCCCACATTGAAAAGGCAAATATCCTGATCTCGATCGCCGTTCCCCTCCTGAATTTCCTCGGAAAGTTGGATGAGTTCTTCGACGGCGGAAGGTGTCGGGTTTTTTATTCAGGAACTTTAAGGCAGCCGAAATAAGAAAGAGCCCGTGCGGAGGCATGTCACCTTCGCATCTGCGTCCTTATGATATTCGCCGTGATTTGCACAGCTCTATTTCGGGCAAGAGCCAAGGTATTTTCCGCTCATCGTGCTCTTCACAGTCATCTGTCTCGCACCCTGGCTTGTCGTCGTTGTCTGCGAGCCGCTGAACGAAGTCCTGCTGTAAGTTATCTCACCCTTGCTGACCGTCCCGTTCTTGCATGTCATTGTCCACATGACCTTGTCGCCTACGGTCTTCTGGTCAGTCATCTTGCACTGCTGCTCGCCCTTTTCCTTGGGCTGCGGTACGGAATTCTGTTTTGTCATGCACACCTGGTTCTTCATGGGCCGCATCATCTCTTTAGGCATGCCCGGCATATTTACAGTGGTCGTCATCTCCCAGAGCCCTTCCTGGTAATTCGGCGCTGCAAAAGCTGCTGCTGAAAAGACAAGGCTTAATGCGACCGCGAAAATGAGACGCTTTTTCATCACAAAACTCCTCTCATAAATTTTGTTTCTCAGGATATCGATGAGGGAAATAAGAAAAATAGCCGGAAAGGGAGGCGGCAAACGAATCTCTTCAACGCATGATTGATCTCGCCCCCTCTGCTGCAAACGGAACGGCTTCCTCATATCAGCGAATCTCGGCAAAGTCTATCCGAAAGAGACTGGTGACAGATTCTAAGATTTGGAGAATGCCAAGTGCGCACCCGCGGCGGCGGAACCCCGCTTTCCATTTCTCGTTTCATTGAATGGGATTGAATGTTTCGTTAAATAATGCCTGCCCATTTGAGGCATAAAATTTTCTTCAGTTCCGCAGAGGAATAGAAATACGCCCGCAAATTGGCATCTTACAGACAATCGCAGATAATTTACAAACCTGGCACGGATATTTCATTTGTAAAAGGCGAACAAGTCAGAAACAAAGGAGGTAACAGATCATGAGAAAAACATTTAAGGCAATGGGGCTCGCAATATTCGTAGTGCTTGTGACGGCGACCTTTGGATTCGCCGAGTATGCAACGACGAGCGTGAGCGAATTCCCCTACTTTCAACTCGGCTGCCTGATAATCGGCGGGATGATGGTAATATCGCTCAAGCAAAAATATGCGCGGTTCTATGCTAGTGAGCTGATAGGTGTATTCGCCATGTATACTATTCTCGTTGCGCTCTTCACGGCGCCCGTATTTAACGCGATCAAGAATCTTGTGGGCTGAGAAAGCAGCGGCAAATGGTCGGTTGATTACAGAGGAAAGGAGGTAATAGCCATGCAAGCGACGAACAAGGCTCAAGACAGAAAGATGTACAGCGCCATCTTGATGCTGAGCTCCTGGGGGTTTGTCATCGTGATCGCTTCGTTCCTCTTCCTCTATGCAGGACATAAGCTGGATGAGTTTTTCGGGACCTCTCCCAACTTCATGTTCGGTTTGTTCTTCCTCGCCGTATTCGCATGCATCGGCAGGTTGTATCAGGATGCCTGGCTGAAGAGAAAGGATGTTTGAGCTCGACGGAACATAAAGGACAACCGCTTAAAAGCCCCTGTGTGTTGTACAGGCACAGGGGCTTATTATTTGTGAGGGTGGGGAGAACAGATTATGGCCGCATCCTTTCGAGTTCATGCCTTATGGCAAGGCCGATCTTTTCCAGTACATAAGGTTTTCTGACGTAGGCGCCCGCACCCAGCGCCTGGGCCTTCTTCACGCGATCCGTTTCGGAAAACCCGCTCACGATGATTGCCTTCTGCTTCGGGTTGATCTCTATAATCCTCTGGTACGTAGTCAGGCCGTCGATGCCCGGGTCCATTATCATGTCGAGGACGACGAGATCAACGGGGATCTTACTGATGTATAGAACGGCCTCTTCTCCGCTTGCAACCGCAGCAACATGGTAGCCGAGCCTCACGAGCATGGTTGTGGCGAGCTCCCTCTGCTCCTCTATGTCATCAACCACAAGGATTGATTCACCCCTGCCGGCGTATGCTTCAGGCACTATGGTTCTCTGATCGGCGACCAGGGCTTCTCTTGTAACCGGAAAGTAAAGGATAAAGGTGCTGCCTTTTCCTTCTTCGCTCGTGACATCGATGTAACCCTCATGGTCCTTGACGGTTCCCCAGACTACGGCCAGTCCCAACCCCGTTCCGCTTCTTCCCATGACCTTCTTCGTGTAGAAAGGTTCAAAGATGCGCTTCAGATCGGCTGCGGCGATGCCTTCTCCCGTGTCGGAAATGGAGAGTACGACGTAGTCGCCCTCTTTGACCGCGTCATAGCCTTGAATAGGCCTGTCCAGATATTGATTGCAGGTCGCGATCGTCAGTCTGCCGCCGTTCGGCATGGCCTCAACGGCGTTGGAAACAAGGTTCATCAGGGTCTTCTCGAGATGAACGGGTGAGCCCATGATGTTCAGCAGTCCTTCCTCAATACTGGTCTTCATCTCTACACCCGGATGAAACGACAGTATCTTTTGAAACTCGGGAGATTTCTGAAAATCCGCGACTATGTTGTTCAGATTTATCACGACCCCCGTATGGACCCCCCTTCGCGCCAGGGTCAAGAGGTCCTGAACAATTGCGGCGGCCCGCTGGCCGCCTTTCATGATATTCGTGACGTGAGGCCTCACGGGGCTTGCCTGTTCCACCTTCTCGAGGAGGAGTTCCGAATAACCGACAACAATGCCAAGGACATTGTTGAGATCATGGGCAACGCCGCCCGCAAGCGTGCCCAGGGCTTCCATCTTCTCCGCCCGCTGCAGACGCTCTTCTAAGACTGATCGCTGCTTTTCAGCCTGCACGCGATCGGTGATGTCAAACAGGGTGGACCTGCTCATGATATACCGCCCGTCATCTTTTATGGCCGTTGCACTGAGAACCACGGGCAGCCTGGTGCCGTCCTTGCGTATGAGCTCAAACTCAAGATTTTCTATCCAGCCGCGTTCCTTGAGGAC
>DATJBN010000035.1:0-7813 GCA_035515335.1 Syntrophales bacterium | reverse complement strand
GTCAGGTTGGGGAGAGGGGCCGTCAATAATCTCTATGTCAACTTCTTCGTTTTCCAGGGGCTGTTCAGAAAGTGGTGCAGATTGAGGACTTGCGGGACCTGGAGATTCCGGAAATTCTTCTTTCGCATCCGTTTCTGCCGTAGCCGCCTCTTCAGTCTTCAGCAGCTCCTTCTTCCTGATAATGCCGTCTACTGTAATGCTCTTGAGCACTGTGCCGCCCCCGATTACTCGGTTCGGACGGCTGGCGGATCGGGCGCTGTTCTCGGAGGATTTCCCTCGACCGTATAATTCGGCCAGGATCTCTTCGCGGCTCCTGCGATTTTCGTAAATTGTCTCGCGTACACCGTGCCTGTCGTCGGTTTGCTGCCGTGCGGATGCCGATGCACGTATCGGTGTCGAGAGTGAAACACCGTGATGCCTCAGAGTCTGGTCGAGGCGGGAGGTCGCGGATTCGATGTCGGTTCGACCGGTGACGGTCTCCTCGATAGTCTGGCCGATGTACGCGAGAAGGTTGAAACTGCGCATTTTGGGGAAGATCCGGTCGAACGTGTCGGTCACCGCGATTGCTGGTTTACAGGCGATGAGTTTATCCTCTGAATCGACCTTGAGATATCCCTTCTCAATCATATCATTAAGATGCATCTCCAGAGGTTTGCCGCACTCGATGCCCAAAAGAGCCGCCTCCTCTTGCAATGTCTGAAAGGTGTATCTGTCGATTGCATCGTCGGGGAAGTTCTCGATTTCAATCTCTTTCGTGGCAAGAAGTATCAGGCATCCTAAGGTGACCATGTTCAGAGAAAGCCCGCCTTCTGCCTGCGCCGATCCCATCAAGCGCTCGAGATGCCGCGCGATTATTTCATTGAATCGAGTCGTGAGTATTTCTCTCATTGTCCTCTCGAAGGCTGGTGTTTCGTCTTATGCAAGGGGCGTCACGTGTTCTCTGCTTTTATATCGTCAAATTTTACGTAAACAAAAATTGTTTTTTGCCTGGTTCAGTGCCAAATTTGAAGCAATCATAAAAATAGCGGCCGCTCTAAAGAAAAATCCGGATCTATCGATATATTATTAATGAGTAGAGGTATTTTATGGAAAGGAAATACGGAGAAGGGCAGGCGTAGTGGCAACGATCATAAAACTGAAGGATATTGACGAAGCGATTACCGGTCTTGGTTACAAGAATCAGGACACTCTAAAATTCAGGCTCATCCGGGCGATACGCGGGTACTATGGTGATGGAGACTCGGGAGGAGGAGTCGTAGAAGCGATCGACTCGGAAGCGCTTATCAGAACGCTCTGGGGCTCCGAAGGTGATGAGTCACTGAAGGCCAGAAGAAAGAATTTGAGTAGTGTAAAATCCGGCGTCAATGCCGATCTCCGGAGACTGTACAATGAAGGCAGGAACCCTCAGGGCGTCGTCATCGGGCAGAACAATCTATTCGATATGTCCGATGAGGCGAAGAACAAGACCCTGGGGACGATTGACGCCATCCTGAGAGAGGACGGGGCCGACGTAATACGGAAGATGGCGGAGATGCTGAACGAGGTTGACGACATGCTCTCCAGGTCAGGCTCGGATAAAGGGACAAGCGGTGCTGGAAAATTTGACCGCATAAAGGAGCTCGTTCTAAACCTTTCGCAAAAGATGGGCTTGTCGTTAAACGGGGGTGGCGGAACAGGCGATGCCGCTGAAACCGTGAATGTAGGCCCGGCAGATGCCGTAGAGATTGCCGAGGATGTGATTGAAGAGATAGTGGAGGAAGTCGCTGACGAGGCCTCTGACGTGTCCGCGGACGATGCCTCCGCGGAGATTGTCGCTATTGATGATGTTGACGTTCAGGTTGAGATAGCAACTGATGAGATAGGGGAGATGGAAGCTTCACAGGACCAACGTGAAGATGGTACGGCTGATACTGCTGACGGATCTCAAACAGCTTCTCCCGATCCTGCGAGAATGGAGGAAGTGATCTCTGACGAAATCGTAGAAGAACTTGCCGAAGAGGCAGCGGTTGATGAGAGCGAGACCGAGGTCATGGTTGAGCAACTCGATGAGAGCGCGGAGGCCGCGGACGGAGACCTCTATGATAAGGCGGAGATTCTTGCGACACTTGCCGAAGCGGCGAAGGTACTGGAGAATCTCGGGCCGGACCTAAGCGGCAGCCCGTATTCTGAAGAAGAGATCAGGGAAAAGGCAAGGATCCTCTCCGAGGAGTTTGAGCGCGATCTCAGCGTCCGGGAGAGATTCTATAACCAGCATATCTTCATCAGTAGCGGTGATTATAAGACCGGGGAAAAGAATCCCGAGAGGAACCAACTGCCGGAAAATACAATCCGCCTTCAGGGATTCTATATCGGCAAATTCCCCGTCACGAATGCGCTCTTTGAGACATTCGTAGAAAAGACCGGGTACAAGACAACGGCGGAAAGAAACGGATATGGTTTTGTGTATACGCCCTGCACACAGAGGACGAAAGACGCAGTAACCGGCAGGGAGATGTTTATCCGTAAGGGCCATCTGACGGGCACTCGGGTACGAGGGGCTTGCTGGTACCGACCGAACGGGCCGGCCAGTTCCCTTCACAACAAGAAAAGACATCCCGTAGTCCAGGTCAGCCTGGAAGATGCATGTGCCTTTGCATCGTGGACGGGGAAGAGGGTTCCCACGGAGAGTGAGTGGGAGGCTGCAGCACGAACTGCACGCGGCAATACGTATCCATGGGGGAATGAGTGGGCCCACAATTCGTGCAACGTGGAAAAGAGCTATATCGGCGACACAACCCCTGTCGACATGTACATCAAATTCGCAAATGACCGTGGTGTCGTTGACGCCCTTGGAAACGTACTCGAGTGGACACTCGACCCGTGGAAGATTGGAAACGAAGGAGAGAGAAATGGAACGCTCCACGTGGTGAAAGGCGGAAGCTGGATATCAGAGAGTCCTGCTCGCCTCGCGAACCGTTATCAGATGGACAGAGGAGCGTCATCCAACATCCTGGGCTTCAGATGCGTTGCCATCTGATGACCTGCCGTCACTGGAAATACGACAAAAAAAGCCTTCCCGTCTCCGGGAAGGCTTCAGCATCTCCATTTTCTGTTATATTTATTTTACCAGTTTAAAGAGATTCTCCGTGACCACTTTGATGCCAGGTGCAGCATCCACCTGGATGACCTTGACCCTGTCCTTGAAATAATTGATGGCGGAAAGTGTGCCGTTATTCGTATCGAAGTAGATCCCGTGCCTCTTGTCGATCGCCTTCTCGTCCTGGTCATCAGCCCTGGTCAGGAGGCCGTCACTCCCGCAGACCCGGCAGTAAAGCTTGCCGTCTTTTTCCACAGGCAGATTCGCCTGGACGTAAATATTGTTCGGGTGGTTATTGTCCTTGGGGCAGAGACGCCTCCCCATGATGCGCTTCTTTGCCGTGTCTCTGTCGAGGACAAGCTCAACGACATAGTCCAGCTTTATCTTCTCCTTCTGAAGGGCATCCCAGAAGGCCACAGCCTGCGTCTTGTTGCGGGGAAACCCATCCAGAAGCCAGCCTTTCGCACAATCCTTTTCCGTGAGACGGCTCAAAATCATCGGGATGGTGATCCCGTCGGGGACAAGGTCGCCTCTGTCGATGTAGGCCTTTGCCTCTTTCCCCAATGCCGTACCCTTCGAGATGTTGTCCCGGAAAATGACCCCGGTTTCTATCTGGGGTATACCGAATTTGTCGCACAGAACCTTGCCGAATGTCCCCTTGCCGCTTCCGTTTGGCCCAAACATCAGAATATTCATTGTCCTCGTCTCTTTTCTAAAAGGTATTTTTTGCAAGCGTCTCAAAACCGAATCGTTCCCTTTTATGGACGGGAGCCGGATAAGAAGGCTTGCGTAATCGGCTGGCTGCTTATAGTAGATTACAGCCCTTTTTACAAGGGAAAATTATCGTTGATTTTTAGCGGAAGTGGCAAACTACCACAGTGGTCAGTGACCTCAGGAAGTGCTGCAGGATGTAGCCGCACAGGACGAACACCCGCCTGCCGAAGTGTTGCCGACCTTCCCGCCGAAGACGGACATCATCCGCTCGGCTTTCTTTGACTTGCAGGTTGGACAAGATATTGCAGGCCGGTCACCTGCGGAAAGAAATAAGACCTCGAACTTGCTGCTGCATTTCTTACACTTGAATTCGTAAATTGGCATGTATTCCTCTTTTCCCAAGTATCCTTTCGTGAATTAAATTTAACACCGAATACCCAAATGTCAAGGGTAATCGGCCGTTCCGGTTTCCGTGTTGCGATATTGACGGGGCATGCATGCTGTGATACTTACACACTTGTCTTTTCAACTACTGTGCTTTGTGGGGGAGGCGTATGGCGGTATCTGAAAAGGTTCGGAATTTTATTTCCCAGTCCTCCTGGATCAGAAAGATGTTCGAGGAGGGAAACGCCCTGAAGAGGGAGTACGGGGCAGATAAGGTCTTTGACTTCAGCATCGGCAACCCCAGCGTTGAGCCGCCGCTTGAATTCAAGAAGGCTCTGCGTGAGATTGCAGCCCAGGAGGCCCCAGGCCTTCACGGATACATGCCCAACGCCGGG
This sequence comes from Syntrophales bacterium, assembly GCA_035515335.1. Taxonomy (GTDB): domain Bacteria; phylum Desulfobacterota; class Syntrophia; order Syntrophales; family UBA2185; genus Fen-1135. Next base: position 3,244 of record DATJBN010000035.1, on the reverse strand, counting down.
TACCTTGAGACTCGCAAGGTCGTGGCTCAGGCCTTGAGCGCCGACCATAAAGTCCCGCTTGGCGCAGACCATATCGTCATGACCTGCGGGGCTGCGGGGGCATTGAACGTTATCTTCAAAGTCCTACTGGAACCCGGAGACGAGGTGCTCGCTCCTGTTCCATGCTTTGTGGAATACAAAATTTATGCGGATAATGCCAACGGCACGGCAAAATTCGTGAGGTCGAAGGATGACTTCTCACTTGATCTCGACGCGATCAGAGACGGCATCACCGAAAAGACGAAGATAGTCCTGATTAACTCCCCCAATAATCCGACCGGGAAGGTCTATGATGCGGAATCGATCCGGGGACTCGCGAGTGTGCTCACGGAGAAGAGTAGGGCATACGGTAAGGAAATTTATCTCGCTTCCGATGAGCCTTACAGGGAGATCGTCTATGACGGCGTTACGGTACCGAGTGTTCTTGCAGCATACAAGAACAGCATCATTGCATCATCTTACTCGAAGAGCCTTTCTCTCGCGGGTGAGCGCATCGGATACCTTGCCGTGAACCCGGATATCTCAGACGTTGAGCAGGTCGTGGGCGGCATGGTGCTTTTCAACAGGACGCTTGGTTTCGTGAACGCACCCGCGCTGATGCAAAGAGTTGTTGCAAGGATCCACGGCGTTACCGTCGATGTTGATGAGTATCGAAGGAAATGCAAACTTCTCTGTGACGGCCTTTCCGCCATCGGCTATGAATTTATAAAGCCGGGCGGGACGTTCTATCTCTTTCCTAAGGCGCCGGGAGGCGACGACATAGAATTTGTGAGAGCCCTGCAAAAGAAGAAGATTTTGACCGTGCCGGGGAGCGGCTTCGGATGGCCCGGAAATTTCCGGATCGCCTTCTGCGTCGACGACGCAACGATAGTAAATTCGATGATGGGCTTTGAGGAGACGATCAGGGAGTTCCGTCAGTAGGTGATACGGAAATCGTGGAATTCGCCTGAGTAAGTCTCTGCGGTCGCTTCCACGTTTTTGACGACGGCATGGGGCGGGCCTTTTCTGCACCACTCGAGCATTGACTCCACGTTCTTATCGTCACCTTCAAATACTGCCTCGACGCTTCCGTCGCCCAGATTCCGCACCCACCCCTTGAGCTTCAGATGGACAGCGGTTTCCCGTGTGTATGCCCGGAAGAAGACGCCCTGCACCCTGCCCGAGATGATGACGTGCATCCTTTTCATTCCTTCATTTCCTGCCGGTGAGTTTCAGAAATTCCTTCTCGTCGATAACCTTGACGCCCGCTCTCCGTGCCTTTGCGAGCTTTGAGCCCGCGGCTTCTCCGGCAACGACATAGTCCGCGGTCTTTGAGACGGAATCGGTAGCCGAAGCGCCCAGTGATTCCACGACCTCTTTCGCTTGGCTTCTTGTTAGGCTGCTCAAGGTGCCGGTGAAGACGAAGGTTTTTCCCGCAAGACGTGCATCGTTGGGACGATCCTTCTCACCGGGCCGGACGCCGGCCTTTCTGAATTTATCGATGACTTTCCTGTTGGATGCCTCGGCAAAGAACCCGGTGATGCTCGCGGCAACCTCGGAGCCAATGTCTCTGATTGCTAGGAGCTCACCTTCCGTTGCATCCATGAGTTTGTCCAGTGTGCTGAACGAAGCTGCGAGGACCTTTGCCATGTGCTCTCCCACATGCCTTATCCCCAGTGCGTAGAGAAATTTATCGAGCGGCGGTGTCTTCGAACGTTCTATAGACGCAAGGAGGTTGTCGGCCGACTTATTCGCCATTCTTTCGAGAGCGAGAAGCTGCTCCTTCTTGAGATAATAGATGTCGGCAGGGTCTCTGATCAGCTTCGCGTCAACCAGTTGCGCAACCATCTTGTCGCCCAGCCCCTCGATGTCCATGCCGCCCCGCGAGGCGAAATGGGTGATATGTTCCTTGATCTGGGCGGGGCAGACTAGCCCGATGCAGCGGTGCGCGGCCTCGCCCTCAAGGCGAACCACATGTGATCCGCATTCCGGACAGGTACCGGGCATTACAAATTTCTTTTCCTTGCCGGTGCGCTTCGACTCGATGACCTTGACGACTTCCGGGATCACGTCTCCGGCTCTTTGAACTATAACCGTGTCGCCGATACGGATGTCCTTTCTTTCTATCTCGTCCATGTTATGAAGCGTGGCCCTGCTGATTGTGACGCCTCCCACGCGCACAGGCTTCATGATAGCTACGGGGGTCAGGACGCCTGTGCGTCCCACGTGTACGCGTATATCTTCAACGACGGTGGTTTCCTGCGTAGCGGCAAATTTGCAGGCAACCGCCCAGCGGGGGCTCCGGGACACTGCACCCAGCCGCTCCTGGGTTTCAATGTCATTGACCTTGATGACCACACCGTCTATTTCGTAGGGCAGCTTTTCCCTGATCTTATTGATGTGGCCATAATATTCGATACACTCCTCTATCTTGCTCGCCTGCTTGACATGAGGGTTGACCCTGAATCCCCATTTGCCAAGTGTCTGCAGGACTTCCCAGTGACTCTTGAAGGTCTTGCCCTCGACAAGGCCGATGCCGTAACAGAATATCTCGAGCGGCCTTCTAGCGGTTATCCGGGAATCCAGTTGCCGCAATGAACCGGCTGCCGCATTACGCGGGTTGGCGAAGGGCTGCTCACCTTCTTTTAGCCTGCGTTTGTTGAGCTTCTGGAAGGGCTCAATTTCGATATATACCTCGCCCCGTATTTCAATAGTTTCGGGGACCGGAGCCTCCTTGTCTTTCACGGAGAGCGGTATGGAATGGATGGTCTTGAGATTCTGCGTGACATCCTCTCCAACGGTCCCGTCGCCTCTCGTCGCGCCTGTGGAAAAAACCCCCTTTTCATAGATAAGATTGACAGCCGTACCATCAAGCTTGGGCTCAACGACAAAGTCGATGTCTTCCTTGGCGGCGAGAAGGCGCTTAATCCGCGCATCAAAATCATTGATGTCCTCCTCTGAAAAGGCGTTGGCAAGGCTGAGCATGGGAGTGAGGTGGGTGATCGCGGTAAATTTTTCGAGAGGCGCCGCGCCCACACGCTGGGTTGGCGAATCTGCGACATCGACCTCCGGGAATTTATTCTCCAGGTCGATAAGCTCTTGCATCAGGCGGTCGTACTCGGCATCCGCAATCTCGGGATCATCGAGTTGATAGTAACGCCTGTTATGGTAGGAGATTAAATCACGGAGCTCCTTGATTCGCTTGATTGCGCGGGCCTTGTCCATG
>DATJBN010000034.1:0-4072 GCA_035515335.1 Syntrophales bacterium | reverse complement strand
CAGGCAGAAAAGGAGCTTTCCCATCTGTGTGATACCGTGATTATCCTCTTTACGCCCGATTACGGCGATGAGATCCAGTTGCTCAAAGCGGGACTCATCGAAATAGGCGATATTCTGGTCGTGAACAAGGCCGACAGGCAGGGAGCTATGGAGGCAGAGCAAGAATTGATGAGATACTGTTTCGGCCGAGCCGGAATAGACGGCTGGGTTACTCCGGTGCTCGTTACCAGGGCTGATCGGGGAGAAGGTGTGAAAGAACTTGTCGAAGCGATCAACAGGCATTGGGTTTTCGTCACGGCAGATGAACGAAGAGAGAAGAGGAAAGAGGAAAAGATTTCAGCGTTCATCATGAGTCTCCTGAAGGAAGAGGTATGGAGGCGCTTTGCAGGTGTGATCAAGAATAATACGGAGTGCACCCGCATTGCTGAAGATGCGAAGCATGGAAAGCTAGATCCGTATAGCGCCGCGGAAAGGATTTTAGAAAGAACCGGAATCGCAAGTAGCAAAGGCAATTGATTACTTATAACGATTTGGATTCAAGATGGAGAGCGAGGCGCTCAAGCCGTGACGAACGCAGGCGTACTGTAAAAGTACGTCGGAGTGAGGCAGGGCGACGGCAACGAAGCTAAACGCTTGAAGTCAAATCGTTATGGAGGGATCGGTGGATTTTAGACTGACACAAGACCAGCAGTTTTTCATAGAACAGGTTTTCCAGACACTTCGGCGCCGGGCGGTTCCCGAAGCAGAATCAATCGATAAGAATAATATATTTCCTGCCAGGCTGTTCGAGGAATTAGGGCACTTAGGCTATTATGGTATCAGATATCCTGCGGAGATCGGCGGGATGGGAGCCGACTGCGTCACCTTTACAATCCTCGCAGAAGAGCTGGCAAAAGATACGCTCAGAAAACCTGAACGCTACTATCACTAAGGAGGCTTACATGGATTTCGCCTTGACCGAGGAGCAGGAATTTTTCAAGAAGATGGTCACGGAGACGGTCGACCGCATGGTCGTCCCGAAGGCCCGGGAAATAGACGAGAAGGATGAATTCCCCTGGGAGCTCTGGCGGGAATTCGGCAAACTGGGCTACCTTGGCCTTCGGTACCCCGAAGAGATAGGAGGCATGAATGCCGACCCTGTAACCGCCATGATCTTCTATGAACAGATAGCCAGGGGATCGGTTGGTTTTGCCCAGAGCGTCATCATGAACATCCTCATGGGTACCTATTTCATCTATCGTTTCGGCACCGAAGAGATAAAGAAGCGCTGCCTCTATCCGGCGATGAAGGCTGAGAAAGTTGCCACCATGTGTTTCACGGAGGACCAATCCGGGTCGGACCTTTCAGCGACGAAAACGACGGCGGTCAAGGATGGCAATGAATGGGTAATAAACGGAACAAAGATGTGGATAACAAACGGTCACCTTGCCCATATGGCAACAATACTCGCCACGACCGATCCCAAGTTGGGACCAAAGGGGCTCAATTTCTTCCTTGTCGAGAAGGGTACACCCGGCTTCACACCGGGGCAGATCCTCGATAAGCTCGGTTGCCGCGGAACAGTAACCGGAGAACTTGTGCTTGACAACGTGCGGGTCCCCGAAGAAAATCTTCTCGGAGCAGAGATAAACAAAGGGATCGAATATCTGGGAGAGATACTGGATGAAGTTCGAGTGATGACCGGAGCTATGGCGCTCGGGATTGCGCAGGCAGCCTACGATGAAGGCCTGGAGTATGCGAGAAAGCGGGTGGCCTTTGGAAAGCCGATCGGCAGCTACCAGCTTATCAGGGCCAAGTTTGCAGACATGGCCACCGAGATGGAGGCGAGCCGGCTTATGGTCTACTACGGGGCTTGGAGGATTAAAGAGAAGCTTTCAAGCCGGAAGGAAGCAGCCATGGCGAAGATGATTGCAACCGAGACCTGCGTGAAAGTGGTCGATGAGGTCACACGGATCTGGGGCGCGAATGGGTTTGCCCGCGAATATAATCCACAGCGCCACTTCAGGGATGCCCGCTTTTTGCTGTACGGTGGTGGGACACAGGAAATAATAAAAGATTTTCTTGGCAGGATGATAATCGGGAAGTCGTGATTCCGGACCGGAAATTTTGAAGGAACTGATCGACCGGACACTGCTAAGACCTCCGGAGACGCCAAGCGCATTTGAATGGAAAATAGGGTGATGAGCTTCTGCAGAGCCTTTACTATAATAAATTGATTTTGGGAGGGAACTTTGAAAGATCAAAGCGAGATAAAGGTATTGGTAGCCAAGCCCGGACTCGACGGCCACGACAGGGGTGCCAAAGTAGTGGCCCATGCACTCAAGGAGGCAGGCATGGAAGTGATTTACACGGGCCTCCATAAGACCGTCGATCAGATTGTGAGGATTGCCATCCAGGAGGATGTGGATATTATAGGACTCTCCATAATGAGCGGTGCCCACATCCCCATTGTCGAAAAGCTCATGAAAAAAGTGGGTCAGGAAGGGATAGGCGATAAGATGGTAATCGTGGGAGGCGTGATTCCGAACAAAGATATTGCCCGGCTCGAGAACCTTGGCGTCTCTGGTGTCTTCCCCGGCGGCACACCTTTTTCGGACATTGTAACCTTCATCAACGACCATGTGAAACGAGCATAGGAGGATCTATGGGAGTTGCGAAATATACCAAAGATGCGAAAGACCAGATCACGGATGTAACGCTCCAGTCGGGCATTCACGTAAGGCCGCTTTATGGTCCTGAGGACCTTGAAAAGATCGGTTTTTCTTATGAGCGGGATCTTGCTGACCCCGGCCAGTATCCCTTCACAAGAGGGATACACCGGCAGGGATATCGGAGCAGGGCCTGGACAACGAGGCAGTACACCGGCTTCGGGACGCCCTATGAAACAAACGAGAGATTTAAGCTGATGATTTCGCACGGTCAGACCGGGCTGAACGTGGCTTTCGATTTGCCCACCCAGATGGGTTACGACTCTGACGACCCTATGGCTGAAGGCGAAGTAGGCCGCGTGGGAATGGCGGTCGACTCGCTCAGGGATTTTGAGGTGGCATTCAAAGATATCAACCTGGCGAAAATAGGTTCAGGTCTGACCATTAACGCGATCGCCTCGATAATGCTTGCCATGTACCAGGCCGTGGCTGAGAAATACAGCTACGGTCGCGACATTATTTCAGCCACGCCGCAGAATGATATTCTGAAGGAAATGATCGGGCGGGGCTCCTGGATTTTTCCGGTGGAACCTGCAGTAAAGCTGATCGGCGATACGATCGAATATTCGATAGAGGCTCTGCCTCGCACCAATCCGGTGAGCGTATGCGGCTACCACATCAGGGAATCGGGCGCAACGCCTGCACAGGAGATCGCCTATGCCATACTGATCGCAAATGCTTACATAGACAATGTGCTCGCCAGAGGCTACGACGTGGATGCTTTTGTCGGCCGCTTCTCCTTCAACTTCAATGTATTCGGGAACATCTGGGAACAGGTGGCCAAGTTCAGGGCAGGCCGCAAGCTCTGGGCCAGGAACCTTAAGGAAAAATACGGCGTAAAAAAAGATTCCAACATGTACTTGAGAGGCCTGTTTGGGGGAGGCGGATATGGCCTGACCAAGGCGCAGCCCGAGAACAACATCATGCGTGGCGCCTATTACGCCCTCTCTGCTGCGCTGGCAGGAGCCCAAACTATCGCGCTCTGCAGTTACGACGAAGCCTACACCATCCCCACGCCGCATTCAGCGATCATTTCATTGCGCACCCTGCAGCTCCTCATGGATGAGATAGGCCTGCGGGACACCGTCGATCCCCTCGCAGGAAGCTACTTCATAGAAACGCTCACGAAGGAGATGGAGCAGAAGATCGAAGAAGAGATGGAGCGTATAGAGAAGGCTGGCGGGATGATACAGGCCGTGGCAACCGGCTATATCCAGAGACTTGTTGCGCGGCAAGCCTACGAGTTCGAGAAGGGCATCCAATCAGGAGAACTCCTGAAGGTGGGCGTGAACATACACACTGAAGGAGAACCGATGGATGTCGAGCTTCATGAGTACAACTGGGAATCGGCGGAAAAGCAGATT